>CAXXIZ010000029.1:0-3594 GCA_963667505.2 Acidimicrobiales bacterium | reverse complement strand
GCAGCGAGGGGGGATGGCGCAATGAACAGCAACGACGCGAGCGAGCGGTGGGCGCGGCTGCGCTTTGCGGTGGTCGGGCCGCTTCTGGCCTCGCCGGCGCCGGCGGGGCAGCTGCGCGCCGAGCTCGAACGGCTCGCCGAACGCGAATGGGAGCACCCCTCGGGCAAGGGCCCGGTGCGCTTCGCGACTCTCCACCATCGAGCGCTGGTACTACCAGGCGCGGGCGGCGGACCACGACCCGGTGGGGGCGCTCAAGCGGCGCCCGCGCGCCGATGCCGGGCGCCCGCGCGCGATGTCGCCGGCGCTCATCGAGGCGCTGCGCGAGCAGTACCGGGCGCATCCGTCGTGGTCGGCGCAGCTCCACCACGAGAACCTGGCCGCGCGGGTCGAGGCTGACCCGGCGCTCGGCCCGATGCCGTCGTACGCGACGCTGACCCGGGCGATGCGCGCTCGCGGGCTGGTGCGCAAGCGCCGGCCCAAGTGGCATGAGAGCGAGACCAGGCCGGCGGTCGAAGCCCGCGAGGTGTTGAGCTACGAGGTCTCGCGCAGCCATGCCCTGTGGCACGCCGATCTGCATAGTGCCAAGCGCCGCGTGCTGACCGCCTCGGGCGAATGGAAGACGCCCATCCTGCTCGGCTTCCTCGACGACCACTCCCGCCTCGGCTGCCACCTTCAGTGGTATCTCTCCGAGACCGCCGAGGTCTTCGTCCACGGGCTGAGCCAGGCGTTGATGAAGCGGGGGCTGCCGAGGTCCCTGCTCACCGACAACGGCGCGGCGATGACCGCGGGCGAGGTCCAGGAGGGGTTGCTTCGGCTCGGCATCGTGGGGGTCACCACGCTCGCCTACAGCCCTCATCAGAACGGCAAGATCGAGTCGTTCTGGGGCACCGTCGAATCGCGCCTGATGGCTCAGCTCGAAGGCGTCGACGCGCTCACCCTGAAGATGCTCAACGACGCCACCATCGCCTGGCTGGAGCAGGACTACCATCGCCGCAAGCACCGCGAGCTCGCCATGACGCCGCATCAACGCCTGGCCGCGAGCGTCGACGCATCGAGACCCTGCCCCAGCTCGGCCGAGCTCAAGGCGGCCTTCCGCATCACCAGGAAGCGCACGCTCAGGCGCTCCGACGGCACCGTCTCGGTCGAGAGCATCCGCTACCAGGTGCCCCAACCGTGGCGCCACCTGCGCGAGGCCTGGGTGCGCTACGCGCGCTGGGACCTCGGCAACGTCGACCTGGTCGACGGGCGAAGCGGCGAGCGGCTGTGCACGCTGTACCCCCTCGACAAGCGCGGCAACGCCGATGGCGTGCGCCGTCGCGCCCGCCCCGGCACCGACGAGGGCGGGGGCGCCAGCGCGGGGGCGGGCGAGCTTCCGCCGCTGCTCAAGGGCATGCTCGACGCCCAGGCCGCCACCGGCCTGCCCTCGGCCTGGCTGCCCCATCACGAGACGCCCGACCCGGGCAAAGACGACGCTCGGGGAGAGACATCATGAACCGCGAGCTGCTCACCCTCTACGGGCTGAAGTTCAATCCCTTCGCCACCGAGCTCCCCGTCGAGGCCCTCTTCGCCACCCCCGCGGTGGAGAGCTTCTGCCGCCGCGTCGAGCACCATCTGGTGCGCACCGGCGGCTTCGCCCTCATCACCGGCGAGCCCGGCACCGGAAAGAGTGTCGCGCTGCGCCTGCTCGCCCAACGCACCGAACGCACCGAGGGGCTGCGCGTCGCCGCGCTCACCCATCCCTCCTCGCGCCTCGCCGACTTCTACCGCGAGATGGGCGAGCTGTTCGGCATCGCGCTTGTCCACAACAATCGCTGGAACGGCTTCAAGATGCTGCGCGAGCGCTGGCGGGCCCACCTCGACGACACCCGCATGCGCCCGCTCCTGCTCATCGACGAGGCGCAGGAGCTCCAGCACACCGTGCTCACCGAGATGCGTCTGCTCGCCTCCACCGACTTCGACTCCCGCGCCATCTTGAGCGTCGTGCTGTGCGGCGACACCCGCCTGCTCGAGAAGCTGCGCTCCTCGGAGCTGCTCGCGCTGGCCTCGCGCATCCGCCAACGCCTCGTCGTGCTCCCCACCGAGCCCGAAGACCTCGCACTGCTCCTCGACCATCTCCTCGACGAGGCCGGCAACCCCGCGCTGATGACCGACGCGCTCAAAGACACCCTCGTCGCCCATGCCGGCGCCAACCCCAGGACGCTCACCGTCATGGCCGACGCCCTGCTCGCCAGCGCCGCCGAGCTCGACCGTGAGGTCCTCGACGAAAAGCTCTTCTTCGACACCTGGGGCGAGACGCCCAAGCGCACGAGGACGCGCCGGTGAGCGCCTTGCCCACACGCGCCCCGGTCGAGCTCGAGGACCGCCCCCGCCACCAGCAATGGCTCATCGACGCACTGTGGGGCCGCCAGGCCGTCGGCATCATCGGCGGCGAACCGAAGTGCGGAAAATCCTTCCTCGCCCTCGACATCGCCGTCGCGGTCGCCGCCGGCGTTCCCTGCCTGCGACGCTTCGAAGCCGACCAGCCCGGACCGGTCCTGATGTTCGCCGCCGAGGACGCCGGACACATCGTGCGCACCCGCCTGAAGGGCATCGCCCGCGCCGCCGGTGCCGACTTCGACACCCTCGACATCGCCGTCATCGACGTCCCCGTGTTGCGCCTCGACCACCGCAGCGACAGGCAACGCCTGGAGCAGACCGTGCAGCGCATCCGCCCGCGCTTGATGCTGCTCGACCCGCTGGTGCGCCTGCACGGCGTCGACGAGAACGCCGTCGCCGAGATCGCTCCCATCCTCGGCTTCCTGCGCGACCTGCAGCGCCGCTTCGAGACCGCCGTGCTGCTCGTGCACCACTCACGCAAGAGCGGCGCCACGCGCCCGGGCCAGGCGCTTCGCGGCTCCTCGGAGCTGCATGCCTGGGGCGACAGCAACCTGTACCTGCGCCGCCGGGACCACCAGATCGTGATGACCGTCGAGCATCGTGCCGCTCGCGGCCTCGACGACGTCGAGCTCGAACTCGCCGACGACGGTCAGGGGGCCGCCCTGCGGCTTCGCCGGCAGGGTCCGGGCAAGACCGTGCCGGCGCCGCACACCGCTGAGCAGCGTGTCATCGAGGTCCTCGCCGAAGCCGAGAAGCCACTCTCGCAGGCTCAGATCCGCAAACGCGCCGCGGCTCGAAACGCGACCGTCAGCGCCATCCTCCAAGAACTCCTCCGAAACGGACGCGTCGAACGAGCCTCCAAAGCCTGCTACCGCCTCACCGCCACTACGGTGCACAACGCGGCGACACCGCAGTCCGTCGTCGATGCAAACGGACAACACGAGGCGTTCCCGCAGTCGTTTCCGGCCTAACCCTTAGGAGTTGGAGGGAACGGGAACGGGAACAGGTTGCTCCCATCGCGCGCTCGAATAGTGCGACCACGCGCAACGCATCCCCGCACAGAGTGCGTCAGGTGATCGGCCCGTGGCCGTAAGCTGGCTTACGGCCATGGCCGCACTGCGTCGCGTGGACGGCGCCGGGTCACCCGAAGGGCCGAAGCGAAGCGCAGGAGCCGCGTAGCGGCTTGACCCGGTGACGGCCATGCGACACCCGGACCCC
>CAXXIZ010000028.1:0-3327 GCA_963667505.2 Acidimicrobiales bacterium | reverse complement strand
ATGGCCGGTGTGCAGCTTCGTTACGAGACGGGGCTTACCGGCGAGGAATACGTTAGAGCCGAGGCGTGGCGCGATGCAAGGCTTGAGCGCTGCCCCAATCACCCGCACGGCGGATGTTCCCTGGCAAGCCACGGCACCTACGGGCGGAAGACCCCACCCGGCGCGAAGATTCCTCGTTGGTATTGCCGTGAGAGCCATACGACCATCAGCCTTCTGCCGGACTGTCTGGCGGCGCGGCTGCCGGGCACGCTCGACGATCTGGAAGCGGTTGTGGTCGCGGCCGAAGGCGCTCGGAGCCTGGAGGCGGCGGCGAACGAGCTGCGCCGCCCCGCGGACGATGATGCTGTCGAGCTTCCCGGCGCGATGCGTTGGGTGCGCCGCCGGGTGCGCCTCGTCCACGACGCTCTTGTCCGCGTCATCGGCCTGATCCCCGACAAGCTCGCGCTGTGCGCCGCCACCATGAGCGCGGTGCGAGAGCGGTTGAACAGCGACAGCGCGTTGATGGAGTTGCGCGGCCTTGTCGCCGGGCAACTGCGGATGCTGCCCGCGCCCTTGGGCTTCCAACCCCACGCAATCGGCGTCCCGGGTCGCAAGCCGGCCTTCCAACACTCGATGGGGCCTGACCCGCCCCCGGTGGCTGCGTAGCGTCCCGGTCCCGGAGCCATGAAGCTCCCAGGAACGAGGACCGCTGCATGAACCACTCCGATGACGACCTTCGCCAGGCGATCGCGCTGTTCCGATACGGCGTGATTGCCGATCTGGTGCACCTGCCCGTGGGCGCCAAGGGCACCGGCGCGATGACGCGCGCCAAGGCCGAGCAGACCTACACCATCCCCGGCACCGACCGGACCCGGGTTGCCGCCGGCACCATCGGGGGCTGGGTCAGGGCTTATCGCGACGGCGGCTTCGACGCGCTCTACCCCAAGCCGCGCACCGACCGCGGGCAGCCCCGGCGCCTGGCGCCCGCAGTCGCCGAGCGCCTCGTCGCGCTGAAGACCGAGCACCCGGCCTGCTCGGTGCGCCTCATCATCGCCAGGGCGCGGGCCGAAGGCATCGAGGACCCGCTCGCCCCGTCCACCGTGCACCGGCTGTTCAGCCGCGAGGGGCTGTTCGACCGCAAGCCCGCGGCGGACGGCGCCGACCGCCGGCGCTTCGCCTTCCGCGAGGCCGGGGAGCTGTGGATGAGCGACGTCATGCACGGGCCGAAGGTCCGGCTCGGGCGCAGCCGGCGCAAGAGCTACCTCATCGCCTTCATCGACGACGCCACCCGCGTCGTTCCCTTCGCCGCCTTCGCCATGTCCGAGAACGTCCAGGCCTTCCTGCCGGTGTTCAAGAACGCGCTGATTCGGCGCGGGCTCCCGGCGCGTCTGTACGTTGACAACGGTGCGGCCTACCGCTCGCGCCAGCTCGCGCTGGTGTGCGCGAAGCTCGGCGTGGTGCTGGTGCACGCAAGGCCGTATCAGCCACAGGGCAAGGGCAAGATCGAGCGGTTCTTCCGAACCCTTCGCGCCGGCTGGCTCGCCCACCTCGACGCGCAGGCCGCGGACAGCCTGCAGACGCTCAACCGCAGCCTCTGGGCCTGGATCGAGGGCGAGTACCACAACACCCCGCATCGCGGCCTCGACGGGCGCACCCCGCTCGAGCAGTGGGCGCTCGTCTCGGCCGGCGTGCGCTACCCCGACGCCACCCTTGACCTCGACGAAGTGTTCCTCTTCGAGGCCAAGCGCGTGGTGCACAAGGACCGCACCGTCAGCCTCAACGGCCGGCTCTACGAGGTCGATGCCATCCTCGTCGGACAGCGGGTGGTGTTGCGCTACGACCCCGACGCGCCGCCCGGGCGGGCGCTCGACGTCGTCCACGACGGAAAGCCCGCGGGCAAGGCCACCCGCCTCGACGCCTACGCCAACACCGCCGTCAGGCGCGGCAACCACTCCAAGGAGATCGAGACCGGCGAGCCCGCTCCGCCGCCGCCGCCCTCGCCGCTGAGCCTGCGAGACCTCAAGGAGGACGACTGATGTACCTGCGCCACTTCGCCTTCACCCGCTTGCCCTTCGAGACCCCGGCCGAGACCGACGAGCTGTTCGAATCCTCAGCCCGGCGCGAGGCCGAGGCAAGACTCGGCCACCTCATCGAGCTCAAGGGCATCGGCATGCTCACCGGCGAGGTCGGCGCCGGCAAGACCACCGTGTGCCGACACCTCACCGCCCAGCTCCATCCGGGGCTGTACCGCGTGCACTACGTGTCGCTTTCCACCGGCAACGTGCTCGACATGTACAAGGCCATCGGATGGGAGCTCGGCATCGCCGTCGAACGCTCGCGCTCCTCGGCCCACCACGCGATCAAGACCGAAGTCTCCCGCCTTGCCCAGGAGGCCAAGCAGCTCCCCGTGCTCGTCGTCGACGAGGCCCACCACCTGCGCAGCGACGTGCTCGAGGACCTGCGGCTGCTGACCAACTTCGCCATGGACTCCGAGAACCGCATGTGCCTCATCCTCGTCGGGCTGACCGAGCTGCGCCGGCGCCTCGCCATGGCGGTGCACGAATCGCTCAGCCAGCGCCTCGTCGTGCGCCACCACCTCACCGGGCTGGCCCGCGACGAGGTCGACGCCTATGTCAAGCACCGCCTGCGCCTCGCCGGCTGCGAACTCCCCGTGTTCGAGGAACCCGCCATCGAGGCCCTGTCCCAGGCCACCCGCGGCCTGCCGCGCAAGATCAACCGCATCGCCCACTACGCGCTGTCCGCCGCCGCTCTGGACAAGGCAAGGACCGTCAACGCCGACCACCTCCACAACGCCATCGAGGAGCTCAAGCCATGAGCGGGGCCGGCGCCGGGGGCACGGCGGCAAACGGCTTCCCGACGCGCACCCCGGCCGAGCTGGAGGACCGCCCGCGCCAGCACCAGTGGCTCATCGACGCGCTGTGGGGGCGCCAGGCCGTCGGCATCGTCGGCGGCGAACCCAAGTGCGGCAAGTCCTTCCTCGCGCTCGACCTCGCCGTCGCGGTCGCCGCCGGCGTCCCGTGCCTGCGCCGCTTCGCCGCCGACGAACCCGGCCCGGTCCTGCTGTTCGCCGCCGAGGACGCCGGCCACATCGTGCGCGCCCGCCTCCAGGGCATCGCAAAGGCCGCCGGCGCCCGCTTCGAGACCCTCGACATCGCCGTCATCGACATCCCCGCACTGCGCCTCGACCATCGCGCCGACCGCCAGCGGTTGCTGGAGACGATCGAACGCGTGCGGCCCCGCCTCGTGGTCCTCGACCCGCTCGTGCGCCTGCACGGCGTCGACGAGAACACCGTCGCCGAGGTCGCCCCCATCCTCGGCTTCCTGCGC
>CAXXIZ010000027.1:0-15646 GCA_963667505.2 Acidimicrobiales bacterium | reverse complement strand
AGTCGTCGTCGCGGGCCGCCACCGCCCCGACGGCGGCATTGGTGTCGTCGATCTGGGCCAGGCAGGAGTCCACCACCTCGACCGGGCTGAACGCCCCAGCCCGGTAGCCGTCCAGCAGAGCGGCGGCGCTGAGAGCAGTGAGGTCGTCCTCGGCTCGCTCCGTCCGTCTCCCTGGCGAGGGATGGGACTCCTCTTTGGCCTCGGCTGCGGCCCCGTTCTCGGGCCTGGGCCACGATCGTGCGCCAGCGCTGGCCTCAGCCCCGGCCTTCGATGCTCCGCCGTCAGAGATCCAGCGGTCGGCGGCCGCGGGTCCGTCGCCACTCGGGAACGGCTCGCTCAGCGAGCGCAGCGCCGCCAGCTTCTCGCCCAGCGTGGCCTGTGCAGCCGCCGCGGCAGCCAGAATCTCCTCCGGGATCCGGGCCGATCCCTCGGTCACCGGCCAATCGCCGCCCACCGCCGAAACGTAACCGAGCCGCCCTCGACGCGCTGGCCGAGGGCGGCTGTCAGTCCGGCAGTTCGACTTCGCAGCGGATGCCGGGCGCCCGTGACAGCCGCTGGTCATAGGTCAGCAGCGTGGCGCCTATCGTCTCAGCGAGGGCTACATAGGCTGCGTCGTACGCGGTGAGGTTGTCGCGCAGCTCCCAGCAGCGTGCCAGCAGCGGTTCATGAGGAACGCGAGTGACCGGCAGCACAGCCAGGTGCCGCAACCCGCTGCGAGCGAGCGGCTCCGCCAGTTCCCCCCGCCGAACGAGCCCCCTCAGTGCCGAAGTCACTTCGAGGTCGAGCACATGCGGCGCCAGCGCGGCCTCCCTCGTGATGCGGCGCAGCACCGTGAGGTTCCGCTCGCTGGACCCAGCCACCGCCTCCGTGGCCACGCTGGCGTCGACGACAATCAATGCGACTCGCGATCGGCCCGAATGATCTCCACGATCATGCTCGAATCCAAGTGCGTCTCACCGTGAGAGAGAGCCTCTACCCGCTTGCGAGCGAGCATCTCCTCGGCGCTGGCGAGATCCGCCTGTCGACAGATCGCGTCAAGCATGTACTGTTGCAACGACTGGCTGGCCGCGGCAGCCCGGATCCTGAGCTTGCGATGGACGTCCTCGGGCACGTGTTTGATCTGGATGGTGGCCATTCAAGCACTGTAGCGCCAAAGCAGCGCCAACAGCGCTAGATCAGAGCTAGTTCGGGTCACCGCAGGTGGTGGTCATCGCCCCCCATCCTTGTAGGCGACCGCGGCGGCGAAGCGCTCTGTGCCGATGTTGTGGAGCCTCCAGGTGACATCGGGCATCTCAGCGAACCGGAAGCAGCCGCTCGCAGCGCCCTCGCGCATGGCCTTCGGGATCTCGAAGCTGGCGACGTCCATCGAGAGGCCCGTTCCTAGGGCCTTGCTGAGGGCTTCCTTCATCGTCCACAGGTCGAGGAACAGACGGAGCTTCTGGCTTCCGCCGGCCGCGGCCACGTCGGCTCGCTCATCAGGGCCGAAGACCGCGTCGACCAGCGTGTCTAGGTTGCGCTGCGGGACCCGCTCCTCGACATCGACGCCCACCCGGCCGCGGGAGGCCAGCGCGATCAGGCCGTGCTGGCCGCTGTGGCTGACGTTGAAGCCGATGGGTGCCCGGAGTCTGTTGACGGTGGCGAAGGGCTTCCCGTGCTCGGCCGTGTCGAAGGCGAGCCGCTGATTGTCGCAGTCGAGCGCGCTGCATAGGAGCGAGCGAAGCGACGCCCGGCACAGGACGTACCGGCGTCTGGCCCCGACGTGCTGGAAGCGGTGCGCTCTACGCCGCTCCTCGGCGTCCAGCCATGCCCAAGCCGCCCTCTCGTTGGCTTCGTGGCGCACCAAGTCGACATGCGCGACAGCGACGCCGTCTAGTTGCGTGAACGGCTGCCACCAGTCGCTGACGAGGCCGAGCGCCACGGCGGCGGGCCTCTATGGGGCTCCCGGGACTAGGCGACCCGGGGCGTTGCGACGGGATCCGCCTGGCTGCCTCAGCCGGGCGATCAGGTGCGAGCGTCGAGGTAAGCGATCAGGTCGCTCGGCGTCAGGAGTTCGGCGAACTCCTCGGCTGAGATGTCGACGCCGAACTCCTCGCACACGAGCTTCCAGAACGCCACAACATCGGTGGAGCTGACTCCCGCATCGATGATGCTGAGATCGTGGTTCAGCGGCTGGCCCGGCTCCCTGCCCTCGATCTGCAGGTTCTCGTCTACCAGAGTTCGAATGCGTTCTTCGGTGTTGGACATAAGATGTAACATCCTTCCTTTTCGTGCCCCTGTGGGCACAGCTAATGATGATTATCACGTTTGCGGTGCAACGTCAAGCTGCGAGCGTCGTCCGTATCAGCCTTCGGTCGCGGTCGCTGAAGTAGGCACACTCCGAGATGAGGTCGCCGTCCTTCGCTCCGGCTTCGGCGATCTCGATGTGCTGGCGGGTGGCCGCCTTGTAGGGGAAGATTCCCTTGGAGTACTGCTCGACGGGGAACTCCAGGGCTTGCGCCCGGTTCAGGTCGTAGCGCGAAGCCGCATCCACGAAACGCAGCACGTATGCGGAGCGATGGGAGAGCTCTCCCTCGCCGAGCATGATGCTGCGGTGGGCGACCGTCTTGTTGAACAGGAGCACATCGCCGGGATCGAAGTCGTCCTCCACCTGGTGCGCCTCGAGAAGCTCGCACATCACCGGGGAGTTCAGGATCCCCACCCTCAGGTCGGCATAGTCCTGCACGCTCGTCCTTGTCCCGGACCGTTCCCGGGCCCTGAGAGCCTCGACGACCGCCAGGTCCGCCGAGTAGACGTACTCGCCCGGCAGCACATGCTCGGAAACGTAGGCCATGCCCCCGCGCTGTCCGCTGGCATCTATGGGCTGCAGCGGCGCCCAGAGCGTGCACCCGAAGTCCTCAGCGAACTGGAAGCCGAAACTCTGCACGCCAACATGCCACGGCAGCCCCTCATTGACGTTCTTCTCGACCTCGAACGACAACTCGAAGGTGAGAAAGAGGTCGCGACCCGCCAAACCGGTCAGAGCCTGCCGGAAGTAGGGGCGCTCCAGCAGCTCGAAGAGGTCGGTCTTGGCGACCTCGAAGTCGTACTGCACTTTGCTGAACGGGGCGGTTGCGCCGGTGTAGGAGTTGGCGGCGCTGCGGTTCAACTCGATATCGGTGCGATCGAGCAGCATGCTGACGACGCTGGCATTCAGGAATCCATCGAGCTTGACGAAGCCGTCGCGCTGGAACTGCTCCTTCTGCTCGTCGGTGACGACGAACTCGTTGTCGAAGGGATGACCGGTCACGATGGGTCCCGTCCGCAGTGGTGCGCGTTCAGGGGCATCGTATCTCTCACGAGTCTGGTCGTCTCAGTCACCTTGGCTGCAGCGGCTGAACCCAGTGGCGCCGACGCTGGAACGAATAGCCCGGCGGCGACGTCGGGCGCCGGGTCTCGGACCCTTCCAGCACGAGGTGGGCGTTGGCGCCCGAAATGGCGAAGGAGTTCACCGCGGCCAGCTGGGACCGGCCATCGGTATCCGGCCAGTCCGTCGCTTCTGTGGTCACCCGCACGGGCAGCCGCTCCCAGTCGATCTGATCGCTCGGCTCGTGCCAGTGCAGATGCTCGGGGATCGTCCCCCGGTTCATGGCCAGCACCGTCTTGATGAGGCCGGCCACCGCGGATGCGCATTCCAGGTGGCCGATGTTGGTCTTGACCGAGCCCACCAACAGCGGCCGGTCGGCCGCCCGGCCCCTTCCGTAGACGGTGGCGGCCGCGTTCATCTCGACCGCGTCGCCGAGCGCGGAGCCCGAGCCGTGCGCCTCCAGGTAGTCCACCTCCGCGGGCACGACCCCCGCCCGGTCGAGCGCCTGCTCCATCACCTGCATCTGTGCCGGGCCGTTGGGTTGGATGAGACCCAGGCCGGTGGAGTTCTGGTTGACGGCCGTGCCCTGGATCACCGCCCATATCCGGTCGCCGTCGGCGACGGCGTCGTCGAGGCGCTTGAGCGCGACCATGCCGCAGCCCTCGCCCCGGACGTAGCCGTCGGCGCCCGCGTCGAAGGCCCGGCACTGCCCGCTGGGCGACAGCATTCCCACCTCCGCGAGGAATTTCGTGGTCGACGGGGACAGGGCCGCATTGGCTCCTCCGGCCAGCGCCAGGTCCACCTCGTGGAGCTGGAGAGCGACGACGGCATGGTGGATGGCGACCAGCGACGCCGCGCAGGCCAGATCGAAGGGCAAGGCGGGACCGGCCAGGCCCAGTGTGAAGGCGACCCGCCCGACGGCCACGCTCGAAGTCGTGCCGAAGTAGCTGTCGCTTCGGCCGGCTGCGGCGATGACTCCGCGGTACTCGCTGTTGCCGCCGACCCCGGCGTACACGCCGGCGCGGCTTCCCTTCAGGCTGGCCGGATCGATGCCCGCGTCCTCGAGCGCCTGCCAGCTCGTCTCCAGCAGCATGCGCTGCTGGGGGTCCATCATGCGGGCCTCGATCGGTCTGATCTTGAAGAAGCCCGCGTCGAACCGGTCGATGCCCTCGACGAACGCCCCGATCCGGCTGGCGGCGTCCGAGTTGGCCGGGTCGCCGAAGGCGCCGTTCCAAGGCCCGGGGTCCGGGCGCCCGTCGGTGACCGCGTTCTCGCCTGCCTCCAGTTGGCGCCAGAAGCTGCGCAGGTCCGGGGCGCCGGGGAACCGGCAGGCCATTCCCACGATGGCGATGCCGTTGCCCGAGGGCGCGGCGGGCGCCGTCGCCTGCGCCGCGGTGCGCTCCGACTCGTCCGGTCGTTCTGCAATTGGAGGCTCGTCGAGGCCCTGCTCGCGCGGAACGGACGGGCTCGCCTCGGCGGGCACCTGTATCGCGAAACGCCCGTCGGATCCGCTGTCGGCCGCTTCGATGCCGCCCGCCTCGGCCAGTTCCGAAGCCAGGTGGGCGGCCAGGCCATCGATGCTGGGATAGTCGAAGACCGCGGTGTTGCTCGCTGAGCAGGCACCCGCGAGGCCGCGATTGATGCGGTTCCTCAACTCCACCGCCATGAGCGAGTCCATCCCCAGGTCGGCGAACTCCGCCGAGGGCGCCGGCAGGGTCGGTAGGCGGGTCACGGCCTGGACTTCCTGCTGTAGGAAGCGACCGAGGATCTGCTCGTGCTCCGCCGGCGGCGACTGGCCGAGCATGGTCGGCAGGTCCGTCTGCGAATCCTGGTCGCCTCCGGGTCCGCCGGCCGCCTCCATCAGATCTTCCACGAACGGGGAGCGATGTTGCTCGTCCTTCGAGACCACCTGCCAGTCCTTGGCCGCCACCACCGGCGCGAGCACGTCTTGGCGGACCAGACGATCGAACGCCCTCATGCCCTGCTCGGGAGTGATCCAGCCCGCCCCGGAAGCCTCCAGCCGCCCGGCGATGCGCTCCCGATGCTCCTCGGCCTCGCCGAGTTCCGACCACGCTCCCCAAGCAATCGACTGCCCGGCCAGGCCCCGCGACCGGCGGTGGGCCGCGAGCACGTCCAGGAAGGCGTTGGCGGCGGCGTGGTTCGCTTGTCCCGGATTGCCCATCACCCCGGCCACGCTCGAGAAGAGCACGAACAGGTCGAGGTCGAGGTCCTCGGTGGCCCGGTGCAGCTGCCAGGCCCCGAGCACCTTGGGCCACAGCACCTGCTCGAAGCTCGCCCAGGTCTGATTGGGCAGAGCGGCGTCGGACAGCACGCCCACACTGTGGATGACGCCCGCCAGCGGCGGCAGCGTCTCAGAGATGCTGCCCAGCATGGCGTCCACCGCGGAGGCGTCGGTCATGTCGGCCAGTTCGACGCTCACCGTCGCGCCCTGCTCGCGCAGTTCGGCGATGGCGGCGGCCGCATCCGGGTCTGGGTCCCGCCGGCCGTTCAGGACGACGGCCCCAGCCCCGCGGTCAGCCAGCCATCGCGCCACCCTGCAGCCGATCCCGCCCAGGCCACCGGTGACCAGGTAGGTACGGTCGCCCCGCAGCCGTCCGGTCTCGAGCGGCGACGCCGCGAACACGATCTTGCCGATGTGGCGGGCCGTCTGCATGAACCGTATGGCCGGCCCGGCCTCCGCCAGCGACCAGCGGGTGTGGATCAGAGGCCGCAACTCGCCGACCGTCACTCGCTGCATCACCCGCCTGAGGGCGGATCCCGGCTGCACGGGATCGCGCTCCTTCAGTCCGTCCAGTTCCAGGATCCAGTAGCCCACATCAGGGCGCGCGGCGGCCATCTCGTCGCGGCTCAGGATGTCCACCCGGGACAATTCCACGAAGCGGCCCCCCTCGGCCAGGCACGACAGGCTGGCGTCGATGAAGCCGGGGCCGGTCAGGCTGTTGAGGACCACGTCGACACCGGCGCCCTCGGTGGCTTCCAGGATCTGTTCGCCGAACTTCGTGGACCGGCTGTCGAAGACCTGCTCGACGCCCAGAGAGCGCAGGTAGGCGCGCTTCGGCGCGCTGGCGGTGGCGAACACCTCGGCGCCCGCGGCGTGGGCCAGCTGAATGGCAGCCAGACCCACCCCGCCCGCGCCGGCGTGGACGAGGACCCGCTCACCGGCTTGAAGTCCCGAACAGTCGAACGACATCAGCGCCGATGCGAACGCGGTCGGGATCGTCGCCAGCGCGGTCGCCGAGGTCTGTTCGGGTGCGGGGGCCAGCAGCTCCTCGTGGGCGACGGCGGAGGATCCGAAGGTGCCGAAAGCCAGGCCGACCACCCGGTCACCCGGTTGCACGGTCGTCACGCCCGGTCCGACCTCGATCACCCGACCGCAGAACTCGCAGCCCAGCAGGCCCTCGTCGACCACCCCCAGCGACCGGAACACGTCAAGGAAGTTGAGTCCGGTGGCTTCGACGGCCACGCGGACGTCCCGGGCTTCCAGCGGACTCGACGTCACGCCCTCCACTCGCACCAGCCCGCCGTCTTCGTCGGGCTCGAGCAGCCATTCCGACTCGCCGGCCGGCTCGGGCAGATCGAGGCGCTCGGTGCCCGAGTCGGCCCGGACCAGACGGGCGGCTTGGCGGTGTCCCTCCCGGTAGGCGATGTGCGTCTCGGAGTCGGGATACAGGAACTCCTCGGAGAGGTCGGGCATGTCCGCGGTGGCTGTCGGGTCGAGGTCGATCATCCTCGGTTCCAGATGGGCCGCCTCCCGGGCCGCGACCTTCCCAAGACCCCACAGCACCGAGCCGGCCAGCCCGCCGGCTCGTTCGTGATCGAGCACCTGGCCGCCCCGGGTGACGAACCACACGCCCTTGGAGGTGGCCGCGTCGGCGTCGGTGAGCCCCTGCATCAGCGCCAGCGCGGTGGCGGCCGCCTGCCGCACGCTTGCCGCCAGTTCCTCGGTGGGGACGTCCGCTCGGTGGCCGTCAACCGCCGCCAGGTGGATCACGCCGCTGAGGGGAACGTCGGGCGGCAGGCTCTCGAACAATGAGAGCCAGTCCTCGCGGCTCTCCATGTCGATCACCGACGAGGAGATGCCGGCCGACGACGGCGCCGATCCTGGCTGCGCTTCGTCGGTGACCAGCACCACCGTCTGGTTGCGGGCCGCCAGCCGCTCGGCCAGGTCGCGGGCCGCGCCACCACGGTCGGCGGCCAGGATCCACAGCCCCTCCGGCTCGGTCACCTCGGCCGGGCCCTGAGCCAGGATTATGCCCCGATCGGGTTCCTGGGCAGGGTCGGTCTCGTCGATACCCAGGATCTCGATCCCCTCGAAGCCCGCATCGGCCAGCGCCTGGCGCCACACGGCCGGCCCGGCCAGGGCGTGGTGGGGGCGGGACTCGTCGGCGAAGCGCCACCAGCCGTCAAGGCCTCCGAAGGTCAAGTCCAGCCAACCCTGTCCCCGGAGGGTCTCCAGAGCCACCAGACACCCCGACGGCGCCAGAAGGCTTCGGCAGTGCCTCAGCGTCTCGGACAGGTAACGGGTGGCGTGCAGCACGTTGGACGCGATGACGAGGTCGTAGCCGTGGCAGTCGAAGCCTTGGGCGGCCGGATCCCTCTCGACGTCGAGGGCCCGGTAGTCGATGGACGCCTCCGGCCCGCCGAAGCGCCCCTCGGCCTCGGCGAAGAAGCCCGCCGAGATGTCGGTGTAGGTGTAGTCGTAGCTCCCCTCCGGCAGTTCCGGCAGCACCGCGGCGGTGGCCGACCCCGTGCCTGCGCCCACCTCGATCACCCGCAGCCTGCGACCTTCCGGCACCTGTTCCAGCAGGGCCGCCACCGCGTCGCCGAGCATCCGGCTGGCCGCCGTCCACACCAGAGACTTCAGGTACAGGTCTGCCGCGGTGGGCTCGCCGCTGCCGAACAGCAGCGTCAACGGGTCGGCGTCGCCGGTGAGCACGTCGGCCAGAGCGCCCGCGCTGCGGCGGAACAGACCGATCTCGGCCGCGCCGTGCTCGTAGCGGTCGGCCATCTGCGAGGCGAACGAGGCGGGATCGTCGAGCGCGGCCCGGATTCCGGTCTCGGACGGTTCTTCAAGCGTGACGACGAACCGGTCGCCCGCGGTCTCGGCCAGGCCGGCTCGGACCAGCATCTCGAAGAGCCGTCGGAACAGGCGGCTGTGCTCGGGGAGCACTCCCAGCCGCTCTCGCAGCTTCTCGGGCTCGACCACGTCGCCTGCGGCGCCCTGCCATCCCAGCCGCGCGAGCGCCTGACGCGCGTAGGACCAAGACAGCCGCTCCAGGTCGGTCAGGAGAGCGGCCCGGCCGCTCCTGTCGATGCCCAGGTCCTCGAGGTACGCCGAGAACAGCCTGGAGCGAGGGGCCACCGCCCCCGGTTCCGGCATGAAGTCGGCGGGGACCACGCCCTGGGCTAGAGGGCGGTCCTTCCAGACCACCTCGTAGAGCAGGTCGTCGATGCCCTCATCGGGCGGGAGCAGCGTCGCACGAGTGGCCCGTTTGACGGTGTAGGCGTCCAGGCCGCCCAGTTCGGCGCCGTCGGCCGTGTAGAACCGCAGGTCGGCGGAGACGACCTCGCGGGGCCGCTCTCCTTCGGTGTTCGGCTCGCGCAGGACGGCGTGGCAGACCAGCCGGTCTCCGAGCGGGGCGCGGAGCCAGAGTCGTTCCCATCCGAACGGCAGGTAGGGCGAGCCGTCCTCCAGTCCGGCGGCGCTGCGGGCCGCGGCCATCACCTGGAAGCAGCCGTCAAGCAGCAGCGGATGCAGTTCTGCGCCTCCGCTGTCGGTGTCGTCGGGCAGGGCCACTTCTCCCAGGGCCTCTCCGTCGCGGGCCCACAGCGACTGCAGGGTCTGGAACGAGTAGCCGAGCTCGACGCCCGCGTCGGTCCGGGCCCGATAGAACTCGGCAAGGTCGACCGGGGCCAGATCCGCTCTGAGCTGCTCCAAGTCCCGCCGCTCGGGACTCGCCGGGGCGCCGGGGTTCGGCGACAGCGTGCCCTCGGCGTGCTGGGTCCACTCGTCGGCGCCGTCGGACCGGCTGAAGATCTCGAATCGGCGAGGCTCGTCGGCGTCGTGCCCGTCGAGTATGAGCTGCACTTGGCGGCCACCGGCTTCGGCGGCGTCCTGCGGGTCGTGGTCGTCGAAGATCATCGGGCTGTAGAGCTGCAGGTCCTCCACGATCGCCGGCCCGGCGCCGCCCGCCGGTTCGCAGGCGGCGGCCATGGCGCCGTACAGCGCGCCTGGTGTGATGACCCGCCCGTACACCCGGTGGTCGTTGAGCCACGCCGGATCGGTCACGAATATCTCGGTGGTGTGCAGGGTCTCGCCCCGCACCGAGTCGTGGCGCGTGCCCAGCAGCGGATGGCCGGAGTCCCGCCTGCGTTGGCGCGGCCTCTCCACCCAGTGTCGTTGGTGCTGGAAGGGATAGCCGGGCAGGGCGACACGGCGTCTGGCCTCACCCGCGAACAGGCCTCCGAACGACACGTCGATGCCGGCGCGGTAGGCGGCTGCGAGGGCGTCGAGGAAGCCGCTGCCGTCGGCTGGCTCCGGTTTGCCGACTGCGGGCTGGCGCATGCTGGAGGCGATGACCGGCTCGGCGTGGCCGGTCCCCTGCGGCCAGGCGGTGGCGATGGTCGGGCCCAGCACGGTGTCGGGTCCGATCTCGATCACCGCGTCCACGCCCATGGCGGCCAACGTCTCGACGCAAGCGCGGAAGGCCACCGGCGCCCGGGCCTGGCGCCGCCAGTAGCGGCCGTCGAGTGTCGCCCCCGCCTCCAACGCACGGCCGGTCATGCTGCTCACGTAGGCGACCTGCGGGGCCGCGGTCCCGAGGCCGTCGACCACGGCCTCGAGGTCGTCCAGGGCCGGCTCCACCAGCGCGCTGTGGTAGGCGGGGCTCTTGCGCAGTCGGCGAACCCGCATCTTCTGGGACTCGAAACCCTTCACCAGGCTCTCGACCGCCTCAGCCGATCCGCTGATCACCTGATGCATCCCGTTATCGGCGGCCACGCTCAGCGGAAGGCCGTCACTTGCGGCGTTCAGTTCCTCGACCGCTTTCACCACCCGCGCCGGGGTGGCGAACACCGCGGCCATGGCGCCGTCTGTGCCCAGCGCGCCCATGAGGGCGCCGCGGGCGGCCGCGAACCGCAGGCCGTCCTCGAGGCTGAACGCCCCGGCGGCGTGCGCGGCCGCGATCTCCCCGAGGCTGTGGCCCACCACCACGTCCGGTCGGACGCCGACGCTGGACCACAGCGCGGTCAGGGCGCATTCGATCGCGTAGATGCAGGGCTGGGTCCAGGCCGGGTCGTCGAGCTCGTCGGCGGTGCCGTCGGCGCCGAGCATCACATCGAGCAGCGAGACCCTTCGCTCCTGTCGGAGCAGGTCGTCGCAGCGGTCGATGACAGCCCGGAACACGGGCTCGCTCTCGTAGAGGGCCCGGCCCATGCCCTCCCACTGGCTGGCCTGGCCGGTGTAGGCGAAGGCGACCCTGGTGGCGGGTCGCAGCGCCGGGTCCTCGCCGCCGCCGGCTATGGCCTCCAGGGACTCTCGCAGCGACCCGATGTCCGAGAAGACGAGGCCGGCACGGCGCGCCAGGTGGCTCCGCCCCACCCCTGCGGTCCATGCCGCGTCGGCCAAGAGTTCGTCCGCGTCCCGGCCGCGGGACGCGTCCTCGAAACCCTCGTCGAGCCACTCCAGGTATTCCGCGGCCGTCTCTCGGAGGGCTTCGTCCGTCTTGGCCGACAGGGGAAGCAGCCGGGCCGGGCGGGCTGCGGGCGCGGCCGGGGCCGGGCCCGGAGTTCCCGCGGGCGTGTCGATGGCGACCCTTGTGGGCCGCCCCGACACCCACCGTCTCGGATCGGATGCCTCGGTCGACGCGTCGGGGGTTCCGTAGCCTTCGACCACGATGTGGGCGTTGGTGCCCGACCAGCCGAATCCGCTCACCCCGGCCAGCGGCTGGCGGTCAGGGTGCCGGGGCCAGGGCGTGGACTCCGCGGTGACTTGGAGCGGCAGCCGCTCCCACGGGATCTCGGGGTTGGGGTCGCGGAAGTTGAGATGCTTGGGGATGACGCCCCGTCTCAGCGCCAGCAGCACCTTGATCAGTGCGGCGGCACCGGCGGCCGACTCCAGGTGGCCGATGTTGGTCTTGACCGATCCGATCAGCAGCGGCCGGTCCGCATCCCGTCCGACGCGGTAGGCCTTCCCGGTGGCCTCGGCCTCTATCGGGTCCCCGACCGGTGTGCCCGTCCCGTGGGCCTCCACGTAGTCCACGTCGCCCGGTTCGGCGCCGGCCCAGGCCAGAGCGTCGGCGATGACCCGCTCCTGGGCCTCGCCGCTCGGGACGGTGAGGCCTTGACTCGCGCCGTCCTGGTTCAGTGCCGTTCCCCGGATCACTCCCCAGATGCGGTCGCCGTCGGCCTCGGCGTCGTCGAGCCGCTTCAGCACCAGGATTCCGCAGCCCTCGCCCCGGACGTAGCCGTTGGCGGCCGCGTCGAAGGTCTTGCAGCGTCCGTCGGGGGCCAGCATCCCGGCGTTGCCCCGCAGCTCGAAGAGCCGCCCCGACAGGACGATGTGCACGCCGCCGGCCAAGGCGAGGTCCGACTCGCCTCGCTGCAGCCCGGCCACTGCCTGATGCACCGCGGCCAGTGAAGAGGAGCAGGCCGTGTCCACCGCAAGGGCTGGCCCTTGCAGTCCGAGCGCGAACGCGACCCGGCCGATGGCCGTGTTGAAGGACGTCCCGGCGACCGAGTACAGGCTGGCCGCGGGCTCTGCGGTGTCGTTGCCCTCCAGGACCAGGCCCCGGTAGTCGTTGTTGCTGATCCCCGCGTACACGCCGGTGCGGCTGCCCTTGAGCCGGTCGGGATCGATCCCGGCGTCCTCGAGCGCCTGCCAGCTCACCTCCAGCATCAACCGCTGCTGGGGATCCAGCAGCTGGGCCTCGATGGGCGAGATCCGGAAGAACGCCGCGTCGAACTGGTCGATCCCGTCGATGAAGGCCCCGAACCGGCAGGCTTCGTTCTGGACGGCGCGGTCGGCGAACAGTTCCCCCACCCGGCCCACGCCGGAGCCGGGCACACCCTCGGTGACGGCGCTGGTGCCGGTGTCGAGCAGCCGCCAGAACGAGGGGACATCCGGCGCGCCGGGGAATCGGCACGCCATGCCCACCACTGCGATGGGCGAACGTTGCGCGCCGGGCGCGGGCTCAGGCAAGGCCGGCCGGCTCCAGGAAGCCGCGCATGGCCGCCACGCAGTTTGCGGGCTGCTCCAGCTGGAGGAAATGGGTGGCGTCGGGCAGGAAGTCGTAGTCCACGGTCATCATGTCGCTCAGGTCCAGAGTCGGCAGGTAGGAGTACGGCAGGGTCGGGTCGGCGCCGATCACCTTCGTGGGGCATTGCAGGGCCGCGAAGTCGACCAGCACCGCGAAGATCCGCGCGTGGGCGATGATCTGCGCTTCGTGCTCCCGCGGGCAGCGCAGCTCGAAGCCGGAGCCGTCCTCGGCTTCGCGCAGGGTCGTCGCCGCCATCAGGTCGATCACACCGGGCATGGTGTGCTTGAAGGTGGGCATGAAGCCGAGCAGCTCCATGTAGTCCTCTCGGGTCTTGAAGCTCGGCGTCCGTCGCTTCGCCATCTTGGCTGTCCGTTCGGCGGCCTCGTCGAACTCGTTCCTGGTCGCGCCCGGCTTGCGCAGGGGAGGATCGAACAGGACGAGGGCCGAGAACCGGCCCCCTTCGGTGGGTGACAGCAACGGCGCGAACGAAGAGATGGAATGGAACACGCCTACCGGCGGCTTGTGGCCGAAGCCGCGGTCGATGGCGTCGAGGATCCGTTCATGGTCCTCGACGAAGGTCGGGACGGTGTGACCCGCGAGCGGTCCGACCGGATTCCAGCCGTGGCTTCTCAGGTCGTAGACGACGACGTCGAAGTCGTCGGTCAGCAGCGACCAGAACGGGTAGTAGAGGTCGATCGAGAGGCCGTTTCCGTGACAGAGGACGAGTCTGGTGCCGTCCGGGTTGCCATGGCGACGCACGGCGATGACCGCATCGTCGGCCATCCGGACCTCGAGGGTGGACAGAGGCTCAGGTATGGCCCAGACAACTCCTGTCCCCATAGTGGCGATGGTAACGGGCGAAGGCCCAGCCCCTGTAGGCCGGGCTAGCTCGTCGACCTGACTTGCACGGTGACTATGTCGAGCCCGTGGAACTTCTGGTGGTGCACTGATGAGGCGTAGTGGCGCAGCAGCTGCAGGGAGATCTCGCCGCCCTCGATGCCCTGGGCGCCCTGCGCCTCCTCGCTCAGGTAGGCCAGCCGGTCCTCGAGGTTCTCGTCGTCGAACACGGCCAGGAACTCCAGCTCGATGACTGGTCCGCTGGGGCGGGCCTCGATGATCAGGCGGGGCGCCTGGTCGGCGGCGCGGCCGTCGTCTCGACCGTCGCTGCTCTGCTGGAGGCTGATCAGCGTCTCCTCGGCGGCGGCGTGCAGCCGCTGTGCCGAGGCGTCGTCCCAGCCCGCGGCGGCGGCCACCGGATCGAGGAACTCGACGATGTCGGGCACAGAAGCCAGGTCCAGCCCGACCTCGAGCCGCTTCCGGCCGCGCGGGCTGGTCAGGTTCAGGAACACGGTCATCGCCACCGCGGCGACCGCGCCGGCCAGCAGCCCGTTGTCCAGCAGCTTGCCCCAGGTGCCCCCCAGCGTGTCGGCGATGATGGTCTGCTGGTCGAGGCCGGCCCCGAACGCGAACGCCAGTCCGGCCACCAGCGCCTTCTGGCCGTCGAGCCCGTCCTGCACGACCGACCGCACCCCGCCCATGAAGATCAGCGCGATGGCGGTGAGCACATAGGCCGCCATCACCGGACTGGGGATGGTCAGCAGCACGGCGGTCGCCTTGGGGAGGAACGCCAGCGCGGCCAGAGCCCCGCCGATCACCCACCCGGCGTGCCGGGACGCCACCCCGGTGAGGCTCGTGAGCGACACGCTGGTGGACGAGTACACGGTGGTGGGCGGCGCCCCGGCGAGGCCGGAGAACAGGATGCCGAGCCCGTTGGTGTTGAGGGAACCCTGCACGACCCGGAAGTCGGTGGCCCGCGGCCTGCGCCGGCAGGCCTGCTGCACGGCCACGCAGTCGCCCATGTTCTTGACGCCGCCCACCAGGGTGACCACCACGAAGGCCGGCAGCAGCGTCCAGAAGCCGATGCCGGGCGTCAGGTCGATCCCGGGGAATCCGGCGTCCGGGATCCCGGCCCAGCGAGCGTCGGCCACCGGTGAGGCGTCGTATACGCCGAGAGGGATCGAGACGGCGCAGCCCGCGGCCAGGCCGATCACCGGCGACCAGAGGCGCCAGGCGCCGGTGGCTCGAAATGCCATCGCCGCGGTGACGGCCAGCGTGACCAGGGTGATGACGGGACCGGCCGCGCCGGGCGCGCCCTCGGGCACCTCCTGGACCCTGTCGAACGCCACCGGCAGGATCGTGACCGCGATCAGCATCAGGACCGTGCCCGACACCACCGGCGTGATCACCCTGCGCAGCAGCGGCAGCCACAGCGCCAGCGCCACGTAGAACAGCGCCGCCGGCGGCGGTGAGGCTGGCCAGCAGGGGCGGCCCTCCCTCGTTGAGGGCCAGCGCCGAGACGGCCACGAAGTTGGGGGTGGTGCCCATGATCAGGATGTGGCCCGCGCCGAACCGCCACCACCTGGTCGCCTGCAGCGCGGTCAGGGTTCCGGCGATCACCAGCGAGGCGAAGACGGCCCATTGGAGGTAGCTGTCGTCCTGGCCGCCGGCTCGGGCGGTGACGGCCACGATCAGCACCAGCGGCGCCAGCGCCAGGACCGCGCCCTGCAGGCCCACCGCGGCCAGCACCGGCGCCGGGCACGGCTCGTCGGGCTCGTAGCGGATCGAGTCGTCGGCGCCCGGAGCGCTCATGGCGGCACGGTCTCCGTGCTCAGGCCAGGCCGACCGACGCCAGGAAGCCGCGCAGCGCGGCGGCGCAGTCGGCGGGCTTCTCGAGCTGGAGGAAGTGGGTGGTGTCGGGCAGGAAGTCGTAGTCCACGGTCACCATCTCCCGCAGGTCCAAGGGCGGCAGGTACGTGTAGGGCATGACCGGGTCGCCTCCGATGACCTTGGTGGGGCAGCGGAGCGCCTCGAAGTCGACCAGCACGGCGAAGATGCGGGCGTAGGCGATGATCTGGGCCTCATGCTCGCGGGGGCACCGTAGTTCGTAGCCGTATCCGTCGGAGCTCTCCCGCAGCGTGGTCCGGGCCATCAGCTCGTACATGCCGGCGACGGCGTGCTCGAACTT
>CAXXIZ010000026.1:0-15028 GCA_963667505.2 Acidimicrobiales bacterium | reverse complement strand
CGCATGAATTGGAGCGCCCCTAGAGGCAATGCTCCCTTTGGTAGCTGCGGTCTCTAGCTGCGGCTTTTCTCTTGATGCAAAGGAGCATGAGCATGACCTTGACCGCCCCCCTGGCCGGATCGCTTCAGATGGCGGCCGCTCTGGTGTTCCACCTGCCCGGCGCCCGGCTCGAGCTGACCGGCCCCAGCGGCCGCCGCTGCTCGGTCGGGCCGATGACCGATCCCCGCTGCACGCTGCACCCCGCCGAGTTCCGCGAGATGGTCCTGGCCTCCGGCAGCGGCCGGCTGCTCGGCACACTGCTGGGATTCGCCCTGGTGGACGAGCCCACCATGACCCTCACGTCCTCCGGCGTGGACACGGACCACCTCGGCGGCGGGCTGTACCGGGTGGTGGGCCGCGAGTTCACCTCGTTCGCGTTCACCACGCCGCTGGAGGCCCGCCTGGTGGACAGCCTGCTGTCGACCCTTCCGGCGATTCCGGCCGTCGCCAGCCGGCAGGACGGCGCCGAAGACGCCTGCGAGGACGAGGTGGCGATGTGTGTGAGCCTCGTCCGCGACGACGGCCTAGGCGTGACCCTGGTGGTGATCAGCCCGTTCGACGCCGACGAGGTCGAACGGTGCGAGGCCGTCGCCAGAGCCACCGTCTCAGCGTGCCTGGTCGCCGAGATGGAGCACTTCAGCGCCTGCCTGGACGAGGCCCCGCCCAATGCGCTCGACTCTGCCTGACAGCCGAGCGGAGGCCCCCTCCTGACCTCCGGCTGACCTCCGGCGGTCGGACTGCGGTCCGACCGTCGGACTAGCCGTTGGGGAGCAGGACGGTGCGGGCCTCGGCGCCCGTCTGGAGGGCGTCGAAGGCGCCCTGCAGGCCGTCGAGGCCGGCGGTGCGGGAGATCATCTCGTCGAGCTTGAGGCGGCCCCGCAGGTACAGGTCGGCCAGCATTCCGAAGTCCTTGCGGGGCCGGGCGCCGCCGGCCCGGATGCCGAGCAGGCTCTTGTTCTGGTGCAGGTCCAGGAACGGGTAGGTGACCTTGGCGCCCAGGTCCGGCACGCCCACCGCGCACACGTTGCCGCCGGGGCGGGTCATCGAGATGGCCTGGGCCAGCAGGGCGGTGCTGCCCACCACCTCGAAGGCGTGGTGCACACCCGAGCGGCACAGCGACTTCACCGCGGCCACCGGGTCGAAGTCGTCGCCTTCGGCCAGCACGAAGTCGGTGGCGCCGAACTCCCGGGCCAGGGCCTCCTTGGCCGGCACCCGGTCGATGGCGATGATGGCGGAGGCGCCCGACAGCCGGGCGGCCTGGATCACGTTGAGGCCCACGCCGCCGGCGCCGATCACAGCCACGGTGTCGCCGATCTGGACTTTGGCCCGGTTGAACACTGCCCCGGCGCCGGTCACCACCCCGCAGCCGATCAGCGCGGCCGCCGCCAACGGCATCTCCGCGGGGATCGGGATGCACTGGTTCTCGCTGACCACCGTCTGCTGGGCGAACGCACCGATGTTGGCGAAGTTGTAGATCGGCTGCCCGTTCTCGGCGAAGGGCTGGCTGAGCGCGCCCAGCGCCACGTTGGTGCAGTTCCCCGGATCGCCGCCCTCGCAGTCGCCGCAGTGGCCGCAGTTGCCGAAGGTGGACAGGATCACGTGGTCGCCGACCGAGCAGTAGGTGACCGCCGAGCCGACCTCCAGCACCACTCCGGCGGCCTCGTGGCCGGGCACCAGCGGCGTGGGCATGTAGTACTTGCCCAGCACGCAGCTCAGGTCGCTGCCGCACACCCCGGCGGCCCGGACCTCCACCCGCACCTGGCGGGGCGCCAGCGACCCGACCAGCTCCAGATCGTCGGACAGCCGGACGCTGTCGGTGGTGGTGCCCTCCAGTATCAGTCCTTGCACGGCGCTTCCTCCTCCGTCTGGTCGCGTGTCTGGCTGCGTTCCGGCGTCGGCGGCTGCCGGGTCAGAAGTGGGCTCTCATCCGCCCGGCCGCGCCCCAGCGCTCGGCTGCGTCGATGGTGCCCTGCATCATGGCCTTGAAGCGGCGGTGCATGCGGAACTCCTCGCCGAACACCACCGTCGCCATGAACGGTATGTGCGACACCGACACCCAGAAGAAGCAGCCCCAGGCCAGATCCTCGGCCAGGTCCTCGGCGCTCCAGTCGGGCCCGCCAGCGGCGGCCAGCTCGGCCCGGTAGTGGTCGAGCAGCTCGGGCTCGCGGGCCAGGGTCTCGTCGTTGTGGCTGGCCATCAGCAGCCAGCCCACGTCCACCCCGGGGTACGACCGCATAGGCGACTGCCAGTCCACGATCACCGGGCCGTCGTCTCGGAACAGGACGTTGTCGAGCTCGTAGTCCTGGTGGATGAGCGTCCAAGGCCGCTGATTGAAGCGCCCGAGCCACTTGGGCACGTCCGCCAGGAAGACGTCCGCCATCGCGGCCAGCTCGTCGGAGTGGTACTGCGGGTACTGCTCGCGGATCTCGGCCCAGCTGGCCTTGGCGCGGTCGATGCCCAACAGCAGCGACGGGGCGCTCCAGTCGATCAGCCAGCCGTGCGCGAGCAGCGTCTCGTCCATCCAGTAGGCGCCGTGCATCCGGGCCAGGTCGCCGACCAAGGTGTGCATCCGCTCGAAGGAGGTCCCGTCGAGGATGTCGCCCTTGCCGGCCGGATGGATCCGCTCGATGAGCAGGGTGGCGGCGTGGGTCTCGGGGTCGAACAGGTTGACGAAGCACCGGGGGATGCTCAGGCTGGTGCGGGCCGCCACGTTCGTCGCCATGTGGCCGTAGAAGCCGTTCTCACGCTGGTACGACAGCATCACCTTGGCGTTCTCGCGGGCGAAATCGTTGTCGAGCGGGCATTTGGCCACGAACTCGGCGGGCAGGTCGGTGTCGCCGTCGTAGGCGACCGACACGATCCCCACCTCGCCCATGGCACCGACGAAGTCGTCCATCGGGCGAACCTCCACGGCGGAGACCGGCGGCGGGGCGTGCCCGGCCTCGGTGAGCGCCTCTTCGAGCCATTGCGGCGTCATGTCCGACAGTGAGTTGAGTATCTCTGTCATCGGTCCTCCCCGGTGTCCGGCACCCACGCGGGGGTGCGCTTGTTGAGAAATGCGTCCATGCCCTCGGCCGCCTCGTCGCTGGCGAACAGTTCGGCCGAGAGCTGTTGCGCCCACTCGAGGGCGTCGTCGAAGGGCATCTCGGGAACCCGATCCAGGAGTTGCTTGGTCGCGGCCAGCGCCGAAGGGCCTCCCGCCAGCAGGTCGGCCACTACCGACTCCACCTCGGTGTCGAGACTCTCCGCGGGCACGGCCGTGTTGATGATTCCGAGGCGGGCTGCCTCAGTGGCATCGAAGCGGTTGCCCCGCAGAAAGGCCGCCGCCGCATCGGACCGGCGCATCCTGGGCAAACACAGCACCGAGATCATGGCCGGAGCGACCCCAACTCGCACCTCGGTGAATCCGAACTTGGCGTCGGCGCGTGCAATAGAGATGTCCATGGCCGCGGCCAGGCCCATCCCGCCGGCCACACAGTGACCCGCGATACGCCCGACGTACGGCTTGGGGGACCGGCGGAAGCGTCCGAAGAGGTCGCTGGCCTTCACCACTGCCGGGTTGTCGTCGGCGGGCGCCGAGCTCTCCCGCAGGTCGGCCCCCGCGCAGAACACCCGCCCGGAATTGGTGAGCACCACCACCCGCACGTTCGGGTCGGCGTCGGCGTCGTCCAGCGCGGCGGTCAGCTCGGCCAACAGGCGACGGCTCAGCGCGTTGCGGTTGGCCTCGTCGTCCAGGGTGACCGTGACCACGCCCCGGTCGTCGCGGGCGACGGAGACCAGGCTCATGCTCCGCCCTCTGGCCGGGTGCCGGCCGGGCCCGGGCCGTCGGTGGCCGGACCGGCGAAGGCCTGCGCCTTGGACAGCCAGTCGGCGGCGTGCTCGCCGGTCACCTCCAGGCCGGTGTCGGCGACGTGGCGGCGCTGGGTCACCACCAGGCAGAAGTCGAGGGCCGGGCCAGTCACCGCGTTGCCAGCGGCGGAATCGCCGTCGCCCCAGGTCCAGGTCTCGCCCGACGGGGCAGCCAACTCGACCCGCACGTCCGTCTCGGGCGCGGGCTGGCCCCGGTTGATGTAGGTCCAGGCCCGGGTGATGTAGCCGAGCTGGGCGACGTGGCGCAGCCGGTGGGTGGGCTCGCGGTGCGCGCCCACGGTGTCGCACACGTCGATGCCGTGGGCCCACGCCTCCATGAGCCTGGCGGTCAGGAACGACTTGGCCCCCATCGAGGGGCCGTACCAGTTCACCCGGTCGCGCTCGCCCAAGGTGCCGGCCGCCTCGGCCAGCTCCGCTCGGCCCTGCCGCCAACTCTCCAGGCGGCCGGCGGCGTCCAGGCGCCGGAAGTCGGCCAGGGTGTAGTCGTCGCCCGAGGTCTCGCTGGCCAGCGACGCCTCCATGAGCCGCCCGGCCTCGTCCGCGAAGGCGTCCGGGTCTCGGATGGCCAGCGCGGCCGCCCGGTCGAAGTAGCACAGATGGCCGATCTGGTCGGTCACCGACCAACGGGGGCTGGGGGTGGGCAGGGCCCAGTCGCCTTCGTCCAGAGATGCCACGACCTCGTCGAGGCTCGCCTGCTCGTCGAGCAGGTCCTCCAGCAGGTCGGCCAAGTCCACAGTCCGCCAGTTCCCTTCCCAGGAAGTTACCTTCCTAGGAAGATACCTCATGCCGGGCTGTCGCGCCGGGCCGACCGCCGCC
The DNA here is from genome assembly GCA_963667505.2 of Acidimicrobiales bacterium. Taxonomy (GTDB): domain Bacteria; phylum Actinomycetota; class Acidimicrobiia; order Acidimicrobiales; family Aldehydirespiratoraceae; genus Aldehydirespirator. The sequence continues at coordinate 10,303 of CAXXIZ010000026.1, read as the reverse complement.
GACGGGCCGCTCAGCCACCTAGAGCGAGCGCGAGTAGGTGACGGCCTGTCGCGTCGCGGCGGTGTCATTCCCGCTCTTGTTCGCTGCGCTCACGGGCCGCTCGGGCCACGGCCTCGCCCGTATGAGCAGGATTCGCTCACCTACCCGCTCGGCCTCTTAGCAGCTCGCGGGGGATGTCCACCTGCCGGGCCCGGAGCCATTCGCCCAGGCTCTTGGCCTGCGGGTCCTGGCGGTCCGAGGCGGCCACCCCCTCGCCGAGCAGGCCACCGATCACGAAGTTGAGCGACCAGATGTTGGCCAGCCGGTGCCGGTCCACCGGCAGGGGGGCGGCCTCGGGCAGCAGCTCCCGCAGCCGCTCGGTGCTCAGGAAGCCGTCGAGCCACGCGAAGGCGTCGGCCGAGCGGGCGAACACGCCCAGGTTGGCGTTTCCGCCCTTGTCGCCGGAGCGGGCGCCGACCACCCGGCCCAGCGGCGCCCGCTCCGTCGGGCCCCACTCCCGGACCGCCGCGACTGGGGCGGGGGAGGGGATCGGAGCTGTCGGCGAGGCCGGGGGAGGCACCGGGTCGACGACGGTGCGCTCGCCGTCGAGGAAGGTCACGTACTGAGGCACCGCCGCGGCGGGCACGGTGGCGGGCCGGTAGACGCCGAAGGCCCGGGGGCGGGCCGCCGAGCCGGGCGAGAACATGCCGGGGATGGTGGCCAGGGCCAGCTCGTTCATGGCGTCGGACAGGGTCCGCCCGAGCCGGGCCTCGTCGTGGTCGAACACGCTGAGCCGCCACACCGCGACGGCCTCCTCGTTGGTGGCCGGGTCGGCCTTGTCGGTGCGCACCACCCGCTCGACGACCTTGGCGTAGTCGCCGGGAGCGTAGGGGCAGGCCCGCCAGAAGGCGTCGTGCACGAGGGCGGCCTTGGCCTCGATGTCGAGCCCGGTGAGCCCGACGGTGATCTCGCTGCGGAAGCCGCCCAGCTCGTTGGTGGCCACCTTGAGGGTCGGCGGGGGCGGCTCGCCCCGCACCGAGTCGATCCGCACCCGGTCCGTTCCGTCCTGGGCGAGCCGGATCGTGTCGAAGCGGGCGGTGACGTCGGGCCCCAGGTAGCCGGGCGCGTCGATCTCGTAGAGCAGCTGCGCGGTGACCGTGCCCACCGTGACCGCGCCGCCGGTGCCGTCGTGCTTGCCGATCACCGACGAGCCGTCGGCCGCGATCTCGGCCCACGGGAAGCCGGTGCGGTCCATGCCGTCGATCTCGGTGAAGAACGAGTAGTTGCCGCCGGTGGCCTGGGTGCCGCACTCGATCACGTGCCCGGCCACGACCGCTCCGGCCAGGGCGTCCCAGTCGTCGACCGCCCAGCCGTGGTGCCAGGCGGCCGGGCCGCAGGCCACCGCGGCGTCGGTGACCCGGCCGGTCACCACGATGTCGGCGCCGCGGCGCAACGCCTCGGCGATGCCCCAGCCGCCGAGATAGGCGTTGGCGGTGATCAGCTCGGCGGTGTCGGCCATCGGCTCGCCGTCGGCGAACGAGCGCAGCGCCACTTTGTCGGCCGCGTCAGGGGCGAGGCGGGCCATGAGGTCGTCGCCGTCCACGCAGGCGATCCTCGGGCTCAGGCCCAGCCGTTCGGCCACCTCGGCGACCGCCTCGGCGCAGCCTCGGGGATCGAGGCCGCCCGCGTTGGACACCACCTTGATGCCCGCCTCCAGGCAGGCGCCCATCACCTGCTCCATCTGCTTGACGAAGCTGCGGGCGTACCCGCCGCCGGGCCGTTTGGCCCGGGTGCGGGCCAGGATCAGCATGGTCAGCTCGGCCAGCCAGTCGCCGGTGAGGACGTCGATGGGCCCGTCGTTCACCATCTCGGCCGCGGCCGACAGGCGGTCGCCGTAGAAGCCCGAGCAGTTGGCGATCCGGATCGGCTCAGCCATGAGATCGCCCGTCTCGGGGGCGCCCATGTCCCGTGGGGCTGGAGCAGTCGGCGATCCGTACGGGGTCAGCCACGGCCGGGCTCTGCGGTATCGGCCTGAGCCGCCTCGAAGACCAACAGGGGGGAGCCATTGTCCACCTGCTCGCCGGCCGCGACCAGTACCTCGGTCACTGTGCCGTCGCACGGCGCACTGACGTGATGCTCCATCTTCATGCCCTCCATCACCACCAGGGTGCGGCCCGCGGCCACGCGCTCGCCCGGCTCGACCCGCACCTCGATGATCACGCCCGGCATCGGCGCGGCGAACCCGCCTGCGGCCAGGCCATGGTCGGGGGCACCGAAGCGAGGCAGCACCGCCACCGTGACCGTCTCGGAGTCGCCGGTCAGGTGCAGCCGTTCGCCGTCGGCGGTGACCGCGTACCGCACCCGACGTCCGCCCCACTCAAGCTCGAGCTCGTCCGGCGACCAAGTCGCAATCCTCGCCGCGGCCTCGACTGCCTCAACTGTTTGGGCCGAGCCCCCGGCTGAGCGGTCAGAACTCTCGACCCGCACCATGAACGAGCCGTCCCGCCGGGGCCGGTAGCGCACCGTTAGCTCAACCGGGCCTCCGGCCGTCTCCACGGCCAGCTCCACCCGCTCGGACGGGAGACGGCCTAGGCGCCAACCGCTGGGCATCCATCCCAGGGTCCGGGCCTGCTGCCTCTCGGCGGCCTGGAGCCACATGGCGGCCGCCGCGGCCGCGTGCCTGCACTCCGCGGCCGACCGCTGTGCGGCCCGGCTCGGGTCGGCCCGCGCGATGAAGTCGGTGGTGGTGTCGCCGTCCAGGAAGGCCCTCGACCGCAGCGCGGCGGCCAGGAAGTGTCGGTTGGTGGTCACCCCGCCGACGTGCAGCCGCTCCAGGGCCAGTGCCAGCCGTCCGGCGGCCTCGGTCCGGGTCGGAGCATGGGCGATCACCTTGGCCAGCATCGGGTCGAAGTCCAGCCCGACGGTGCTGCCCGCCTCCACACCGCTGTCCCACCGCACCGCGGGCTCGGCCGCCGGAGCGAAGGCGGCCAGGGTGCCCACTGCGGGCAAGAATCCGGCCGCGGGGTCCTCGGCGTAGAGCCGGGCCTCGATGGCATGGCCCGAGAAGAGCGATGTCGGCCTGGCCGTAGCCCAGCGGCTCGCCCGCGGCGATGCGCAGCTGCTCGCGCACCAGGTCGAGGCCGGTGACCTCCTCGGTCACCGGGTGCTCCACCTGCAGGCGGGTGTTGACCTCCAGGAAGAAGAACTCGCCGGTGTCGTCGTCGAGCAGCAGCTCCACCGTGCCCGCCGAGACATAGCCGATCGACTGGGCCAGCCGCACCGCGGCGTCTCCCATGGCCGCTCTCAAGCCGTCGTCCACCGCGGTCGACGGCGACTCCTCGATGATCTTTTGGTGGCGGCGCTGGATGGAGCACTCCCGCTCGCCGAGATGGACGATGCTGCCGTGGGCGTCACCCAGGATCTGGACTTCCACATGGCGACAGCGCGGCAGGTAGCGCTCCAGGAACACGGTGTCGTCGCCGAACCCGCCGAGCGCCTCGCGCCGGGCCGCGGCCACCGCGGTCTCCAGGTCGGCGGGGTCCGACACCAGGCGCATGCCCTTGCCGCCGCCGCCCGCGGCCGCCTTGACCATCAGCGGGAAGCCGACCCCGGACGCGTCGGCGGGATCCTCCGACGACGGCAGGACGGGCACCCCCGCGTCCGCAGCCGCCGCCTTGGCCGCCAGCTTGTCGCCCATCGTCTCGATGGCCTCCGGGCCCGGGCCGACCCACACCAGGCCCGCGGCGGCCACCGCCCGGGCGAAGCCGGCGTTCTCGGCCAGGAAGCCGTAGCCGGGATGGACGGCGTGCGCTCCGGCGGCCACCGCGGCGGCCACCACCGCCTCGCCGTCCAGATACCCGCCCGGAAGCCGAACAGCCATGTCGGCCTCGGCCACGAACGGCTCATCGGCGTCGGCATCGGAGAACACGGCCACGCAGCGCGTTCCCATCGACCCGGCCGTGCGGAACACCCGGCGGGCGATCTCTCCCCGGTTGGCCACCAGCAGCGTGCCGATACCCCTCACAGCCGCCCCCGCCCCGAACTGGCAGCCATCAACGCCCAAAACGGCACTCTGCGCTGCCAATTCCCCAGCAGCCGACAACCCCCACCCGAACTGGCAGCAGAATGCACGCTATCCGTGCATAACGCTGCCAATTCCCCCCAGGGTCCGCACCCTCTACCCGAACTGGCAGCCACCAACGCCCAAGACGGCACCCAGCGCTGCCAATTCCCGAGTGACGCCCTCACAGCCGGAACACTCCGTAGCCCTCGGCGCCGCGGATCGGCCGGTTGCCTACTACCGACAGGCACATGCCCAGCACCGCCCGGGTGTCGCGGGGGTCGATGATGCCGTCGTCGCTGATGGCGCCGGTGGCCCGCAGCGCCAGCGAGCCCCGCTCCTGGATGGCCTCGGCCTGGGCCACGATGCGGGCGTCCTCGTCCTCGTCGAAGGCCTCGCCCTTGCGGGCCGCCCGGGCCCGGCGCACCTGCGACATCACCCCGGCGATCTGCTTGGGTCCCATCACTGCGACCTTGGCGGTGGGCCACAGCCAGGTGAAGCGGTTGCCGAAGGCCCGTCCCGACATGCCGTAGGTGCCCGCCCCGTAGGACGAGCCGATGATCACCGTCAGGTGCGGGACCGTCGAGTTGGTCACCGCGTTGATCATCTGCGAGCCCTTCTTCACCATGCCGTCGGCCTCGTAGTCCCGGCCCACCATGAAGCCGGTGATGTTCTGCAGGAACACCAGCGGGATGTCGGACTGGTTGCACAGCTGGATGAAGGTGGCCCCCTTCTGGGAAGAGTCGGGGTAGAGCACGCCGTTGTTGGCCAGGATCCCCACCGGATAGCCGCCGATGGACGCCCAGCCGCACACCAGGGTGGTGCCGTAGCGGGCCTTGTACTCCTCGAAGCGGGAGCCGTCCACCACCCGGGCGATCACCTCGCGCATGTCGAAGGGCTGGCGCAGGTCCCGGCTCACCAGCCCGAGCAGCTCCTCGGGGTCGTGCACCGGCGGATCGGCGGCCATGGTCGGCCCCGGATGGGGCTTGGGCCGGTTGAGGTGCGACACGACCTCGCGGCACATGCGCACGGCGTCCATCTCGTCGGTGGCGAAGTAGTCGCCCAGCCCGGAGACCTCGGCGTGCAGACGGGCGCCGCCCAGGGTCTCGTCGTCGGACTCCTCGCCGGTGGCCATCTTCACCAGCGGCGGCCCGGCCAGGAAGATCTTGGACTGGTCGGCGACCACGATGTTGTAGTCGGACAGGCCCGGCTGGTAGGCGCCCCCGGCGGTGGACGAGCCGAACACCACGCACACCGTGGGGATGCGCATCTTCGACAGCTCGATCATCTCGTAGAAGAACCGGCCCGACTCCGCGAAGTGGGTGGTCTGCACGCGGCTGCTGCCCCCGCCGGTGAACTCCGAGCCGCCCCCTTCGCGGCCGCCGAGACGAAGGTCGGCGCCGGCCGACTCCACGAAGCTCACATACGGGATGCGGTTGTCGCGGGCGATCTCCAGGGCCCGCATCCACTTCTTGCTGGCGTACGGCGTCAGCGCCCCGGCCAGCACGCTGGGGTCGTTGCCCATGATCACGCACTCGGCGCCGCCGATCACGCCGACGCCCACCACCATGCCGCCGCCCATCGTGTAGTCGGAGTGGTAGGCGGCCAGCGCGCTGATCTCCAGGAACGGGCTGTTGGGGTCGATCACGTTGGCGATGCGCTCCCGGATGGGCAGCTTGCCCCGGCGCCGCAGCCGATCCATGGCGGCCGGCCCGCCGCCGGCCTCGGCCTCGTCGAGCAGCTCCTCGATCTCGGCGAGCTGCTCCAGCATGTCGTCGCGGTTCTGCCGGAACGCCTCGCTCCGGGCGTCCACCGCGGTCCGCAGCGCAGGCGCCAGCAGCCTCGGCCGCGCCGACTCCTGGCCCATGAGAGTCACGGGCAGCACGCTAGCTGCCGCTCGGCACCGGCTCGAATATCCGTTCGCGTACCATGCACCGAGCCCGGGCTCGGGTGTCCCGCACAGCTAGGAGGACTCGATGGGCGTGGCCGTGCCGTTCCCCGACACGCAGCCGACCGGCTACGAGTGGCTCGACGGCGAGCCCGTCTTCGACCCGGAGCTCCACCTCGAACTGGAGGAGCCCGACGAGGTCGTCATGCTCGCCGACCTCGGCTACAGCCCCGACGAGATCGCTGCCAAGGCCACCGCGGCAGCGGCGTCGTCGCCGTTCCGGGTGCTCAGCGACGAGGGCGCGGCCGTCATGCTCGACGTAGCCCGGCGGCTGCGCGCCTTCGCCCGCCCCGCGGGCAACCGCATCGAGCGGATGACCCGCAGCGGCTGCTACCGGTCGCGGTGGCTGCGCGACCTGTGCATCAGCTCCGAAGTCAGCGACCACCTGGAGCGCATCTACGGCACCGCCGTCGCGCCCCATCCGATGCCGGTGCACCTGGGCCACATCAACTACGAGCCGTCGCGCCTCGAAGCCGCCATCGACAAGTGGCACCACGACACCATCCCGCTCGACTACGTCATGGCGGTGACCGACCCGGCCCGAGTGCCGGGCGGGCGGTTCGAGTACTTCCTGGGCACCAAGCACGAGGCTGCCGCCCTGTCGGCCGAGGGCCGCACCCCGCCTCGGGAGCGGGTCGTGGCGCCGGACTTCGGCGGTCCGGGCTACGCCATCGCCCTGCACGGCGACATGGTGGTCCATCGGGCCGCCCCGCTCGACGCGCTGGCCGAGCGGATCTCCATGGTGAACGGCTACGTGGCCCTGGACACCGCGGTCGACGAGCAGAGCCGAACTGCGGACCTGATAATCGTGGACGACCACGAGGTGCTGTGGACCGAATGGGCCAAGTCGGCCGCATGGCGGTCCAAGGGGCGGCTCGCCGGCGTGATCGACGGGCTGGAGTTCACCCCCGACCGCGACGCGGTGATCGCCGCGCTCGAGTCGGCGGTGAGCGACGTGCAGCGTGCCATCGACGAGATGCGGGCCGGCGAGAGGATGACCGAGCACTACGGCGGCTGAGCGGTCGGCCTGGCCGTGCGGGTTCCGCGGTGGGGGACGGCCGCGGCCGTGCGATGATTGACGGCATGACTGACACCGTCGATACCAGCACAGTGGACTTCCACTTCGACGTGCTGTGCCCGTGGGCCTACCAGACGTCCAAGTGGATCCGCGACGTGCGGGCCCAGAACGGGCTGGAGATCAACTGGCGATTCTTCAGCCTCGAGGAGATCAACCGCTTCGAGGGCAAGAAGCACCCGTGGGAGCGGCCCTGGTCCTACGGCTGGTCGCTTATGCGCATCGGCGCGGTGCTGCGCCGCGGCGGCATGGACCAGCTCGACGCCTGGTTCGAGCGCTCGGCCCGGGCGCTGCACGAGGAGGGCCTGCGGGTCCACGAGCCCGACGTGGCCCGGGCGCTGCTGGGCGAGATAGGCCTCGATCCGGCCACCGTGGACGAGGCGCTGGACGACCCCAGCACCCACGACGAGGTCAAGGCCGAGCACGACCGGGTGGTGGCCGCGGGCGGCTTCGGGGTGCCGACGCTGTTCTTCGGCGAGCAGGCCCTGTTCGGGCCGGTCCTGATCGACCCCCCGACCGGACCCGAGGCCATGCGCCTGTGGGACGCGGTGACGGCCTGGCTGGAGTTCCCCCACCTCTACGAGATCCAGCGGCCCAAGTCCCGCGACGACGAGCGGGCCATCACCGACACCTTCCGCCCCTACATCGAGGCCCGCGACTGGGTGAGCATCAACCGGGGCGAGATCATCGAATTCGACCGCGCCTAGCCCGAGCCGCCTAAACGTCGCCCGTCGCTCCCAGCCTGTGCACGAGCCCACGCCGATGGACGCCGAGGAGATCCGGGGACTGATCGACGCGGCCGACCTGCCGAGCCTGCTGGCCGCGCTGGCCTACGCCACCGGCGACCCCGAGCTGGCCCCGGCGGACCTGTGGCTGGATCCGGACCTGGCCCTCCAGGCGAACGGCGGCTGGGACGACGCACAGGTCGAGCGGGCCCAGGACCTGGCCCAACGAGGCATCGAGCGGGTTCTGGCCCATCCCGCCGCCGCGCCCGCCGACGAGCCGGTCGCCGCCCTGATCGACTGGCTCACCGGCGCCGACCTCGACGACGACTACCGCCGGATGCTGGCCGAGGAGCTGGCGGTCACCGGCGACCTGCGGGCGTCCGAGCCGATCACCGAGGCCGCCTGGCCACCGCCTGACTCGGCCGCGTCCGTGGACCACCCGGTGGCCGTCATCGGCGCCGGAATGTCGGGCATCCTGACGGCCCACCGGCTCCAGCAAGCCGGGATCGACTGCGTGGTGCTCGACAAGAACAACGATGTGGGCGGAACCTGGCTGGAGAACACCTATCCGGGCTGCCGGGTGGACGTGTTCAACCACGTCTACTGCTACTCCGGCGAGCAGCGGCCCGACTGGCCCGAGTACCACTCCAGCCAGCCGGTGCTGCTCGACTACTTCCGCGATTGCGCCCGCCGGTGGGGGATAGGCGACCGGATCCGCTTCGGCGTCCGGGTCGAGTCGCTGGCCTGGGACGACGACGCCCGCTGCTGGAGAATCCAACTCGACGCCGGCCGCGGGACCGAGGATCTCACCGCGGGAGCGGTGGTCTCCGCGGTGGGCCAGCTCAACCGGCCCCTGATGCCCGACATCGAGGGCATCGACAGCTTCGCCGGCGAGCAGTTCCACAGCTCGGCCTGGCGCCACGACATCGACTGGCAGGGCCTGAGCGTGGCCGTGATCGGCACCGGCGCCAGCGCGCTGCAGTTCATTCCCCACCTGGCCGAGGCCGCCGCCCGCCTGACCGTGTTCCAGCGGACGCCGCCGTGGCTGATCCCCCGGCCCGTCTACCACGAGGCGATCCCCGAGGGTCTGCTGCGGCTGTTCGAGCTGGTGCCCGGCTACGTCCACTGGTTCCGGCTGCGGCTGTTCTGGTGCACCCACGAGGGCACCGTCGGCGCGCTGCGCCGCGACCCGGCCTGGACCGGCCCGCTGGAGCAGGCCGTCAGCCCCCGCAACGACGAGGCCCGCCGCCTGCTGACCCTGTACCTGGAGTCGCAGTTCGGCGACCGTCCCGACCTGCTGGCCAAGGTCGTGCCCGACTACCCGGTGGGGGCCAAGCGGGTGGTGCTCGACAACGGCATCTGGGCCCGCACGCTCAAGCGGCCCGACGTGGAGCTGGTCAGCGACCGGATCGACCGGATCGAGCCCGGCGGCGTGCGGGGCGCCGACGGCCGTCTGCACGAAGCCGACGTGATCGTGTACGGCACCGGCTTCAGTGCCTCGGAGTTCCTGATGCCGATGCGGGTGACCGGGCGGGGAGGCGCCGACCTGCACGACGCCTGGGACGGCGACGCCCGGGCCTACAACGGGGCGTGCGTGCCCGGCTTCCCCAACCTGTTCTGCATCTACGGCCCCAACACCAACATCGTCATCAACGGCAGCATCATCTACTTCGCGGAGTGCGCCGCCCACTACGTGGTCGAGTGCCTGAGGCACCTGGCCGACACCGGCGCCTCGGCGATGGACTGCCGAACCGGCGCCTACGACCGCTACGCCGCGCTGATGGACGAGCACAACTCCCAGATGGCGTGGGGCATCTCCGGCGTGAACAGCTGGTACAAGAACGCCAAGGGGAGGGTCACCCAGAACTGGCCCCTGCCCCTGATCGACTACTGGCGCCGGACCCGCCGCCCCGACCCCGCCGACTTCGAGCTCCTCTAGCAGGCCCCAGTCCGATGCCGGCCGCGGCCTGCCCCGGCCGGAGTCAGCCGGTGTTGCGCATTCCGGCGGCCACGCCGTTGACCGTCAGCAGCAGGGTGCGCAGCAGCAGCTCGTCCTCGTCGGCGCTGGCGGCCAGGCCTCGGCGGCGCCGGTCCAGCAGGTCGGCCTGCAGGACGTTGATCGGGTCGAGGTAGGCGTCGCGCACCGCCAGCGTGCGGCGCAGGATCGGCAGGTCCTCCAGCAGGCCCCGGCCGGTGAGGGCGGCCACCTCGGCCACCGTGCGGTCGTACTCGGCGCACACCGCGTCGAAATGGCTGTGCAGGGACGGATCGACCAGGGTGGCCACGTAGTGGCGGGCGATGGCCAGGTCGGTCTTGAACAGCGTCATCTCCACGTTCGACACGAACGTGCGGAAGAACTGCCAGCGCTCGTACATGTCGTCGAGGTCGCCGCCCATGCCCGCCGCCCGAGCCGCGGCCAGGCCGGCGCCGACGCCGAACCAGCCCGGCACGAGCTGGCGCGACTGGGTCCAGCCGAACACCCAGGGGATGGCCCGCAGGCCGTCGAGCCCCTCGTC
>CAXXIZ010000025.1:0-2675 GCA_963667505.2 Acidimicrobiales bacterium | reverse complement strand
CCTGTTGTTGAAGCGGTGAGGATGTGGTCGCGAGAGCGCCGAGTGTGGGCAAGGGGTGGGCAAGTGCCGCGCACTTGTCCACGCCTTGTCCATACGGTCCGTAGGACGGCGCTCGGTCCGCAGGACGCGTCCACATCGTCACCGCTGGGTGGGCGCGGGGTCGGCGCCGTCGAGCGGCGGCGGTGTGTTGCGCTTGCGCTGGGACTCGCCGGTGAGTTCGATTCGATAGGCATTGTGGACGATGCGGTCGAGGACCGCGTCGGCGATGGTGGCCTCGCCGATGATCCGTGGCCAGCGCTCGACCGGGATCTGGCTGGCGACCACGATGGACTTGCGTGCGTAGCGCGCCTCCACGATCTCGAGCAGGTCGCGGCGGCCCTCGGCGGAGAAGCTCTGGAGCCCCCAGTCGTCGAGGACCAGCAACTCGACCTTGGCGAGGCGGCGCATCAGGCGTTCGTGGCGTCCGGTATCGCGGGCGCGGGAGAGTTCGGAGACCAGCTCGGGGACGCGGCGGTAGAGCACGGAGCGCTTCTGGCGGCAGGCCTGGTGGGCGAGCGCGCAGGCGAGGAAGGTCTTTCCCGACCCGGTCTGTCCTTCGACGATCAAGTTCAGTGCTTGGCGGATCCAGTCGCCGGCGGCGAGCTGGGTCAGCGTCGTACGGGCGATGCCGCGCCCGGCGCGGCAGTCGACGTCGTGGATGTCGGCGCGCATGCGCAACTGGGCTTGGCGCAGATGGCCGAGATAGCTGCGGTGGTCGCGGTGCTCGGCTTCGCGCTCGATGAGCATGGCGAGGCGGTCGTCGAAGCCGAGCTGCTCGATGTCGGCGACATCGCGCTGCTCGGTGAGGGCCTCGGCCATGCCGTACAGGCCGAGCTGGAGGAAGCGTTCGATGTTGGGTTGGCACAGGGTCATGGTGTCGCTCCTTTGTCGTTGCGGTAGTAGTCCCCGCCCCGGATGTTGGGGTGGCTGGGGATGGTCTCGTCGGATTCGGGACGCGGGCGGTGCGGCTTGGCGCCGTTTTTGAGCCGCTGCCTGAGAAAGCCCGAGGCGAGGCGGTTGAGGTCGAGGGCCTCGGCGCACAGCGCATCGACGCGCTCACGGCCATGGTCGTCGGCGAGGCGGACCATGCCCTGCACGGTGGCGAAGGCCTGTTCGGGGAAGTCGCGCGAGGCGAAGCATCGCTCGGACCAGGCCAGGGCGTTGCGTCCGATGCGCCGGGCGCGGGCAAGCAGGATGTCACCGTAGTCGGGCCTGCGGATGTCACGCACCGCCTTGAGGCGCTCGGGCATGTGATTGGGGTGGGTGGCGTACTGGTTACGCCCGTTGTTGCGCCGATGCACCGCGATGCGCTCGCCGCCGCGCTCGAGGAACACCTCGACCATGCGCTCGCCGAGGCGCGCTGCGACGCTGCGCCCGATGTGGCCCTCGGGCACCGAGTAGTGGTTGTGCTCGAGGCGGATATGGCCGTTGGGCCCAACCTTGCGCTCGACCCACTCGCCCCACTCCCAGGGGTGCGCAGGCAACGGCTGAAGCGCGGGGCGCTCGGTGGCCTCGAACCCCGCGCGGCGGGTGGAGCCGCGTGCCATGGGCGCTGAGTTGAGCCGGTCGAGTTCGCGACCGATGGCGGCGTTCATCGCGTCGAGCGAGAAGAACGTCTCGTGGCGCAGCACGAGCAGGATGCGGGTCTGGACCGCGCCGACGGCCGACTCCACGAGACCCTTGTCCGTCGCCCTTCCCGAACGTGCAGGGAGCACCGCGACGTTGTAGTGCTGCGCGAACTCGCGGAAGCTCGGGTTGAGCTGCGGCTCCTCGCGGTCGGCCTTGTGAACGCCGGCCTTGAGGTTGTCGATAATCCAGCGCCCGGGCACACCGCCGAAGTACTCCAGCGCCCGCCGGTGCACCATCGTCCAGTGACGCACGCTCTGGTCGGGCACCGCCTCGGCATAAATCATCTGCGAGTGGGCCAGCACCGCGACGAAGATCTCCACGTCCGTCTCACCGTGAGCGGTGCGCAACGCCAGCGTCTTGCCCGAGAAGTCCGACAGGCCCCACAGCCCCGGCTCGTAGTCGAAGCGCATCTGCGCCTCGCAGCCTTGGCGCTCGAGGCGTTCGTTGAGCAGGGCGCAGAAGCGGCTATAGCTGTACGCTGTCCCGTCCTGCGCCCGGGCTTCGTCGCGGTACTCGACCCAGAGCTGGCGCCGTGTCACGCGGGTGCGCCGGCGCTTGCGCTTGCGACCCAGCTCCGCGAGCACCGCCTCCCAGTCGGGCTGTACGCACCCGGCCTCGCGCGCCACGCTCGGATAGAGCCGTGCGCGAAGCGCCTCGTCGTCGAGCCCGTCGGGCAGCGGCCAGGACAGCCCCGCCGCCGAGGCCCGCTCCAGGATGTGCGAGACGGTACCCGTGCTCACGCCCACCGCGGTCGCGGTCTGCGCCCGCGTCAGGCCGAGCTCGTGGCGGTGCTGAAGAATCTCCTTGATGTTCATCGTGCCAATCCTCCTCATCGTGCCCTGCCTCCTCGATTCGATCGGGCGATCGATCAGGCAGGGTTCGGAGAGAATCGGCACCTCGGCTGACCTCGATACGGTCGCCGAGCAGTACGTCAGGGCGGCGGTGAATCCGAGCCCCGCCCCGACGGTCAAATCACGCAAGAATCGCGGTCAAGTGCGTAGGAATCA
>CAXXIZ010000024.1:0-2848 GCA_963667505.2 Acidimicrobiales bacterium | reverse complement strand
GACCATCTTGGCGATGGGGAGGGCGGAGGTCATCTGGACGACCGGGACGCCGGCCTTCTCCAACTCGGTGGTGATCGCAGCGCCGCTGCGAGTGCTGGTGCCTCACGTGGAGGTGAGGATGACGGCGTCGACCCCCTCGCGCTTGACTTTCTCGGCCATCTCCCGGCCCAGGCGGCGGGTGTTGGAAAGGGGGTTGGACAGGCCGGAGGTGGACAGAAACTCTCCGTGTATCTCGCCCACGGCGCCTTCTTTCTCCAGTTGTCTCAGGGCGTCGAGGGGCACCAGGCGGTCGGGGTCGGCCTGCACGAAGCGCGGGTCGTAGCCGCCGTGGGAGATCTCGTAGTCCTCGCCCGTGAGGTCGTCGTCGCCGGAGATGTCATAGGCGCCCCAGCGGGTGGCGGCCATGCCCTCGATGTTGTCCGGGTTGCCCTTGGGCACGAGGCCGCCGTCGGTGATGAGCATCACCTTGGCCTTGGAGAGGTCGTCGACGCCCCTGGGTTTGGCCACGGGCTGGAAGGAGGTGACGGGCATCTCGGTGTCGAACGGTTGTCCCTGGGCCTTGGCCAGGACCATGTCCACCAGCCGCTCCGCCGAGGACTTGTCGACGAACCGGTCCCGTATGAAGCCGCGGGCCAGGTAACCTTCCTCGCGGGGGAGGCCGATGGCCTCTCCGGCGACCAGTTTCCGCGCCAGCCCGGCCATGCGCTCGACCACCTGCCTCATGCCGGCGGCGTTGCGGCCGGAATCGACGATGTAGAGGCCCTCCCGGTAGAGGTCCACTCCCGGGTTCTCCTCGTGCATGGCGGTGACGGCCGGTATGCCGATCTCGCTTTGCACCGCGCTGCACAGGGCGCCTGCGGCCATGCCGTAGCGGCCGGCGTCGAAGCAGGGGCCGGCCACGAACAGGTCCGCTCCGGCGCTCCGCACGTGCTCCAGGACCGCGGCCGTCAGCTCCTCCTGGTGCTCCACGGCGTGGTTGTCGCCGCAGATCAGGGTCGTGACGACGGTAGCCCCGTCACCGAGGGTCTGCTCCAGCAGGCGGCCCGGCCCCACGGCGTTCGCGACCTCGCTGAGCGGGCTCCCGGCCTGCTCCTCGCCGCCGACCCCTCCGAAGAACTGGTTCAGGTAGTGAACGATCCTCATGGCTACGGCCTCCCTGTTCGTGATTCGCTTTCCCGGCTTTCGCGCGGCCGGGCGCGGGCAGATTCCTGCCGCACTAATAGACTACCGCCCGCAGTCGCGAGGCGCCTTGCTGGTTGGTGACGCCGGCTACGTTCATGGCGCCCAGCTCGCGCACCCCGGCCAGAAGCTCGCCGATGGCCGGCGTCGCCGCGATGACCCGGCCGGCCGGTTCCACCTGCCACCGGGTGTCGTTGCCGCCGCCGTAGACGATGGCGTTGACCTCCGGGAAGTTGAACAGCAGGGCCGACTCCACCCGGCGGTCCCGCGACACGTCCGAGACCATGACCGCGGTGCGGACGCCCTCGGACTCCAGCAGCCGCGCGGTCTCCGCCAGGTCGGCGTGGGGCACGCCGCCGCCGTACTTGGTGAGCACCGCGGCGTCGGCGTTCAGCGCCCACTTGACCAGGGCCGCGGCGGTGCGGCAGTTGCGGTCGCGGTCGGTGTTGTCCGACCCGGCGATGCTGGCCACCGTGCCGACGAAGTCCATCTCGCCGGCGTGGTGCCGCCGGTAAAGCTCGGTGATGATGGGATGGTTCTGGTAGAGGTAGGTCTCCGCGCCGCCCATGGAGGTGTAGTAGGAGGTCACCACGCCGCCGTCCAGCCACTCGTCCGGATGCAGCAGCACCGGCAGCATGCCGGTGGTGTTGTGCCCGTAGAGCACCGGCTCGTCCAGCTCCGCCTGCCGCTGGCGGGAGAAGATCTGTCCCACGTACGCCACTCGCGGCAGACCCTCACGGCCCGGCGGTCCCGGGTTCACCGGCTCGAAGGTGCGGCTTTCCGCGGGCGCGTGCGCAGACGCGGCCCGTGCGAGATGGACCGCGGTCCTGAGTCCGGCCACCCGCTTCGCCCGCTGGGCCGCGGGGCCGTCCCTGCCCGGCGCCAGGCGGGGGACGACCACCAGGTGGTGCAGCGTCGAGTAGCACGAACCCTCGGCCGCCGGTCCGGTCATCTCCAGGACCCGGCCGATGGAGCCGCGCGACCCGCCGGCGGCGTGCTCGTCCAGCACCGTGACCGCCATCCCCGACAGCACGTGCGTGGTGCCCATGCCGGCCGTCACCGGAGGCCCCAGGATGCCGGGGAAGTCGGGGCCGTCGCCTTCCGCCTTGGCCCTGGGCTCGATGATGTCGAACACCGGCCCGGCCCGGCAGGCTTCGCCGGGTGCGACGCGCTCGAACGCGACGTCTGCCAGCGCCTCGTCTTCCAGCAGCAGCGCGCGAAGCTCGTCGATGTCGATGTCGAGGGTGGTTCCGTCCAGTCGCGTCTGCGAGCCGAAACGAAGGGCTCGCACCGGATGGTGCGCCAGCGTCAGGTTCACGGGGTGACCTCCATCCTGCGGAGTCGGACCATGATTCCACATTCACGGCGCGATGGCAAAGCGCCCGTGGCCGCGACGCGCCCTGCGCATCTTTGTCAACTTTTACGTGGGACACGACACCAGCGCCATGCCGTATTCCGCGGCGTGGACCCCGTGGTCCGTGAAGTCTCCGTGGTAGCACCGGAGCGCCCACAGGGCGGCGTCGAGGTGGTCCGGCTTCGCCGTCAGGTGATGGAGCTTGAGGAAGAAGCGGGCGGCGGCGCCGTTTTCGTTGACGAGGGTCAACGGATAGCGCAGGAAGGCCGCCCCTCTCTCCGCCACGTCGAAGAAGCCCCCGGCCGGATTCCTCAG
>CAXXIZ010000023.1:0-17828 GCA_963667505.2 Acidimicrobiales bacterium | reverse complement strand
CCGCTGGAGCGAATGGTCCTGGTAACGGCCGTTGGTGCGGTAGGGAAGCAGGTCCTTGTCTTCGGCGTAGGCCACGAACAGCAGCCGGAACAAGATCAGCATCACCTGCTCGTAGGCGTCCTCCAGATCGTCGCCAGTGGGCTCGCGTCCCATTCGGGAGGCGATGGCCGACGCCAGCGCAGGAACCGTCTCGTAGTAGACGCGCTCGCGCAGCCGCTCCGCCAGGTCCGTCGCGAACCGCTCGCAGTCGCCGAGGATCGCGTCCAGAGTGCCGTTCTCGACGAGGGCGTCCACCGAGAACAGCAGGTGCAAGTAGCCGGCCAGTTCGGAGGGCAGCAGCGACAGGTTGAGCTCGACGAACGTCTCGGCCCGGCCCTTGCGGCCCACGCCGGTGTCGGCCCGGGCGGCGTACAGGCGGATCTCCGAGGACCGGGTGAGGACCACCCAGTCCACTGCCTTCTGGTCGGCCACCGCCAGCGCCTGCGACACCGGGGAGGTGCCGTTGAAGCGCGACGCCGGGGCGTCGAAGGGCTCGTCTTCGTCGCAGAAGACGGCGATGGCGCGGTTTCGGCCGTTGACGGTGAGCATCGACGTGTTGGTGGAGAGGACCTCGATCCCGAATCCCAAGCGCTCCACCAGCGGCCGGCCCCTCAAGGTCAGCAGAGGTCTCGCCCGCTCGACGGACGCCTTCCAGTCCGGTCTGTCGGGCACTCCCACCCTCAGCTCGTGGGTGGCCAACAGGCCGACGTTGCGGAGTCCCGGCATCGGAGAGTCCAGCTCGGGAAGGTTGGCCAGCAGGAACCGGGTGGCCGCATGATGGCTCGGCTCTCCCAGCGCCACTTCGGCCAGGCGCTCGGCCTGCGACACCTCGATGTCGTGTTGCACCATCGGCTGGTCGCCCGCAGGCCCGCAGAGCGACACCCGGGTGCCCTCGGCGCCGGGGTATGCGGCCACCAGCAGCACCGGGCTGGCCCGGCCGCCGCGGCGCTTCGACCATGCCCGGCGCAGGTCGGCGGCGGTGGGCCGGTGCCTCGCGGTGGCCAGCACCACCTCCAGCCCGCTGGGAGCATCCTGAGTGAACAGGCCGTCGGGCACCAGCGACGAAGGGAAGCCCTCAGGCGCCGACCAGGTGATGGGCTCCCGCTCAATCAAGAAGTCGTGGATCATCCGTCGCGCATGTGCTGGGCTAGTCCGATTGAGCAGCGTTGAGCGGCATTGCCTAGCACATCAGGCGCGACCGCGCCCCGGTCACTCGTCGGGGCATTCCTCGGCGGTGGCGTCACCCATCTCGCCGAATATGTCGCACAGTTGCTCTTCTCTGTCCTGCCTCACGGTCCTCGTTCCGGCGTTCTCGGGGTCCAGCAGATCCGAGTCGGCGCCCGGTATGGCGCAGTTCTGATCGCGTTCCCCCACCGTGTCGTCGTAGCCGGTGGCCTCGGCTATGGCATCGTTCAGCCGCGCGTTCCTGCCGGCGGCCTCCTCGCAGACCTCTTGGGCGTCCTTCACGATCTCGTTCTCTTCGATGTCGTCCAGAGACAACCCTCCCGAGGCGAGGACGTAGCCGCCCACCAGCGCCGCGACGAGAGCGGCCACCACCAGCAAGCGAAGCATCACGCTCCGCCGAGGACGGTGGCGGCCAGGCGGTGGGACTCTCGGGCTCTCAGGGCGACGTTCACTTCTTGGCGCTCCAGGTGCTGGGCCACCTGCTTAGCGCCTTGGGGCAGGGGGTGCTCGGCCATGAAGTCGCGCACCGCCGCAGCCAGCTCGGGGCGGTCCAGCCAGACCACCCCCTCCAGCATCCGGGCCGGCGAGTTGGCCGGGAAGACGGCGAGGAGCCGGTCCCAGTGATCGGTCAGGAACTCCCAGGCCACCGGTCCGCAGCGGCGGTTGGCGAGGGCGCGGCGGATCAGGTAGGGGCCGTCCTGGCTGCGCACCGAGCCGTCCAGGGTGCCCTCCAGGATCGTGCGCACCAGCTCGTCCTCGCCGAAATCGGCCAGTGCAGCCAGGTGGCGCTGCTCGGTCTGCGGGTCGGACGCCTCCTCGAAGCGGCGGCGGATCCGGTCGAAGTCGTCGCCGTCGCCGTGGGCCGCCACCACCCCCAGAGCCGCCGCCGCCAGCGTGGCGTCCGCATGGTCGAGCCGCCGGCGGCAGGCCTCGACGGTGGCCGCGTGGTCGGCGGTCGCGCCCCGGAACTGCACCAGCACCGCCCGCAGCTCGCTGGTGCGCACGTCCTCGCCTCCGGCAGGAGGGTCGATCCCGACCTCGGCCGCCGCCGCGTCGGACACCCCCACCGCCAGCTCGCAGAAACGCCGGGCCGCGTCGCCGTCCAGCAACCGGCGCAGATGGGCCAGCGCGCCCGCCAGGGCCTGCCACACCGTCAGGTCGCGCTCAGCCGCGAAGCCCCGAAGCACCAGGTCGAGGAACGCCGGGGCCTCCAGGCTGCCGGCCAGGGTCGCGGCCCAGGCGTCGTCGAGCAGGCCGTGGCGCTCGTCGGCGGAGCGGTCGCCCAGCCCCGCCGCGGCGACCGCCGCCAGCGCCTCGGCGCCGACATCCTCGCGGTAGAAGCCCGAGCCGCCGCTGTTGAGCGTCACAGGCTCGGCCTCCCCGACGGTCAGGGTCCGGCACCGCTGGTCGAGCAGCAGCCGCATCTCCCGCCGGTCGCCGCCGGGCGTCCGCAACCGCAGCCGCAACGGGACCGCCCAGATGCGATCGTCGCCCCGGTCGGGGTCGAGCGTGAAATGGCGCTGAGAGACCTCGAGGCCGTGCTCGGTGACGGCGGCGGTCACCGCCGGGAACCCGCCCTGATGGATCCAGCCGTCCATGATCTGCCCCACCGGCTGGCCCGAGGCGTCGGCCAGCGCGCTCCACAGGTCCTCGGTATGAGTGTTGGCGTAGGCGTGCCGCCGCAGGTACAGGCGCACGCCGGCCTGGAACGTGTCCGGGCCGAGATACTGCTCCAGCATGCGGACCAGGGCCGCGCCCTTCTCGTAGGTGATCACGTCGAACATGTCCTCGGCCTCTTCGGGGGAGTGCACCGGGTACTCCACCGCCCGGGTGTTGGCCAGGGCGTCGGTGGACAGCGCCGAGGCCCGGCTGCGGCAGAACGACGACCAGATCTGCCAGGACGGCCGGAAGGCGTCGGTGCAGGCCGTCTCCATGAACGTGGCGAAGGCCTCGTTGAGCCAGATGCCCTCCCACCAGGCCATGGTCACCAGGTCCCCGAACCACATGTGGGCCAGCTCGTGGTTGATGACCTGGGCCACCCTCTGGAGCTCGGGCTGGCTGGCGGACGCCGGGTCCACCAGCAGCAGCACCTCCCGGAAGGTGACGCAGCCGAGGTTCTCCATGGCACCGAAGGCGAAGTCGGGCACGGCCACCAGGTCGAGCTTGTCCGACGGGTAGGGCAGGCCGTAGTAGTCCCGGAACCACTCCAGGGCGAAGGCGGCCACCTCGAGGGCGAAGAAGGTCTGGTCGCTGCGGCCGGGCCGGTGGATCACCCGGATCGGCACGCCGGCGCCGTAGGTCTCCTCGGTGGCCTCCAGCGGGCCGACCACGAAGGCCACCAGGTACGTGGACATCACCATGGTGGGCGCGAACCGGACCCGCACCCGGCCGTCGCCCAGCGGCTCGCGGTCCGTCTCGGCGGTGTTGGACACGGCCAGCAGGCCCTCGTCCACCACCAGCGTCGTGGCGAAGGTGGCCTTGAACGCCGGCTCGTCGAAGCAGGGGAAGGCCCGCCGGGCGTCGGTGGACTCGAACTGGGTGGCCGCGATGGTGTGGGGGATTCCGGAGTCGTCGGTGTAGGTGGAGCGGTAGAAGCCGCGCAACTGGTCGTTGAGCACGCCGTCGAAGACGATGTGCAGCCGGGCCGGTCCCGGCCCGAACCCGCCGTGGTCGTTACGCCGGTACAGCCTCAGCCGCTCGGACCCGGGGTCGAGGGTGAAGTCGAGATCGACGGTCTCGGCGCCCGCCACGAGACTCGCGCTGACGATGCTCAGATCCGCCGCGTTCAGGACTATCGCATTGGCGGGCTCAGCTATGTCGATGTCGATCGTGACGCTCCCGGCGAAGGTCGCCGCCACGAGGTCGGGCGCCAACTCGATTGCGTAGTGCCGAGGAACCACACCGCGAGCCAGCCGCAGACTCATAGCTCAACCGTACCCGGCCACGCGGGACCGCACGGGCGACAGGCTGCTGTCAGCCGCCGATGACGTTGTAGCGCTGGTGGAGGGGCCAGTACCGCCGGTGCAGCAGATGCTCTCGCACCCGGGCGGCCACCTCGTCGGCCTCGTCGAGCAGCGCGGCCTCGTCCACGGTCAGGACCCGGCCGCCGTCCACCACCAGCTCGCCGTTCACCAGCACGCTGGACACGTCGGTGCCCGCCCCGTACCTGATCAGCGAGCCGACCGGGTTGTGCCTCGGCGACAGCCGCGGGTTCTCGCCGTCGAACACTGCCAGGTCGGCGGCCTTGCCCACCTCGAGGGAGCCGATCTCGTGGTCCCACAGCAGGGCCCGGGCGCCGTCGATGGTGGCCATGTCGAAGACGTCCTCGCTGGTGAGGGCGACCGGGTCGTACAGCGGGATGCCCGCCGCCTGGCCGTGCATCAGGTAGGCGATCCGGGCCACCGCCAGGATGTCGTTGATGACCGTGTCGCAGCCGAGGCCCACGGTCACCCCGGCGGCCCGCATGCCCACCACGTCGGTGACCGCGGAGACGATGTCGGTGCACACCACCGGCGCGTGGGCGAGCTTGGCGCCCGCCTCGGCCAGCATCCGGACCTCGCGGGCGGTGGTGAGCATGGCGTGGATGGCCAAGAAGCGCGGCCCGAGCCCGCCGATGTGGGCCAGGTGCTCTATGGGCCGTCGCCCGAACAGCGACACGCACAGCTCGATCTCCTCGCGGTCGCGGTTGATGTGGGTCATGGTGGCGGTGTCGTGGCGCTCGGCCAGGTCCAGGGCCGCCTCGAACATCTCGTCGCTGATCGACGGGACGCTCGGCGCGTGGATGTAGGGGCGCACCCGGTCGCCGCCCCGGGCCGCCCAGCGGGTGCAGAAGTCGTCGATGTGGGCGATGTTGTCGGCCCGCACCGCCGGGTCGTCGCGGTACTCGGAGCGGCCCTCGATCTGCTCGTAGTTGCTGGCCAGACGGGACGTCCGGTCGCGCTGGCCCACCGCCAGGGCGCAGCGGACGCCCATCTCCAGGGCGGTCTCGCCCACCGCGTCCTCGTGCTCGGGGGTGCCGGTGGTGTCGGTGGTGGTGGTGACCCCGGCCCGCAGCAGGTTGGCCATGGTGACCCGCGCACTGGTGCGGATCCCGTCGTCGCCGAGCACGTCCTCGGCCGGGATGTAGATGCGGGTGATGTTGGGCAGGTCCTCGAAGGCCGTGCCCCGCACCAGCGCCTGGGCCATGTGGTTGTGGGTGTCGATCAGCCCCGGGACGACCAGGTCGCGGGGCCCGCCCAGGCGCCGTCCGCCCGAGCAGGCCGCCTCGACCTCGGCCCTCGGGCCGACCGCGACAATCCGCGCCCCCGCCACCGCCACCGCTCCGTCGAGGAACACCCGGCGCTCGGCGTCGGCGGTCACCACCGTGCCGGTGACCACGAAGTCGGCGTCTCGCGGCCCCTCCGGCGAACCGGCGGATTCGCTCATGTGCGGTTCCAAGGACGCTGCCCTAGAAGCCGATGCTCTCGTCGATGAACTCGTTGGTGACGATGTCGGTGGGCTGAAGGCCCTCGCGGACGTCGAAGCCGGCGGCCTCGATCTTGTCGATCACCTCTTGGATGCGGTCGAGGTCCATGTTGCCCACCGTGTCGTCGGGTCCGTTGCCCACGAGGCCCAGATCGATCTGGGCCTGCACCGAGAAGTCGGCCAGCTCCGGCGGGTACTCCCAGAAGCTGTCGATGGTCTCCACCGCGTCCACGATGATGGCGTTGGCCCGGGCCGGGTCGGCCGCGAAGTCCACCACCGACTGCTGCACGATCGGCACGAAGAGCTCCAGGCAGGGCCGCATGGCGTCGAGGTCGCCGGTGCGGATGGCCAGCGTCTGGGAGTAGATGCGCAGGCCGGCGTCGTGGATCAGCTCGAAGGCGATCGGCTTGGCCCACTCCTCGTAGACGAACTCGTAGCTGTAGGGCGACTCCGACGCGAAGCCCTGCTGGGCGATGGCCCCGCCCTCGGTGATGAACCGGGCCGGGGAGCCGTCGTAGGACGGGTCGATCTGGTCGGCCGAGAGCACGCCCTCGTTGACGAACACGTCGATGAAGGTGCCGCCCGCGAAGACGTTCACGATGAGACCGGCCTCGCCGATGTCGGCGATGGACTGGATGTCGGGCTGCGCCTCGGGGTCCCACTGGATTATCTGCGGGTTCTTCTCCAGCGGCGCCACCACCGACAGCGTGGGCGTGTCGCCGCCGAGGATGACGGCCTCGTCCATGCTGACGTAGGCCAGGTGCAGCTCCTCGTCGACGTACATCTGGGCCGAGCCCGAGGCGAACCCGATGGCCGGGCCGCCGGCCCGGACCTGGATGTCTATCCCGGTGTCGGTGTCGCCGACCATCAGGGAACCGGTGGTGGTCTGGTTGTCGGCGTCGATCACGTAGTCGGCGCCCACCATCTGGTACAGGGCGCCGTGCTCGGACTCGGGGAACCAGTCGGTCTGGATGACCAGCGTGTCGGGGCACACCCCGGCGAGGCTCATCATGTCCGCAGGCGCCTCCGGCTCAGGCTCGGGCTCGGGCTCGGCGGGCGCCTCGGGCTCGGGGTCCGGCTCGGCGGGCGCCTCCGGCTCGGGTTCAGGCTCCGGGTCGGGTGCGGGCGCGGCGGTGGTGGCCGGGGCCTCGGCGACCGCATCACTGCCGTCGTCGGTATCGTCGTCGCCGCATGCCGCCGCGATCAGACTCAACGCCGCCAGCGCGCAAAGGGCGCGTGCCCATGACTTCCTGCTCATCTTGTCCTCCAGGTGATGGTCTCGGATGTTGACATGACCTACTCCAATCTTGATAGCATCAACATTTCCTGTGTGCAAGCCGAGCGACGCAAGCTGGGTGCCGAAGACTGGATGAACTGCGAGCCGCATGAAGCCTGTGAAGCCTCTGCACTCTGAGAACGCCGCCGGAGCCACGGCGGGAGCGAGGCTCGACGCCCGAGTCGACGACGCCGAGCGGATCAGGCGGCTCGGCGCCAGGATCCGGGCCCTGCGCAAGGAGCAAGGGCTCACGCTGAAGGCGCTGGCCCAGCTGAGCGGCCTGTCGCACCCCTTCCTGTCGCAGGTGGAGCGCGGCCTGGCCCGGCCGTCGATGAGCTCTCTGCACCAGATCTCCGAGGCGCTGGGCACCAACGCCTCCTGGCTGCTCGCCGGGTCGGAGAACACCCGGGAGGCGACGGTGGTCAGGGCGTCGGACACCGCGGTGGTGCCGGCCAGCGAACTGGGGGACATGGACGGCGTGCGGCGGGTGGTCGCGCCGGAGGCCAGCCCCTTCCAGGTCGTCGAGTTCAGCGGCGCGCCCGACTCGTTCCGGGAGTACTGGGTCCACGACGGCTTCGAGACGATCTATGTGATCTCCGGCACCGTGGAAGTGGACCTGGACGGCGAGATCTTCCTGCTGGAGCCCAGCGACTCCATCTCCTATGACACCCGCCAGCCGCACCGGCTGCGGGCCGCCACCGACGAGAGCGTCAAGCTGCTGATGATCGAGGCCTCCCCCGGATTCACCGACGTTCGGTTTCGCTAGTCTGCGGCCCCGTGCCGAGCGACGACCGAGACGAGGCTCAGAACCCGGCGATCTCGGCTCGGGGGCTGGTCCGCACCTTCGGCAGCAACCGGGCGGTGGACGGGGTGGATCTCACCGTCGAGTCCGGCGAGATCTACGGGTTCCTCGGGCCCAACGGAGCGGGCAAGAGCACCACCGTGCGGATGCTGTGCACCCTGCTGAAGCCCACCGAGGGGCGGGCCTCGGTGGCCGGCCACGACGTGGTGGACAGCCCCGGTGCGGTCCGCATCCGCATCGGCGTCGCCCTCCAGGACGCCGCCCTCGACGAGCGCCAGACCGGCCGTGAGATCCTCGACCTGCAGGCCCGCCTCTACGGGCTGAGCGCCGCCGACCGGGCCGCGTCCATCCAGCGGGCCGTGGACCTCGCCGACATCGGCGACGCCATGGACGACCGGGTCAAGACCTACAGCGGCGGCATGAGGCGCCGCCTCGACCTGGCCGCCTCGCTGATACACGGCCCCGAGGTGATCTTCCTCGACGAGCCGACCACCGGCCTCGACCCGGTCAGCCGGACCCAGGTGTGGGACGAGGTCCGCCGGCTGAACCGCGAGCTCGGCGTGACCGTGTTCCTCACCACGCAGTACCTCGAGGAGGCCGACGCGCTGGCGGACCGGGTGGCCATCATCGACGGAGGCCGCATCGTCGAGCAGGGCTCGCCCTCCGCGCTGAAGCGGGCCGTCGGGGCCGACGTGATCGTGGTCGACCTGCCCCCGGACGCCATCGCGCCGGCCGCGGCCGTGGCCGAGGCCCTGCCGGAGGCGGACGCGGTCACCAAGGGCCGCCGGGGCATCACCATCGCCACCGCCGACGGCGCCGCCGCGGTCGGCGGCGTGGCCGTGGCCCTGTCGGCGGCCGGGCTGCATCCCCGGTCGCTGACGGTGCGCACCCCGTCGCTCGACGACGTGTTCCTGCTGGCCACCGGCTACCGGATGTCGGCCGCGGGCTCAGCCGCCGACGCCGCCGGAGCGCCGGCCGGAACCGACCGCTCGGAGGCCCGCGTCGAAGGACCGGCCGCGCCGCGGGGGAGCGGTCGATGGTGAGCACGCGCACCGGCGCGCCGGGCAGCGGCATGGCCCGCTCGGTCGGGATCGTCACCGACGTCGCCACGGTGGCCCGCCGCTCGGTGCGCAGCCTGCTGCGCGAGCCCGAGGCGATGGCCCCCGCGCTGATCATCCCGACGTTCTTCTTCGTCGTCAACGTCGGCGCGCTGGAGTCGTTCGTGGAGCGCGTCCCCGGCATCGACTACCGGGCGTTCCAGATACCGGTCGCCATCATCTTCGCGGTCACCGGCATCTCCCGGGCGTCGGTGCTGGTCATCGACATCCAGACCGGCTACCTCGACCGGATGCTGGTCACGCCGGTGCGCCGGTCCACGCTGCTCATCGGCCTGATGGTGGCCGACGTCGTCCTGGCGATGGGCCTGTCGCTGGTGGTGATCGTCATGGGCCTTGTCTTCGGCGTGAGCTTCGGGACCGGCCTGCCGGGAGTGCTGGTGTTCGTGGGGCTGGCGGTGGCGTGGAGCCTGTCGTTCACCGGGTTCCCGTACACGGTGGCCCTGCGGACCGGGAACCCGGCCGCGGTCAACTCGTCGTTCCTGATCTTCTTCCCGTTCGCCTTCCTGACGCCCGCCTACCTGCCCCGCGAGCTGATGACCGGCTGGATGCAGGCCGTGGCCGCCTGGAACCCGGTGACCTACCTGCTGGAGGCGATGCGGTCGCTGATGTCGGAGGGCTGGGACTCCGCGTCGCTCGGCAAGGGGGTCGCGGCGATCGCCGGGCTGGGCCTGGTCACGTTCGTGATGGCCTTCCGCTCCCTGGCCCGCCGGGTGGCCACCGGCTGAACTCCGGGCCCGGTTCCCGCCTACTGTTGGGCGACCTGTCGGGCGACCCGCCACCGCGACCGGGGAGGATGCTTGGAACCTGAACTCGACGCGGTGGGCGTCGGCAACGCCATCGTGGACGTGATCGCGGCGGTGCCGGACTCGTTCATCGCCGAGCACGGCCTGGTCAAGGGGGCCATGACCCTGGTCGACGCGGACCGGTCCGCCTCGCTGTACGACGCCATGCCCTCGGCGGTGGCCGCCTCCGGCGGGTCGGCGGCCAACACCATGGCCGGCGTCGCCTCGTTCGGCGGGCGGGCCGCCTTCGTCGGCAAGGTGCGCGACGACCAGTTCGGGGAGGTGTTCGTCCACGACATCCGGGCGACCGGCGTCCGCTTCGACGTGCCGCCCGCGCCGCAGGGCCCGCCGACGGCCCGCTCGCTCATCCAGGTGACGCCCGACGCCGAGCGCACCATGAACACGTTCCTGGGCATCGCCGCGCTGCTGGCCCCGCCCGATGTGGACACCGACATGGTCGCCTCCGCCCGGATCACCTACTGCGAGGGCTACCTGTGGGACGTGCAGGTGGCCAAGGAGGCCATCCTGGCGGCCATGGCGGCCGCCGGCGAGGCCGGTCGGACGGTGGCGCTGGCGCTGAGCGACTCGTTCTGCGTCGACCGCCACCGCGACGAGTGGCTCGACCTGATCGAGGACCATGTGGAGGTGGTGTTCGCCAACGAGGCCGAGCTGTGCGCCCTGCACTGCACCGACGACCTCGACGAGGCCTGCGACCGCACCGCCGAGATGGTCCGCACCACGGCGGTCACCCGAGGCCCCCGCGGCTCGGTGGTGGTGCACGGCTCGGGGCGAGACGCGGTCCCCGCGGCCGAGATCGCCTCCGTGGTGGACGCCACCGGCGCCGGCGACATGTACGCCGCCGGGTTCCTGTGGGGCATGAGCCGGGGCGCGCCGCCGGTGCGGTGCGCCGAGCTGGGCAGCCTGGCCGCGGCCGAGGTCATCAGCCATGTCGGAGCCCGTCCCCAGACCGCGCTGTCGCAGCTCTCGGCTGCCTGCGGGCTCGCCTAAGGGTCGGGCGGAGGCTTCGCCGGTGGCGACCATCAGGGTCTCGACCGTGGTGCCCGCGCCGCCCGAGGCGGTGTGGGAGGACCTCCGCCACATCGGCCGCCACGTCGAGTGGATGAGCGACGCCGCCTCGATCCGCTTCCTGACCGAGGCCACCGAGGGCGTCGGCGTGCGCTTCGAGTGCGACACCGTGGTCGGCCCGCTGAGGCTCACCGACCGCATGGAGGTCACCGACTGGCGCGACGCCGAGACGATGGGCATCCGCCACACCGGGGTGGTGTCCGGCGTCGGGCACTTCCGGCTGTCCGCCTGCGAGGGGCCGGCCGGCGAGGCCTGCCACCCGGTTCGAGTGGACCGAGACGCTCCGGTTCCGGTGGTGGATGGGCGGGCCGGTCGGCGCCTGGCTGGCCCGTCCGGTGCTGAGGGCCGTCTGGACCCGCAACCTCGCCCGGCTGGCCGCCCGGTTCTGACTGCCGTCTGTCAGTTCCGCCTAATATGTGGAACTGATGTATTCATTCGGAGTAGATGTTACTATTCCTCATAATGCAGTCATCCCTGCCGCGACCGATGCTGCCGGCCGATGCCGGTTGAGACCTACGCGGCGGATGTCGGCGCCGACGAGGCCGACGGCGTCCTGGAGGGTGTGAACGGTTCCGCCGAGCTGACCGAGCGGCTGCTCGACGCGGCCGTGGAGGTGTTCGCCGAACGGGGTTTCGAGGCGGCCCGGGTGGCCGAGATCGCCCGCCGTGCCGGCCTCACCACCGGCGCGATCTACGCGCGCTGGCTCGGCAAGCGCGACCTGATCGTGGCTGCCGTCCGCCACATCGTCCCGCAGTACATGCGGACGCCGTCGACGGCCGCCGGAACTCCGGCCGAGGAACTGGCCGCAGCTCTCGGCGCGGACCCGGCGTCGGCCCGGAGCGACCGCGTCCGCGACGTGATGCTCGAGGCACTGGTAAGCGCCCGCCGCGACGACAGCTTCCGGGCGGCCGTTGCCGACGCCATGGACGACGAGGCGGCCAGGCTGAGCGAGATCGTCTCCCGAGGGCAGGCCGAGGGATCCATCGACCCCGAGTTGAGCGCCCCCGCCGTCGTCGCGCTGTGCCAGTCCCTGGGCCTCGGAGCGCGCCTGGCCGTTGCGGGCGGTACTCAGGGCGGCGCCGTCGAAGCGGCCGAATGGGATGCGCTGGTCTCGCGGCTGATCACATCGCTCAGGCCCGTCGAGGCCGAGCGGCCCCTCGCCGCGGTCAGTCCCTGACAGCCGAGCGGCCCGCGCCGGCCGCGGTCAGTCCCTGACGGCCGGCTTGTAGCGAAGCTTGAGGTCGCCTATCCGGACCAGCATCGAGGCGATCCATCCGCCCAGCGCAGTGAAGTGCTGGTCGAGCTCGGACCCGTCGGACAGGCCGGACTCGTCCAGCTCGTAGGCGCCCTCGTAGCCGACGTCGATGGCGAACTCGGTGGAGTCGGTGTCGTCTAGGTCCTCGGCGTAGAGCGACTCCACCCTGGGCCCGCCCCGCCGCAGGGGCTCGCCGCCGATGTCGGGGCTGGCAGGGGGCAGCACCTGCAGCACCAGGGCGGGGTCGGGCGCCTCGGCCAGGCACTGGGCCCGCAGCAGGATCTTGATCTCGATGCGGGGCGGCTCGGCGTAGCCGTCGCCCGCGTACCAGCTCAGGTAGGCCGCCTGCGACCAGGTCGGCCACACGCAGCTGACGTCGGCGCACACCCGGGGCGGCTGCCCCTCGCCGGGCAGCGCGTAGGCGTTGTCCCAGGACACGTCGCCCAGCAGCACGTCGGTCTGGAAGCGCTCCTCGCCCGCCTGCCGCTCCAGCAGGGCGTCCTCGAAGGCGTCGCGCAGGGCGCCGATGGCGTCGGTGAACACGTGGTCGAGCATGGTCAGAGCCGCTTCAGGGCTGGGTGGCCGACAGTAGCGCCGCGCCGCGGGGCGGACCGGTGGTGGAGCGCACCACCATCTCGGGCTGCAGGGTGTGGCGGATCGGCCCGTCGGCGCCGTCGGACAGGCGCTGGAGCAATGTGCGGACCGCGAGGCGCCCCATCGAGAGGGTCGGCTGGTTGACGGTGGTGAGCGACAGATGGCGCAGCGCGGAGATGAAGGTGTTGTCGAACCCGACGAGCGACATCTCGTCGGGCACGGCCACGCCGGCGTCGTCGAGCCGGTTGAGCGCGCCCGCGGCGAGCAGGTCGTTGAAGGCGAAGATGGCGGTGGGCGGGTCGTCCTCGGCCATCAGCGCGTCGATGACCGCTAGGGCGTCGGCCTCGTCGTCGCCTGCCGGGCGGACGTCGACCAGGTCGGCCAGGCCTGCGGAACGCATTCCCGACTCGTAGCCGCGGCGGCGCTCGGCGGCCGACACGTTGGCCCCTCCGTCCATGTGGACGATCCGCCGGTGGCCGAGAGCGGCTAGGTGCTCGACGGCCAGCTCCGCCCCCCGGCGGTCGTCGGTGGCGACGGTGTCGGTGCCGGGGCGGACAGTTCCGCTGGCAACCACCACGCAGGGAGCGGCACTGCCGAACCGGGCCATGTCGTCGTCGGAGAGGCGGGCCCCCACCAGCGCCATGCCCTCCACCCGCAGCTGCAGGAAGGTCTCGACCGCTTCGTGCTCGCGCCGGGCGTCGCGGTGGCCGTTGAGGATGAGCACCCGGAAGCCGTGCTCGGTGGCCTCGGCATCGATCCCGTCGACGACCTCCCCGAAGAACGGGTTGCGGAGGTCGTCGACGAGCACTCCGACGGTGTGGGTGCGCTTCTGGGCGAGGTTGCGGGCCATGAGGTTGGGCCGGTAGCCGAGTTCGTCGGCGGCCGCCAGCACCGAGCGCCTCTTCTCGTCGGACACCTGCGGAGAGTCGTTCATCACCAGCGACACCAGGGCGCGCGACACCTTGGCCCGGGCGGCCACGTCCTCCATCGTCGGGCGGCTCATGTCGCTCGGCTCATGTCGCTCGGCCTCTTGCGGCCAGGCGGGCGGTTTGACTTTCCACGGACGGGACGATAGAACATTGGAGCGCTCCAATACAACGCGGTGCCGAGCGCGTCACGGGGGCTGGGCAGGGCACGGCGTCAGCAACGGTTCGGGGAGGAACGCAGGCATGGATGCGGGCAGCGCGGCTGTGGCACGAGCCTGGCTCGGCGGCCGAGCGGGGAGCACGGCCAGAACGTGACGACCGCCGTCTCCACCGCCCTGCTCGACCGGGTCGCCACCGCCCCCATCAGCTGGGGCGTCTGCGAGGTTCCGGGCTGGGGCTACCAGCTTCCCGTCGACCGGGTGCTGGCCGAGATGCGGTCCGCCGGGTTCACCCACACCGAGCTGGGCTCGCTCGGATACCTGCCGACCGAGCCCGACGAGCTGCGCAGGACCCTCGACGGCCACGGCCTGCGCCTGCTGGGCGGCTTCGTGCCCCTGGTCCTGCACGACCCAGACCGGGCGGCCGACACCCGGGCCGAGGCCCGCCGGTGGGCCGAGCTCATCGGCTCGGCCGGCGGGCGGTTCTTCGTGACCTGCGCCGTCAGTAGCCCCGACTGCTGGCGCCAGGACCCCCTCTCCGACTCCGAGTGGGCCGTCCTGTGCGACTCTTTGAGCGAGCTCGACGCCCTGGTCGGCTCGTACGGCCTGGAGCAGGTGTACCACTCGCACTTCGACTCGGTGGTCGAGACCGACGCCGAGCTGGCCCGGATCCTGGAGGGCTGCGACGTGTCGCTGGTGCTCGACACCGCCCATCTGGCCCTGGGCGGCACCGACGTGGTCGGACTGCTGGATCGCCACGCGCCCCGAGTGGGCCTGGTCCACCTCAAGGACCTGGACCCCGCTCTGGGGGCGCGTCTGAGAACGCGGGAACTGTCGCTCATGCAGGCCGTGCAGCGCGGCCTGTTCCCGCCGCTGGGTCGAGGAGGGGTGGCGGTCGCCGAGATCGTCGCCCGTCTCGAAGATTCAGGACGCGACCTCTGGTACGTCCTGGAGCAGGATGCCGCCATCGCGGAGGGGGACCTCTCCGCAGTGGCCCGGCTCAGGCGCAACGCCGACCTGAGCCTCGACTTCCTGAGAGATCTGGTGCCCGCCCGCGCGGGCAGCGGAGCAAGACACAACAACCACCGATTCCCGGAGGGATAACCAACATGTCAAGACTATGGAAGCTGCTTGCCGCGGTGCTCGCCATCTCCCTCATTGCCGCCTCGTGCGGCGATGACGGCGACGACGCGCCCGAGCCTGCGGCCGCGCCCGAGACGACCGCAGCCGCGGACGACGCCGCCCCGGCCGCCGACGACGAGGCCCCGGCCGACGACGTCGTCGAGACGCAGGGCTGCGACCACACGTTCCACGTGATCACGCACGGCGACTCCGGCGTGTTCTGGTCCGTGGTGGAGGTGGCCGTCGCCGACGCCGCCGCGGCCATCGGCTGCGACGTCGTGTACTTCGGCTCCAACAACGATGCCCTGGCCCAGTCCCAGGAGATCGAGGCGGCCATCGCCTCCGGCTCCTCGGGCATCGCCATCTCGCTGGCCGACCCGGCCGGCGTGAGCGACGCGGCCGCCGCCGTGGTGGCAGCCGGCATCCCGCTGTACACCCTCAACTCCGGCGTGAACAACTACAAGGACCTCGGCGCGGTCACCCACGTCGGCCAGACCGAGGTCGTGGCCGGCAACGGTGCGGGCGAGCGCTTCAACGCGCTGGGCGCCACCCATGTGCTGTGCGCCCGCCAGGAGCAGTCCAACGTCGCCCTCGAGGAGCGCTGCGACGGCCTGGCCGAGACCTTCAACGGCACCGTGACCTCTGAGTTCGTCGGCTTGGACGCCAATCCCGACGAGCAGCAGAACAGCATCGCGGCCATCCTGCAGGCCGATACGTCCATCGACGGCGTGCTCGGCGTCGGCCCGAACCTGCCCCTGCGCGCTCTGGCCGCGGGCGAGCAGGCCGGACGCCAGCTCCACATCGGCGGCTTCGACCTCTCCGGCGACCTGATCGACGCCATCGAGGCCGGCGACGTGGCCTTCACCGTCGACCAGCAGCAGTACCTGCAGGGCTACCTGCCGGTGGTGCTCATGTACCTCCAGGCCACCAACCAGAACACCGCCGGCGGCGGTCTGCCCATCCTGACGGGCCCCGGCTTCGTGGACACCGCGAACGCCTCCGTCGTCAAGGCTCTGGTCTCGCAGGGCACCCGCTGATCATCTCAGCAGCGCCGAGGGCGGCCGGACGGCTCCGGTCGCCGGTCGCCCTCGGCTAATTTCCCGGGGCGGGGCGGCATGATCGTCGCCCCGCCCTCGGGAAGTCCGCGGCCGGGGCGGATCCTCCGACCGGCCGGGGACGCACATCCGAACGATTGGGGGAACTGAATGGCTGCAGCCGACGACACGGCGACCAACGACGACGCTGGCGCTGCCCGCAACGACACTTCCGGAGACGGCAACACCGTCGATGAGCGGCTCGCCCACCGAGGCCCGATCCAGCAGCTGCTGACCCGGCCCGAGATCGGCGCCCTGATGGGCGCCGTCGGCGTGTGGGTGCTGTTCTGGCTGGTCTCCGCGCCCTTCGGCACGGTGGGCGGGACCGCCAACTTCCTGGACGTGGCCGCCTACCTGGGCCTCATGGCCGTGCCGGTGGCGCTGCTGATGATCGGCGGAGAGTTCGACCTCTCCTCGGGCGCCATGACCGGCGCGACCGCCATCATCGCCATCCTCCTGGCCAACGACATCAACGGCGCCGGCCTCGGCCTCCACATCGCCGTGCCCCTGTCGCTGGCTTTCGCTCTCGCCATCGGCTGGTTCAACGGCACGGTGGTGGAGAAGACCTCGCTGCCCAGCTTCATCGTCACGCTCGGCACGTTCTTCATGCTGATCGGCGCCAAGCTCGGATTCTCGAAGCTGTTCACCAACAAGGTGCTGGTCGAGGGCCTCGACGAGGCCGAGGGCTACGACTTCTGGAACGGCATCTTCGGCGCCGAGTGGCTCCGCAACGGCCACGTCTGGGACGTCCGCCGATGGTCCGGCCTGTGGCTGGTCCGCGACGAGGTCTGGGCCGCCCTGCTCATCTGCGGCATCCTGGCCCTGCTGGTGGGCGTGTTCGAGCTGACCTACGCCCGGCGCAGCACCACCAACGTCGGGTCGGGCCTGGTGGCGCTCGTCGGCGCCGCCGCAGCCTTGGTCGGCTTCGTCGTGCTGCTGTCGGGCGACGGGTCGGCGTCCAACTGGGCCGGCGGGCTGCTGGTGGCCGCCGGCGTGCTGGTCGGCGTGGCCGGCTGGTGCGGCTTCCGCTACGAGTCGCCCGACCGCTCCGACCGCGGCGCCGAAGCCGGGATGGTGGCGGTACGTCGTCGCCGGACTGGCGGCGGTGGCGGCAGCCATGATCGTCGCCGCGGTGATGAACTCCGAGAACTCCTCGCAGCTGGGCTTCCTGGGCGGCCCGTTCGGCAAGGCCGTGTTCGCCATCGGCATCGCGGTGGTCGGCGTGCTGGCCGTGCTGGCCGCGCTGGGCCGGGTCACCCCCGGCTATCCCGCCATCGGGGCCGTGCTGGTGGCCGTGCCGTCGATCAGCTTCCTGGTGACGGTGCAGGCGGCCCGGGTCATCCTCTTCGGCGGACTCGCCATGCTGGGGGTGTCGCTGCTCTGGAGCGGCGCCCGCAGGGTCAAGCCGTCGGTCGTGATCTCGTTGGCCATCTCCGTGGTGATCGGGATCCTCGCCTTCTTCATCCAGAGCGAGGCCGGCGCCGCCGGCTCGCGCAAGATCCGCGTCGAGCTGTTCACCGTGCTGCTGCTGGTGGCGCTGCTGCTGGCCGCGTCGGCGGTGGCCCGCTACCTGAGCTCGGCTCGGGCCACGGCGCCTCCGCCGCCCCAGTTCGGCCGATGGATCCAACTGTGCGCGGTCGTCGGAGTGGCGGCCACGCTCATCTTCGGCGTGCTGGAGCTGGTCGACGGCGACGGCCTCCTCTACGCGCTGCTCACCGGGATCGCCAAGGGCGGCCTCGCCGCCTTCGTCGTGTACGCCGCCGTGACGGTGGCCTACACGCTGTTCACCCGCGACGAGGGGGTCGGCCGGGCCCTCGTGACGGTGGGCATCGGCGCCGTCCTGCTCAGCGTCGTCGCCCGGCTGCTGTTCGTGACCGGCGCCGAGCTGGACGCCATCTGCACGGTGGGCACCGACGGCGAGCTGCGA
>CAXXIZ010000022.1:0-6312 GCA_963667505.2 Acidimicrobiales bacterium | reverse complement strand
TCGCACCGCCGCTTCGAGATCTGCGCCGCGCTCGCCGCCATGGCCGACTGCTGACACCGGCACAGGAGCGCTCGGGCACCCGGTTGACCTGCCCAATACGGGAGCAGAGTTGCCTGCCACCCCAAGCTCCGCCGGTGTGCTGGCTTGCGGCTGTTGGGGGCGCTACGGTCGGTACTGTCCGGGCTGACGCAGGGTTAGCGCTGCCCGGCCGGGCGTATCGGCTCTCGGGGAGCAACCGTGATCATCCTCGCAAACGGCAAGACGAACGAGGTCGGCCAGCGGACCGACGACACGGAGGCGCTGTGGGTCCGCCTCAACGAGATCCCGGACGCCACCGGCTGGGAGATGAAGCCGCAGGGCATGTGCCTGGGCGAGATCTGCGTGCCGCTGCCGCCGGACAAGCAGGACGCCTGGATCGCCGACGCCGACGACTGGGTGTGGTTCAACTACTCGGAGTTCGCCGACATGATCGGCCAGAAGCACGTGCGCGACAGCGACGTGTGGAGCCTCGGCTCGGTGCCCGAGGTCCGTCGCATGGGGCTCGAGTCCGCGGTCGCGCCCGACTTCGAGGTGACCGACCGCAACGGCGACACACTGAGGCTCTCGGACCTGCGCGGCCACAAGGTGGTGCTGTTCACCTGGTCGTCCTGGTGAGGCTGCCGCTTCAGCCTGCCGGTCTGGCAGGAACTGTACGAGTCAATCGGCCCTGACCGCTTCGAGCTGATCAGCGTCGCCCAGGACTCGGGCGACGCCAAGACGGTGGACAAGTGGTTCGACCGGGCCTCCCCGACCTACCGGTGCGTCGTCGACCCCACCCACGAGATCAGCTCGCTGTTCGGCTGGGTGAACGTGCCGTCGGCCGCGTGGATCGACGAGGAGGGCCGCATCCTTCGCAGCAACGAGGGCGTCTACCCGGCTGCGATGGCCGTCGGCTTCGGCCTCGGCAAGGTCCGCCTCGGCGACGACGCGTTCGCCTCCGCGACCCGCGACTGGATCGAGCGGGGCGCCGACAGCGAGCACGTCTTGTCGAGCAGGGAGCTGGCCGAGCGGCTCAAGCCCGTCGACGACGACAAGCTGCTGGCCGAGGCGACGTTCAAGCTGGCGCTGCACTTCGAGGCGGCGGGCGACAGCGAGCGTGCGCTGAAGCACTTCGCGGCGGCGGCGGACCTGGCGCCCGACAACTGGAACTATCAGCGGCAGGGCTGGACCCACAAGGGGACGCTCTACGCCACTAGGCAGATACTGAAGCGGACGAAACAGATGCGCAAGCACTCCGACCAGAGCTTCTACGACCCCACCGGGCTGCCCGGCGAGGACTATCACCGGTTCACCGAGCCCGAGTGGCTGTGGACGCCTGCCGTCCGCCGGCTCAAGCAACTGGTCAGCCGCTGACGGAACGCGGCCACCGGACATAGCGAACCGTCGGCAGCCTGCTTGAACTATCTTGCGGGCGTGCTCTGGCGTGCGACCGCGGCCCTGGTGGCGGCCGCGGTCGTTGCCGCCGGCTGCGGGGACGGTTCCGACGACTCCGACGGGACGCCTGCCGAGGCGCCCGCGGCCACGGCCGCCCCGGACACGGCTTCGGCCGCGCCGACGGACGCCGAGGCCGGCGACACCGACGCCGACGGCGCCGAGACGGCCCCGGACGACAGCGCCGCGCCCCATCCCAGCGACGCCTACTTCGCCCTCGACCGGGTGCTGGACATCAGCATCGAGATCGACCGCGACGACTGGGACACGCTGCGCCACCAGACCCGCACCCTCGAGGACGTGTTCGCCGAGATCGAGGAGTACGGCCTGTCGCGGCCCTTCTCCGACATCTACACCTGGTTCGCGGCCACCGTGACCGTGGACGGCGAGACCCACGCCGACGTGGGCGTGCGCAAGAAGGGGTTCGTCGGCTCCCAGAGCGACACCAAGCCGTCGCTCAAGCTCCGCTTCGACAAGTACACCGACGGCCAGTCGCTCGGCGGGGTCATGGAAAGGATGACCCTCAACAACAGCGTTCAGGATCCGTCGATGGTCAACACCTGCCTGTCTTACCGGGTGTTCGCCGCGGCCGGCAGCCCGGCGCCGCGCTGCAACTTCGCCACCGTGTCGGTCAACGGCAAGGACCTAGGCCTGTACGTCCACGTCGAGGAGATCAAGGCCCCGTTCCTGGCCCGCCACTTCGACAGCGCCGAGGGCAACCTGTACGAGGGCACGGTCAGCGACTTCACGCCGGCCTACCGCG
Organism: Acidimicrobiales bacterium; assembly: GCA_963667505.2. GTDB lineage: Bacteria > Actinomycetota > Acidimicrobiia > Acidimicrobiales > Aldehydirespiratoraceae > Aldehydirespirator. Next base: position 4,079 of record CAXXIZ010000022.1, on the reverse strand, counting down.
GCACCATCGAGAAGAAGAACCACGAGGACGCCGACGACTGGTCCGACATCGACGCGGTTACGGCCGCCCTGCAGGACCCGTCCGACGCCGGCCTGGAGGCGCTGGGCGAGATCGTGGACCTGGACCGGTTCCTGTCGTTCTGGGCGACCGAGGTGCTGATCGGGCACTGGGACGGCTACGCCGGCAACCGCAACAACTACTGGTTCTACCGCGAGCCCGCTGGCGTTTTCGTGTTCATCCCGTGGGGCGTCGACGGCACCTTCCACCTGCAGGATGACCCCAACTTCTTCGACAACATCAGCGACCCTCCCCCGTCGGTGCTGGCCCTGACCGCCATCCCGAACCGGCTGTACAGCCATCCCGACTGGCAGGGCCGCCTACGTCGTGCGGCTCAAGGAGATCCTCGACGCGGTCTGGGACGACCGAGGAGCTGCTGGCCGCGGTGGACGAGATGGCCGCCGTCGTGCAGCAGCACTCGCTGCCGGAGGCCGCCGAGGCCGCTGCCGAAGACACCGAGCGGATCCGCAAGTTCATCCTCAAGCGCCGAGGCGAGATCCTGGCCGACCTCACTCCCGAGCCGCCCGAGTGGCCCGAGCCCGACGAGTACGCCCCGCCGCCCGTCCAGTCGGGAACCCTGGAGGTCGCCTTCGAAACGACTTGGGGCAGCAACAAGAGCGACAACCCTCTAGCTGAGGGCGAGATCGACAGTCTGGTGCTGGACGGGTCTGACGTGCCGGCCGGGGAGTTCGGGGTCTTCGCCGGCCACTCCAGCCCCGACGAGAGCGGCCTGCTCCCGGAGGTCGACAGTCCTGCGTCCATCATCGTGGCCGGAGTCGACGACGACGGCTCGCTCAACGGAATGACCCTGGTGGTGGACCCAGAGCTCCTGGCGCCGGGGGCCGTCCTGGTGATCGGCTCGGGCGCCATTGCGGGCGGCGTTTGGTCCATCCCGCCGGGAGCGGCCGCGCCCGACAGCTTCACGCCGTTCACCGAGGGAAAGCTGGAGCTGTCGAGCGCCGCTGCGACGGACGGCGCGGCCATAGCGGGCAGCTTCTACGGCGTCTTCGGGTTCGGCCCGCCCCCGTCCGAGACCGACGCCGACGACGACAGCGGCATGATGCCGATCGGCCTGGGATTGGTCATCAACGAACTGGCCGCCAAGGGCGATCCGCTGGACTGGTTCGAGCTGCACAACACGATGCCCGACCCGGTCGCGCTCGTGGGCTTCGAGGTGGCCGACAGCCTCACCGACGCCGGCAAGCGGGTCGCCTTCCCGGCGGGCACGATCTTGGGACCGGGCGCCTATATGCAGTTCAGCCTCGACAAGGACGGCTGGCCGGGCTTCGCGCTGGGCGGCGACGAGGAGCTGGGCATCTGGCTGCGCGACGGCACGCTCGTCGACAGCGTCGACTGGGACGAGGGCGACGCCCCCGAGGGCGGGAGCTACGCCCGGGTGCCCGACGCCACCGGCGACTTCCGGACCGTCGACACGCCCACCCCCGCCGCCCCCAACGAGGGCTGATCCGGTGCGGGGGGTTCCTCCGATAGACGACTACGGGTCGCTGCTGGACGGGCGGGCGGCGGTGGTGACCGGCGGCGGCGACGGCATCGGCGCGGCCGTCTGCAGGCTGTTCGCGGCCCACGGCGCCCAAGTGGAGGTCGCCGAGACCGACGAAGCCCTGGGCCGCAGAACGGTCGACGAGATCACCGACAGCCGGCGGGATCGGCCCGCCTGCATGTCGTGGACGTGCGCGACGCCGCCGACGTGGAGCGTCTGCGCGCCGGCGTGCTCGACGGCGGCGGCCGACTGGACGTGCTGGTCAACAACGTGGGCGACTACCGGCCGCTGGTGCGGTTCCACCACTCGTCGCCGGAGTCCTGGAAGGCGATGTACGACGTGAACCTGCACCATGTGCTGCTGGTGACCAGGGCGTTCCTGCCGGCCATGATCGACGCCGGGGGCGGCGCCATCGTCAACGTCCACTCCGTCGAGGGTCTGCGGGGCTTCCCCGGCGAGCCGGTGTACGCGGCCATGAAGGCGGCCGTCGCCCATTTCACCACTTCGCTGGCTGCGGGCTACGGCCGTTTCGGCATCCGGGCCAACGGCATCGGCCCCGACCTCACCCAGACCTCCCAGGTGGACTACCTGACCGGCTACGAGGACTACGAGCACCTCTGGGAGGCGTGGGCGCCCGTCGGCCGGGTCGGACGGCCCGAGGACCAGGCCAGGGTGGCGCTGTTCCTGGCCAGCGACCTATCGTCCTTCGTCACCGGCGCCAACATCGCGGTGGACGGCGGCACCCTCGCGGGCGGAGGATGGTTCTACTCCCCCAGCGCAGCCCGCTTCGTGAACCGCCCCACCGGCCTGTAGCCACCCCGCCCCAGCCCGGCAGCAAGCTCAATCGACCGGGACCGATATACCAAATCGGACAGAAGGCGCGCGGGTTGTGGGGCTGGGGGGGCGGTTAGGTACCAGGGGGCGTGGTTGGAGGTCGGGCCTCAGGCCTCGATGCTTGCAGCGTCCTGCCCTTCGGGACCGTGGAAGGCCGTCATCTCGATCAGGCCCGCCAGATGCTCGACCTCTGGCTCGCGCCACACGCGGCTCAGGGACTCCGCGTAGAGCCCCTTCATCTTCCTGCCGTGCTTCTGGAGTCCCGCTTCGTCGTAGCGATTCCAGAACTGCTCATTCAGCGTCGGCTCCATGCCGTTGCGCTTCGCCAGCAGCAGGACGAGCTCCAGCGCAGGTGCGCTCACCAGACCGAAGGCTGCGAACAGCAGGAGGCCCACCTGTTCGGGACGCCAGACCAAGTGCACGATGCCCGATAGGACACCGACGAAAGAGATGACGACCATCACAATGACGCCGAGAGCGTACGAGTCGCGCTCGTCGGTCTTGGCGGTGAACGACATGGCCGTCCTCATCGTGCTGTAGGCCATGCCGACGCCGATGGCGTTCACCGTCATCAGCGTCGTCAACGCCAGATTCAGCGCAACGCCAATGCGACTAGCAATGCCAAGGGCAGCGGTCCTCTGATGGTCGTCGTCACGATACCTCTCCATTCGTCGTCGCTAGACACCTCCACCCAACCACCGGGGTACGACATCGGTCGGCCCCAGACCCCCTCCGACCAGCCACGGCGGTCGGTCGGGGGCCGGTGCCACGGGACGCTCCCACGTGGCTGACTCAGACGATGGAGTCGCTCTTTCGCCGATTGCAGTCTCCGCACAGGACTTGGATGTTCTCGGCCGCGTTCCCGCCGCCCTTGGCCACCGGGATCATGTGGTCGAACTGCAGGTCGTCCCCACTGCCGCACTGCACGCAGCGACCGGCGTCACGCTCCCAAACGAACGCGCGCACTTCCGCCGGAATGCGCTCGCGGCGAGCCGAGGCGATCTCCTCGCTCCGGAGAATGCGGCTGCCTGTTCTCCCCATGATGCCTGCCTGCGTTCGTGCGGCTCGTTGCCGTGTATGCCTAACTGGCGTACAGTGGGTGCATGGACACCAAGACGGAGCGATGGTCGATACGGGTCACCACGGCTGAGGACACGATCGTGCGCCGGGTCGTCGACGATGTCGGCATGTCGCTGAACGAGTACGTGGTCAATTGCGCCGTGACCGCCGCGATGGACGACCTCGCCGACCGGCGGGTGTTCACGCTCGCCGCCCGAGGCCTGGGACGAGCTGCAGGAGATCCTCGACCGGCCGGCGGCGACCAACCCGAGGATGGCCGCGCTGCTGGCGGAGCCCTCGGTGCTGGACGCTGAGTGAGCCGGTACACGGGGCCGGAACTCCTCGCCGCGCACCACGACGTCGAGAGCTTCGACTGCGGCGACGAGACCCTCAACGAATGGCTCTTTCGACGAGCGCCGCGCAACCAGCGCGAGGGGTCCAGCCGTACATGGGTCGTCACCGACGGAACCCGTGTGGTGGCCTTCTACGCGTCGAGCACCGCGGCGGTCGCTCGCGCCGAGGCGACCCGGCGCGCCGCGCGCAACCAGGCGCCCGACCCGCTGCCAGCGATGCTGTTGGGCCGCCTCGCGGTGGACCGCGGCCACCAGGGCAACGGACTCGCCGCCGC
>CAXXIZ010000021.1:0-17279 GCA_963667505.2 Acidimicrobiales bacterium | reverse complement strand
AGCACCGGACACAGCTCGGCGGCGATGGGGGTGATCGCCATATTCTTTAGAGCTGTATGGATGTCCGTATAACGTGAGCGGGGGCTCCGAGGTCGGGCAGGCCTGGGCCGGACCGGGGGCGAGCCTTAGCAGGACCGGCAGCGCCCGGCTGTGGCGGCATGGTGGCGGGCGCGGCTCGGTTGGTCGGGGGCTTGGCGGTGACGCGGGGTCGGTGCCTTTGGAGTTGGTGCTGCTGGTGCCGGTGCTGGTGCTGTTGACGCTGTTCGTGCTGTGGGCTGGGCGGGGCGGCCGGGCCGGGCTGACCGCCGACCTGGCCGCGGAGGAGGCGGCCACCGCGGCGGCGCTGTGCTGTGAGGAGGGCCAGGCCTTTGAGTCCGACCGGGACGCGCTGGTGGCAGAGATCTTCTGGCGGCCCGGCCGGGCCTGCAGTTCCTGTGCATAGGCGGTCTGCGGCCTGCGGCCGACCCGGACGACCCCGGTGCAGGCTGAAGCCCGACGAGTTCGTGCAGGAGCATTGGCTGGAGTTCGAGCCGGGGGCGAGCAGCGGCGGTGTGGGCGTGCTGGGGGTGCGATTCGCGTGCGAGACCGACGGGGCGGTCGCGCCGTTGCGGGGCCTGTTCCCGACGGTGACGTTCCACGGGCAGGCTGCCGAGGTGGTGGTGCGCCGGCCGCCGCCCCCCGGCATCGGCTTCGGATCGCCCCGCTTCGTCGTGACTGAGGGAGCGGCGCAGCTGAAGTTCGTGGTGACTTCCGACGAGCCGGTCAGCGATGACGTGGTGGTGCGATACGAAGTCGTGGCCGCCAACACCACTGCAAGCGTCGGCACCGGGCCGCCGGACGACTACCAGGATCTGGGTACCCCGCCGCTCGAACAGACGATCAGCGCAGGCCGCGACAGCACTGAGATCGTCGTGACCCTGTTCGACGACAGCGTCTACGAAGGCCCCGAGACGCTGGAGTTGGAGCTTCTCGGCCTCTATGACACCAGCGGCAACCTGCTGAACTCCAGCGTCGCCGAGATCGACGCCCACCGGGACACCGCAGTCGGCCGGATAGAAGACGACGAGCTCCAGCCCTACCTGTCGCTGCACTCGGTGACTTCGCCGTGCCAGGTGGGCGAGGCCGACACGACGTTGAGCTTCGAGGTGCGTCTGCGCGACCAGAACAACAACCAGGCGCCCAATGCCACCGCGGTGACCGTGGACGTCGACACCGAGGTCACCGGCACCGGCGACGGCCATGCGAGCGCGCCCAAGGACTTCACGGCGTTGACGGGCAACACGGTGACCTTCGCCTCCGGCGACGCTGCCCCCAAGACCGTGACCGTGACGATCAAGGACGACGCAAGCTCGCCGGAGGGCGAGCCTGATGAGACGTTCAGGGTGAAGCTGCTCAGCCCGAGCGGCGCGCCGCTCGCGACCATCAGCCCCACCGAGGTGACCTGCACGATCATCGACGACGAGGTGGAGGTGACCGCCGACGACGCCGAAGTGGACGAGGGCGGCCAGCTCAAGTTCGAGTTGATGCTGGACGGCAGCCCCACCGGCGACATCCAGGTGGGATTCGAGCTCGTCGAGCATCAGACGGGCACCGACAAGGCCACCCGGGGAACGGCCTGCACCAGCGGGATCGACTATCTGAGAAGCTCTGGCGACATCATCATCCCGTCGAGCCACAACCCCAGCCTGAAGGTGACCAGCCTTCCGGACTTCACCACCTGCCCCGACCTTGTGGTGGAGCCCTCCGAGACGCTCTGGCTGAAGATCTGGATCGTCTCGGGCGAGGCATGGGTGGATACCGGCGACGACGGCGCGGTGGGCACGATCGGCAACGACGACGTGCCGGTGGTCTCGGTGAGGCCTCTGAACCCTCAGGGCACCGAGGGCGGCACCGTGCGGCTGACGGTCACGCTCGACGACGGCCGCGGCGGGGGGTTGCAGCTCACGCAACCCGTCACGGCGAGCTACGCGGTGGCGGGCCGGGGCACCAGCCCGGCCACCAACCCCGGATCGAGCGGTGCCGACTACCGGCTGGAGCGCAGCGGCGCCGCCATCGCGCTGACGGGGACGGTGGCCTTCGCGGCGGGCTCGTCGGCGACCGTCCAGCAGGAGGTCTTCGACGTGGAGCTCTTGGCCGACTACCTGGCGGAGCCCAGCGAGTCGCTGCGGCTGGACCTGTCCATCCAGACCGACCCGGTGGGGGAGGCGGTGTTCGAGGACCGCGACAACGACCCGCTCACCGACGACTCCCACGCGGATGTGACCATCATCGACGACCCGCCGCCGGCGCTGTCGGTGAGCGACTTCAGCGGCGACGAGGGCACCGACCAAGTGTTCGCGGTGACGCTGGCCAACCGCCGGGCCGGCGACACGGTGACGGTGGACTACACCATCGGCGGCGGCGGCGACACCGCCACCGAGCCGCCCGCGGCGCACCACGACTACACCGCCGCGCCCAACTACACGCCCAGCGACCCGCTGACCGGCACGATCACCTTCAGCGGCGCCAAGACGGTGCACAACCTGGGCGTGCGGCTGGAGCGCGACACGGTCTACGAGGTCGACGAGACGCTGAGCATCACGTTGAGCAACCAGTCGACCAACGCGCTGCTGGCCGACGCGACGGGGGAGGGGACCATCGTCGACGCCGACGCGCCCAAGTTGGTCGTCGACAACGTCTCGGCCCAGGAGGGCATGAACCTCACGTTCAAGGTCACGCTGTGCAGCCCGGTCTCGAACCAGAACGTGGCCGTCGACTACGCCACCCGGGCCCGCTCCGCCGCGGCGGGCCTCGACTTCACAGCGACGTCGGGCACCCTCGTCTTCCGCGACCAGGGCTTCAACAGGGATCCGCTCGACTCGCAGGTTCCCGCCGGCTGCGGGGCGGGGCGCACCAGCTCCAAGTCGAAGACGGTGTCGGTGGCCACGCTCCGCGACAGCATCGCCGAGAACGACGAGGAGGTCCACCTGGTGCTCAGCAACCATGCGCCGAGCCACGTCGCGCTGGGCAAGGCCGTCGGCGTCGGCACGATCGTCAACCGCAACCCGGCCATCGTGCGGGTCAACAATCCCACCGCCGACGAGGGCGACCCGCTGGCCTTCGAGATCACCCTGGTCGACGACGGCGGCGACCCGGCCATCCTCGGCAGCAGCGACTACGGGGCGGTCTACTGGGCGACCGCCGACGGCACCGCGGCCGCGGGCAGCGACTACACGTCGGTGCCGGCCTCGCCCGGGTCGTGCCGGGTGCAGCCCTGGAACAGGACCTGCCCGTGGGTGCTCTTCACCGCGGCGGGCAACCCCACCCCGGCCGACCCCGATCCCGCCGGCCGCCGCCAGGCCGTGCCGGTGTCCACGCTCACCGACACCGTCGCCGAGTCCGACGAGACGGTGGCGCTGCGGCTGCAGCTGCACACGGTCTACCCCGGCAGCGCGCTCGGCGACTCGGAGGGCACCGGCACCATCGTCGACAGCCCGCCGCCGTACATCCGCATCGACAGCCCGGCCGCGGTGGACGAGGGCGCCACGGCGACGTTCACGGTGGGGCTGTACGACGCCGGCGGCTCGCTGACATCGTCGAGCGAGACCGTGACGGTCGACTATGTGACCGCGGACGGCACCGCCACCGCGGGCTCGGACTACACGGCGGTCAGCGCGAGACACGTTGACGTTCGCGGCGGGCGACCAGCAGAAGACCATCGACGTGGTGACGTTGACCGACAGCGCGGCCGAGCCGGCGGAGACGTTCAGGGTGAACCTGAGCGGGCCGGTCAACGCGATCCTGGACAAGGCGGTGGGCGTCGGCACGATCAAGGAGAACCTGAAGCCCGGGCTGAGCGTGGCGGACGCCTCGGCCCGCGCCGGCGGCACCGTGCTCTTCAAGGTGACCCTCGACGCGGCCACCGCCTCGACGGTGACGGTGGACTACGCCACCAGCGACGGGACCGCCACGGCGGGCTCGGACTACACCGCGGCGCTCGGGCACGCTCACGTTCTCGCCCGGCGACACGAGCGCCACCGTCGGCGTGCTGACCACCCGGGACTCCGACACCGGCGACGAGACGTTCGAACTTTGTGCTGTCGGGCGCGACCGACGCCGACCTCGACGACGACACCGGGGTGGGGACCATCCAGCCGGTGACCGGCTCGGCGCTGAGCATCGCCGACGCCAGCGGGCCGGAGAACGCGGTCATGAAGTTCGACGTGACGTTGAGCCCGGCGGCGTCGCAGACGGTGACGGTGGACTACGCCACCAAGCAGCGGACGGTGCCGGGCGCGGCCACCGCGGGCTCGGACTATCAGAGCAAGTCTCGGGCACGCTCACGTTCGCGGCCGGCGACACCGCCAAGACCGTCGACGTGGCCATCGAGGACGACACCATCGACGAGCACGACGAGACGTTCCTGGTGGAGCTGACCAATCCGTCGGGCGCGGTGATCGTCGACGGGACCGCTATCGGCACCATCGACGGCAACCTCTCCTGCGCGGACCGCGGCAGCACGTCCACCGACACGCTGCCCACCGCGTCGGTCTCCGGCACCAGCGCCGACGAGGACGCCGGGAAGATGGACATGACCGTCACCGTGACCGGGGCGATGTGCCAGGACTACGCCTTCCAGTTCAAGGTGTCGGCGGACACCCGGCCAGGGCGGAGCTCGGCCACGCTGAACGCCGACTTCCGGCAGCCGAAGTCGGTGACGCTGGCCGCCGGGCAGACCTCGGTGGACTTCTCGGTGCCGCTGATCGACGACGACGTCGTGGAGGGCGACGAGACCTTCAAGCTGCGGGTCTGGTCCAAGCGGCTGCCCGGCCTGCGCAACCTGGCCGACGTCGAGGTCTATCCGACCATCGTCGACGACGACACCGCCCAGTTGCAGCTCCCGGGCACCGGCGCGACCTCGGTCACCGAGGGCGGCTGGCTGAGCTTCGTGGTCACGCTGGACCGGCCCAGCAACACCGACGTCACCTTCGACTACGCCACCTCCGACGGCTCGTCTCCGGCCGCTGCTGAGGGCGACGACTACGAGGCGGCCTCGGGCACGGCCACGATCTCGGCGGGCGATCTGTCGGTGACGGTGGCGGTGCGCACCTTGGACGACACGCTCGACGAGCACGACGAGAACGTCGACTTGACGGTCAGCAACCTGTCGGGCGCGTCGCCCGACTCCGACGACACCGCCACCGGGGTGATCACCGACGACGACGACCCGCCTGCGATGCGAGTGGGGGACGCCACCGCGGTCGAGGGCGACCAGCTGCAGTTCACGGTGACCCTCGACGCCCCCAGCGGCCGGAAGGTGACCGTCAAGCGGCGGACCTACGACGGCTCGGCGGTGGCGGCCGACCCGGACAACGACTACGAGCCTCTGACCCTGGCGGTGGGCACGGTGACTATCGCGGCCGGCGCCACCAGCCAGACGGTGTCGGTGCACCACCAACACTGACGACGTGGTGGAGAGCACCGAGACGATGTTCCTGGAGCTGAGCAGCCCCGACGGCGCGACCCTCGACGACAGCATCGGCACGGGTCGGATCATCGACGGGACCGACCGCAGGATGAGCGTGTCGGACGCGTCGGTGACCGAGGGCGGCACCCTGTCGTTCCGGGTGAGCATCGCGAACGCCAACCACAACCGCGACATAACGGTCCGGTACCAGACGCAGGCCGACTCGGCCATCGCCGGGGTGGACTACAGCGCCGCGCACGAGGCGCCGGCGTTGAAGGAGCTGAAGATCCTGGCCGGCGACACGTCGGCCACGGTGCTGGTGCCCACGCTGCAGGACCGCCTCGACGAGTCCGTCGAGAGCCTCGACCTGGTGCTGAGCTCGGCGGAGGGCGCGGCAGATCGTGGACGGCACCGCGGGCGGCGTGATCATCGACGACGACCCCGAGCCGCGGCTGAGGGTCAGCGACGCGGCGGCCTCCGAGGACGATGGGTCGGTCACGTTCACGCTGAGCCTCAGCGAGGCCAGCGGACGAGACGTGACCGTCACCTACCGCACCGTCGACGGCGTGGGGGACGACGCCGCCGAGGCCGGCAAGGACTACACCGCTGTGCCCGCCGGAACGAAGCTGACCATCGCGGCGGGCGACCGGCAGGCTGTGGTGTCTGTGGCGCTGGTGGACGACAGCGTCGCCGAGAAGGTCGAGACGTTCCGGCTGGAGGTCACCGCCGCGGTCAACGCCAGCCTCGACGACAGCGTGGGCTGGGCCACCATCACCGACGACGACGGGCTGATCCAGATCCTGGCCGACGATGCCGGCGACGTGTACGAGGGCCCGAACGCGGCGGCGACGTTCACGGTGCGGCTGAGCCGGGCCGACGACGCTCGGACCGTCACCGTGGACTACGCCACCGAGGACGGGACCGCCACCGCCGGCGCGGACTACACCGCCGCGTCGGGCACGCTGACCTTCTCGGCGGGGGAGGTGTCCAAGACGGTGACGGTCGCCGTGCTCGAGGACGACGAGGCCGAGAGCGCCGAGACGTTCCGGCTCAAGCTCAGCTCGCCGAGCGACAACGCCGAGCTGGGCGACGACACCGCGCTGGCGCTGATCCTCGACGCCGACAGCCGGCCGACGGTGTCGGTGGCCGACGCTCCGGCGCGGGCGGAGGGGTCGACCGCGTCGTTCGCGGTGAGCCTGAGCCGGTCCTCGGCGCGGGCCGCGACCGTCGCCTACGCCACTCGGGCCGATCCGACCGCTCCGTCCGAGACGGGCGCCGCGGTGGGCCTGGACTACACCGCGACATCCGGCACGCTGACGATCCCGGCGCGTTCCACCGCGGCGACGGTGACGGTTCCGCTGCTCGACGACTCCTTCGACGAGCACACCGAGACGTTCTGGCTGCGTCTCAGCAGCCCGACCGGGGCCACCGTGCTCGACGGCACCGCGGTGGGCACCATCAACGACAACGACCCGCTGCCCAAGATCGAGATCCTCGACGCCAGCGCCGACGAGGGCTCGACGCTGAGCTTCGCCCTGCGGCTGAGCGCGGTCAGCGGACGGACCGTGAGCGTGCCGTGGACCACCCAGGACCTGTCTCCGGGGCCGAAGGCGGCCACCTCCGGCACCGACTACACCGCCGCGTCGGGCACGGCGACGTTCGCGCCGACGGCCACCGCGGCGACGGTGACGGTGGCGTCGCTGGCCGACGACGTCTCAGAGCAAGACGAGCAGTTCCTGGTGCAGTTGGGAACGCCTGCCAACGCCGTGCTCGACGACAGCGCGGCGGTGGGCGCGATCCGCGACGACGACAGCCTGCCCCGCATCTCGATCGCCGACGCCAGCGCCAACGAGAGCGCCGGCCGGATCACGTTCAACGTGACCCTCAGCCGGGCCAGCGGCCAGTCGGTCAGCGTCTCCTACGCCACCGCCGACGGCACCGCCACCGACCCCGAGGACTACGACCCCGGCGCGTCCAGCAAGCTGTCCATCCCCGCCGGCGACCTCCGCGGCCAGATCTCGGTGGCGGTGGTCGACGACGACGTGGGCGAGAGCACCGAGACCTTCACCGTCACGCTGTCCAGCCCGGCCAACGCGGTGATCGCTGGCGGGGCCGGCACCGCCACCGGCACCATCCTCGACGACGAGGGGCCGCCCCGGCTCAGCATCGGCGACGCCGACGAGTGCGAGGACGGCTCCAGCCCCGAGGACTGCGAGGTCCGGGCCTGCCGGGTGGCCGGCCACCGCACTTGGGAGCCCGGCAACTGGTCGTCCGACTTGGATTACTGCGAACGGAACATCCTCACCTGGTACGCGTGCCAGCCCGGGCAGTGCGGCGGTAACGGCACCATCGAGTTCCCGGTGCAGCTCAGCCACGCCGCCGCGGAGGACACCAGCGTGCGCTACACGACCTTCGTCGGCGAGGCGTCCAGCCCCCGCGACTACACCGCCACCGCCGCCCGGTTGACGATCCCGGCCGGCGACACGACCGCGTCGATCGCCATCGCGCTGACCAACGACGGCATCGACGAGCCGCCGACCGAGACGTTCCGGCTGGTGCTCGACGATCCCGACGGCGTCGAGCTGGACGACGCCGCCGCGGTCGGCACGATCCGCGACGACGACCTCGCGCCGACGGTGCCGGGGGCGTCTACCGACGCCTGGGCCAACGAGAACGACGGGTACATCTACCACCGGATCACGCTGAGCCGTCCCAGCGGGCGCACAGTAACCGTCGACTACAGCTTCGGCTCCGTCGTCTACTACCCCGCAGCGGAGGACTTGGGCTTCGGCTACACCCTGGACTGCGCAACGCACCCAGAGGGCCCGGGTATCCAGTTCACCTGCGCCGAACTCATGGACTGGATCGCCGAGACCAACTGCGACTATCCGTACCAGCGGAGTATGCAGCGCAACTGCCGGAGAGGAGCGCTCTTCGATGGGGGCACGCTCACCTTCGCCCCCGGGGTCGTCGAGCAGGTGATCGCCGTGCCCCTCACCAACAACCAAGTCGCATCCAACGTCGCTGGAGCGATCTATCCCTACTCCAACGTGTCCTACGACCTCAACTTCAGCAACAGGGTTAATGCCGCCTCGGCGGGCAACGGGAACGGACGGGTCTGGGACGACGAGTCGCCGCCGTACGTGGACAGCATCGCCGTCCTCGATGTCGCCGAGAGCGCCGGGAAGGCGGTGTTCACCATCAATTTGAACCGGGTCGACGACGAGGACGTGACCGCGGCCTACGCCACCGTGGACGGCACCGCCACCGCCGGCTCGGACTACACCGCGGTCGACTCGACGGTGACGATCCCGAAGGGGACCACCACCGCCACCGTCACCGTGGCGGTCACCGGCGACACCGCCGTGGAGGACGACGAGACGTTCACGCTGCAGATCCTCGACGACTCCCGCAACCGCAACCTCACCTACCTCGCGGCCCCGCTGCGCAACGGGGAGGGCGACGGCTCGGCGACCGTGACCATCATCGACGACGACACCACACCGGCGGTCTCGGTGGCCGACATCGAGGTCAACGAGTATGTCGGCACCGCGAGGCTGCGGGTGACGATGGACACGATCAGCGCCGACGACGTGACCGTCGATTACGCCACCGCCGACGGCACCGCCACCGCCGGCGCCGACTACGCCTCGGCCAGCGGCACGCTGACCATCCCCGCGGCGTCCACCGGCGCGTCGGTGGACGTGACGATCACTCAGGACAGCAGCGCCGAGAGCGACGAGACGTTCACGCTCGGCTTGAGCAACGTGGTCGGGGCGACTCTGGCCGACGCATCGGCCACGGCCACCATCATCGACGACGACACCACGCCCGAGGTGGCCGTCGCCGACACCCGGGCCAGGGAGGACCAGTCGCAAATGCCGTTCTGGGTGTCGCTCAACCGGGCCAGCAACAGTGATGTGACCGTCGACTACGCCACCGCCGACGGCACCGCCACCGCCGGCGACGACTACTACTCGATGAGCGGCACGCTGACCATCCCGGCCAGGACCACCGGCGCGCCGCTGAAGGTGTGGCTCAGACGGGACTCCGTGTCGGAGAGCGACGAGACGTTCACGCTGAGCTTGAGCGACCCGGTAGGGGCGACGCTGGGGAACCCGTCGTCGGCGACCGCCACCATCACCGAGGACGCCACCCTGCCGACGCTCACCGTGTCCGACAAGTCGTTCTCTGAGAACGTCTCCGAGAGCGGGGCGCCCGGCCTCTGGGTCACCGCCTTGCTCGACGGGCCTGCGCCGCAGCCTGTGAAAGTGGACTGGCAGGTGGTGGAGGCGCCCTCGCTCGGAGACGAGGCCGCCACTAAGGGCGTCGACTTCAAGGTGCACGGGAACGGCCGGGGCACCATGACCATCTCGAAGCACTTCCAATCCGGGTACATCAGCGCCGCCACGGTCCTATCCGACGACGTTGTCGAGCGCGACGAGAAGTTCCTGGTGGTGCTGAGCAACCCGCAGGGGCTGACCCTGGCCCGCACCCAGGCCTGGATCACCATCCTCAACGACGACCTGCCGACCGTGTCGGTGGCCGACGCCGCCGCGTCCGAGTCGGGCGACTCGGTGGACTTCACCCTGACGCTGGACCAGCCTGGGCTGCGGGCGGGGCGCATCGACTACACGACGGTGGTGCGGTCCTCGCGGGCGACCGGGCGGCCAAGCCCGGCGAGGACTACACGTCGGCGTCGGGCACGGTGCGGTTCGCGGCGGGGGTCACCACGGCGACGGTCTCGGTGCCGCTCATCGGCGACTCGGCCGACGAGTACGACGAGACGTTCCTGCTGGTGCTCTCCAATCCCGACAGCCTGCAGTTCATCGACTCGGTGGCGGTGGGGACTATCAACTGACGACGACGACGGCTGGTGGATCGCCGCGGACCGCAGCGTGTGGGAGGACGCCGGCAAGATGACGTTCACCGTGGAGCGCGACCACACCAGTGCGGCTGCGGCCTCGGTCAGCTACCGGATCGTGTCGGGCGCCTCCGCGGTCGGCGGCACATCGTGCTCGTCCGGCGTGGACTTCGTATGGCCGTCAGGCTCGTCCGCCGGCACCGGCACCGTGACCATGGCCCCCACCGTCCAGACCGCCACCCTCGAGGTAACCATCTGCGACGACTCAGAGACCGAAGGCAAGGAGAACCTAGTCCTAGAGCTAACCGGCAAATCCAGCCGAAACCCAACAGCAATAGGAACAATCCTAGACAACGACTAACCTCCTCACCGCGGTGGGAGCGCCCAACCGGCCGTCTAGCGACCTCTTGGTATAACTATAACATTACATATTGCAGATGTCACGGTATGGTTATACACTGCGTATGTAATCTTATCGTGACACTCGAAGGAGCGGATCATGGCGGGCACGAAGACCCCCAGGCGCCATATCAAGCGTCCCTATGAGCTCGCGGCTGCGCTGCGGGACATGCGCCGCCAGCAGGGGCTCACCCAAGCGGAGCTCGCCGCGTTGGCGGGCACGAGCCGCCGCTGGGTCTGCGACGCCGAGAACGGCAAGCTGCCGCTGGGGATCAGGCTGCTGTGCCGGCTGGTGCACCACCTCGGCTACCAGATCGAGCTGATCCCCGCCCCGGAGCCCGACCTCGACCTCGAGGCCCACGTAGCGTCTCTCGCCGATCCCGCGCTTCCTGGGCTGTGATCCTCGACGTCCTCATTGAGGCCAGACTCGCCGGCCGGCTGGACCTGACGCGGCCCAACACTCCGGCCTTCGCGTACGACGCGGCCTACATCGACAGCCACGGCACGCCTCTCTCGACGCTGATTCCGGTAGGCGAGCGAGCGGTGACCGGCAAGAGGCTGGGGCGCTGGCTCGAAGGGCTGCTGCCGGACAACGACACGCTGCTGGGGTCTCTGCTCAGCGAGCACGGCCTGCACTTCTACCATCGACTGAAGCTGCTGGGCACCAAGATGGGCGAGGACTGCGCCGGCGCGGTGCAGTTCTGCCCGCCCGAGAACACCGAGGCGCTGCTCGCTGGCGACGGGGGCCTCGACCCGATCAGCGACGACGCCGTCTTCGACTGGCTGGAGAAGCTGCGAGACGACCCCGCCTACCGTCCCGAGCCCTTCGCGGCCACGAGAGGGTTCAGCCTCGCGGGCGTGCAACCCAAGATCGCTCTGCGGTCGACCGATGCGGGCTGGGCGGTGCCGTGGGGAGCGGAGCCGTCGAGCCACATTATCAAGGTGACCCGCGACGGCCCCTACCCCCATGAGTCGCTGCTAGAGCACATCGCTCTGTCCGCCGCGAGCCGCATGGGGCTCCCCGCGGCAGGCACCGCCGTCATCTCACGCGGCGACGTCGAAGGACTCGTCGTTAGGCGCTTCGACCGCACCCGCGCCGACGGCAAGCTCGTGCGCGTGCACCAGGAGGACCTCTGCCAGGCGCTCGGCTATCCCCCCAATCTCAAGTATCAGCACATGGGCGGCCCCGGACCCCAGGAGATAGCAGACATGCTGGCGGAGGTGGACTCTCCGGGCTCCACGCAGATGGTCGAGATGTTCCGCGACCTGCTCGCCTACCAGTGGCTCATCGTCGGCAACGACGGTCACTCCAAGAACTACGGACTGCTGCTGAGGGGTGCGGCCAGACAGCTCGCACCGCTGTATGACACCTGTTCGTGGATGCCCTACCGCCTCGCAGGCGAGAAGGTTGAGGACCTGCGCACTGCGATGAAGATCGGCTCCGACTACGAGATCAGCAGCGCCGACCAGCCCGAGGCGATGCTGCTCACCGCCGAGAGGCTCCGACTGCCCGCAGCCGAGACTGCCGCGAGGATCCGCGATCTGGCAGACCGACTGCCCGCAGCGCTGGAGGCCGCCGTGGAGGACCTCCCCGCGCACCAGCAGAACCTGCCCATCGTCGCCACCTACCTCGCCGAGCAGCAAGAGCGCGCCGCCGGATGCGAACAGATTGCCGCCGACGCCGAGCGGATCGCTGGCCGGCCTCGTAGATCTCCATGACGGTGGCGAAGGCGTCCTCGGCGTTGGCTAGGGCGTGTGACTTTCTCGGGCCGAGACCCTAGAAAGTCACACTGTTGCCGTCTGTGCGGCCCCGACATGCACTTTTTTGGATTCGAGAGTCCGAAAAAGTCACACTAGAACCGTAGATGCGGCTTGTAGATGCACTTTCAACGAATCCGGCGTCGGTTAGTGCTCGGCGGATGTGGTACATGCTGATGTGGCGGGCGTTGTGGGCTGAGAGGTTGCTGTAGTTGCGCCAGTCGGTGCCGCCGAGTGCCTCCGTCACTAGATCGTGCGCCTTGTGGATGACGATGCCGTAGCCGCAGACGTAGCGGACCTCCGAGAAGCAGCGCACCAGCCGGGGAGGATCGGCGAAGAACGTGCGCTGAAGGAACCAGTCCGCCTCGGACATGCGCTCCTGGCCGCAGAGCCGCTCCTTGCGCTGGTCCACGGTGAACAGGTCGATCCATTCGTCGCAGGTCGCGGTCTGGCGGTGGTCGTTCACGCCGCGCTGCCACACTTGCCAGAGCGCGTTGATCTTCGCGGGGCGGCCCTCCAGGTCGGTGAAACTGTCGCCGGGCAGAGGCTCGGAATGAACGAGCCGCAGACCGCTCACTCGATGCTTGGGACTGCCCTTGCCGTCTGACTGGAACGCCATCGGCAGGATCATCCCCACATAGTCCGCGAACACCGCGGCGCGGTTGACGAAGGCCAGCGCCAGCCATGCCCGACACCCGAAGGGAGGGTTGCCGACAACGGCGTACCGGCCACGATCCGCGGGCGGCGCCCACGTCAGGAAGTCGGCCCGTTCCAGGTCCGAGCGCACCGGGAGGATGTCGAGCCCTATGCGCCGCCCGGGTGGCAGCAGGTCGTAGAACGCGCCCGCGCCCGCGCTGGGCTCCACGAACCGGTACTCGTCGAGGGGGGCGTGGTCGGAGCGCATCCGCGCCAGCAGGTCGTCGTGGCACGCGGCGGCGACCTCGGGCCGCGTGAAGAACTGATCCAATCCGACATGACGCGGGTCGACCCACGACGGGATGTCCGCCCCCGCGGCCCACATCCGGTTGCGGGACGCTATGGCCTCGGCCTCCGTGAGGATCGGCAGCACCGAGGCGACGGCGCTCACGCCGCCACCAGTTCGGCATACGGCAGAGACTTGCCGACCCTGCCCCGCACGCTCGCGGCCATCGTGTCCTCGGTGTCCATCGGTCTCTCCCCATCCTCGGCGCGACCGATGAGCCTCGGCCCGAACGGTGCCCTCATCGGCAATGTCCTCACAATAGCGAGGGGGTGTGACGGCGAATCTACTGCATGACCTGCGGCTTGTCACTCATGCCTGCATCCCGGCGTGCTCGGGGCTGCATGGCCCGAGGCGGGGCTTCCCCGCCAGAAAGTCGAACTGACAGCCGGTTCAGGGCCCTCCAGTTGCACTTTCTCGGACTTTGGCCCCAGAAAGTCACACTGTTGCCGTCCGTGCGGCCCCGAGATGCACTTTTCTAACCGCCTTGACTAGCCGCTCTGCTGCCTTGCCGCCGCAATTCAGTGTCGGCAGGCTACGGTAGGGTAGCCACAGCCACGAACAGGCGTTCGTATACAAGCAGGGGAGCGGTCAGATGCTCGACATGACCTCCGTCCAGCGAGACGTGCTGGCGCTGTGCAGCCTGACCTCTGGCGGCGACCGGTGCGACTGGGGGGTTCTCGCCCGGCAGGCTCACCGCGAGCGATCCCTGGACGGCCTGATGGCCGGCGACGTAGTCGAGTCCAACGCCAAGGCTCACACGTCCCGATGGGTGATCTCGACCGCCGCGACGGACGACTGGGCGGCCGCTCGGGCGAGAGCGGACTCGGAGTACCGGGCCGCCGCCGCCGTCGGGGCGCGCCTGACGACCGTGCTCGACGACGACTTCCCGCTCAACCTGCGGCTGATCCACAACCTGCCGCCCTTCCTGTTCTACCGGGGAGACCTCGACGCCGACCTCGACGCCCGCAGCGTCGCCGTGGTCGGCACCCGGGCGGCCACCCCTGAGGGGATCCGGCAGGCTCGCCGAGTGGTGCGCTCGCTGGTGGGGGAGGGCATCGCGGTCACGTCGGGGCTCGCTTTGGGCATCGACGCGGCCGCGCACCGGCAGGCCCTGGAGTGCGGCGGGCGCACGATCGCGGTGCTGCCCTCGGGGATCACGCGGCTGGCGCCGGCCGCCAACCGGGATCTCGGTGAGGACATCGTGGCGTCGGGCGGGCTGATCGTGTCGCAGTTCTTCCCCACGGCCACTCCGGCCAGGTGGACGTTCGGCAAGCGCAACGAGGTCACCTCCGGCATCAGCCAGGGCACGGTCGTGATCGAGGCGTCGAGCACGTCGGGCGCCAGGATGCAGGCCCGGCTCGCCTACGAGCACGGCAAGCGGGTGTTCCTGCTCGACACGCTCGTCGACCAGCAGCCCTGGGCTCAGCAGATGGTGCAGGGTCGCCGCGCCGTGACCGTCTCGCGCATCGAGGAGATCGCCAGCCGAGTCGCGCCGCCCGACCGCGTGCGCAACGTCAGCGACCTGCTTCACGTAGAGCCCGCCCTGCTGTAGAGGGTTCCAGCCATGGCGCGCCCCGCCAACCGCCACGACTTCCCCCAGTGCGTCCTTGAGGCCGAGTAGGAGGCGAGCTAGCCGCAGTGCTGCACCCGCAAAGACACAGCCCCGGCTTGCGCCGGGGCTGCTTGGCCCGAGGCTACTCACCTCGGGGGGGTTCTGGGCAGAACTATAACGTGGCCTAGTCTCGGTTGCAAGCTGCATCGCAGTACGCTCCCCGCGCTTATGGGAGCGCTGCGGGTGACCGCCTACATCGACGGGTTCAACCTCTACTACGGGCTGCGCGACGCTGGCCTCCGGGAGTCGAGGTGGCTCGACCTTCGCGGCCTGTGTGCTTCGCTTCTCGGGCCCGGCGAGCAGTTGGACCTAGTCCGCTACTTCACCAGCCGGATGAAGGACAGCCCCGCCAAGGCGGCTCATCAAGCTGTCTACATCGATGCGCTGCACGCGAGGGGAGGGATCGAGATCGACTTCGGCCATTTCCTCTCGAGCACCGCCAAGTGCTTCAAGTGCGGGAACGTGTGGAGGAAGAACGAAGAGAAGAAGACCGACGTCAATATCGCCGTGCGCCTTCTGGAGGACGCCGCCGACGACCTCTTCGACACGGCGATGGTCGTTTCTGGCGACAGCGACCTCGTGCCGCCGATCGAGTCTGTTCAGCTCCGCTTCCCGCACAAGCGCGTCATCGTCGCCTTCCCGCCTAGGCGACGCTCATCGCATCTCGCGCGGGCCGCCTCCGACGCATTCCCGATCTATCCCCAGACGATCCGGGCCAACCCCTTGCCTGACCCGGTCCTCACCTCTGGCGGTGTGGCGCTTCACGCGCCGAGCGGCTGGCTGCCGTGACCGCGTCGTCCTAGCAGATGCTCGACGGCAGCGGGTGCCCCCTGTCCTCGTAGATCTCCATGACGGCGGCGAAGGCGTCCTTGGCGTTGGCCAGGGCGTCGGACACCGTCTCGCCCTCGGTGATCAGCTCCGGCAGCAGCGGCGATGTGACGGTGTAGCCCCCTTCAGGCTGCGGGTCCAAGACCAAAGGTATTCTGGCGATCACCGGCAATCTCCTAGCACGCTGATTCATCCTACCCGGCCGGTCCGGCCACTGCGGCGGCGCAGGCGGCTGACGTGATAACTCTCAAGTACAGGTTCAGGTCCGGCGGCTTCGCCGTTTTCCCGCCAGAAAGTCGCACTGATGCCCGGTTCAGCGCCCTCCAGTTGCACTTTCTCGGGTTTTGGGCTTAGAAAGTCACACTTTTGCCGTCTGTGCGGCCCCGAGTTGCACTTTTGGTCGTGGCATCCGGGCTTCGATAGCTTGCGGCCGTCGCTGGCGATTCTGGCTAGCGGCCTGGCGGGGCTGGTTCTGGGCTAGGGAGATGGGGGTGTTCGCCATATCCTCTAGGGCTGTATGGATGTCTGCATGTCGTGAGCGGGAGCTCCGAGGTCGGGCACGCCTGGGCCGGGCCGCGGGCAAGCCTTAGAAGGACTGGCAGCGGCCGGCTGCGGCGGGGGCTTGGGGGTGACGCGGGGTCGGTGTCGTTGGAGCTGGTGCTGCTGGTGCCGGTGCTGGTGCTGTTGACGCTGTTCGTGCTGTGGGCTGGTCGGGGCGGCCGGGCCGGGTTGACGGCTGATCTGGCGGCGGAGGAGGCGGCCACCGCGGCGGCTTTGTGCTGCGAGGAGGGGGAAGCGTTCGAGTCCGACCGGGATGCGCTGGTGGCAGAGCTTCTGGCGGCTCGGCCGGGTCTGCAGTTCTTGTGCATCGGCGGTCTGCAGCCTGCCGCGGATCCGGACTTGGGGTCCGACGCGGGAGTTCGTGTCGGAGCATTGGCTGGATTTCGAGGCTTCTGAGGATGTGAGCAGCGGCGGGGTGGGGGTGCTGGGGGTGCGGTTCGCCTGCGAGACCGACGGCGCCGTCGCGCCCTTGCGGGGGCTGTTCCCGACGGTGACGTTCCACGGGCAGGCCGCGGAGGTGGTGGTCCGCCGGCCGCCGCCGCCGGGCATCGGCTTCGAGTCGTCCCGCTTCGTGGCCACTGAGGGTCCGGGCAGCCGGGAGCTGGTGTTCACGGTGACTTCGCTGGATCCGGTGACCGAGGACGTGGTGGTGAGCTACCAGATCGTCGCGGGCAGCACCGCCACTGGCGGCACGCGGCACCTCGCAGGCCTGCTCCAGCGCCCCGGACGACTACATGACGCTGACGACGTTCCAAGCGGAGATTCCCAACGGTCAACGTGAGGTTGAGATCAGGGTGCCGCTGTTCGATGACGACTGCTACGAGGGCGA
>CAXXIZ010000020.1:0-11718 GCA_963667505.2 Acidimicrobiales bacterium | reverse complement strand
GGTGCGCCACGAGACGGAGGCCGCCCACGCAGCCAGCGCGCTCCGCATCGCCACCGGCGAACGGGCCGCGGTGGTCACGTCCATCGGCCCGGGCGCGCTGCACGCCTTCGCCGGCTCGCTCACGTCCGCGCTCAACGGCGTCGGCGTGTGGCACCTCTACGGCGACGCCACCACCGAGGCCGAGGGTCCCAACATGCAGGACCTGCCCGGATCGGTGCAGTCCGGGTGGCTGCGGCTGACCGCCATGATGGGAGGCAGCTACAGCCTCCACACTCCCCACGCGGTCACCCACGCCCTCCAGCAGGGGGCCGCAGTGGTCGATGATCCCTACCGGGCAGGCCCCTTCTTCCTGCTGCTGCCGCTCAACACCCAGCCGGAGACGGTCCGGGACTTCAACCTGCGCCGCCTGCCCCGCGGCGGAGGGATCCGCCTGGGGGCGGCCGAGCCGGCGAGGATCGCCGCCGCGGCCCGCCTACTGAACGGGGCCGAACGAACAGTAGTGAAAGCAGGCGGCGGGGCCCGCTCGCTGGGCCCGACCCTGGACCGGTTCCTTCAGGCCGTGGACGGGGTGGCCGTGCTGTCGCCGAACTCCGTGGGCGCCCTCGGTCACGACAACCCTCGCAACATGATGGTCGGCGGGTCCAAGGGATCCATCTCGGGAAACTTCGCCATGGAGCACGCCGACACGCTGGTCGTGCTCGGCGCCCGGGCGGTCTGCCAGTCGGACTGCTCCCGCACCGGGTACCCGAACGTGCGCGAGGTCGTGAACATCAACGCGGATCCGGCGACCGCCACCCACTACGCCAACACCACCGCACTGGTGGGCGACCTGGAGCGAACCCTCGAGGCACTGTGCGACGAGCTCGACCGTCTCGGAGGCCGCGGCGACCGCTCCGTCCCGTGGCTCTCGGACTGCGCGTCGGCGCGGGCCGAGTGGGACCGCTATCTCAAGGCTCGCACCGACCCGGTGCTGTTGAATGACTCACGCTGGGACGAGCCCGTGCTGTCGCAGGCCGCCGCGCTGCGAATCATCGACGACTGGGCGTCCCGTCACGGCGCGTTCCGCTGGTTCGACGCGGGAGACGTCCAGGCCACCGCGTTCCAGGTGAGCCAGGACGACTCGCCCGATGAGAGCTTCACCGACGGCGGCGCCAGCTACATGGGGTTCGGCACCTCGGCGCTGCTGGCCACCGCGCTCAGCGATGACGCGCCCTACTCGCTGTCGGTGGTCGGGGACGGCTCGTTCCTGATGAACCCGCAGGCGCTGGTGGACGGCGTGGTCCACGGTGCCCGGGGCGCGGTGGTGGTGCTGGACAACCGCAGGATGGGCGCCATCTCCGGCCTCCAGCAGGCCCAGTACGGCGAGGCCTACGCGACCTACGACGATGCGGCGGTGGACTACGTGCAGCTGGCTTCGTCGATCGAGGGAGTGGAGGCTGCATCGGGAGCGGGCGGCGCCGAGCAGTTGGTCGCCGCGCTGGACCGTGTCTTCGAGCACGGCGGCGTAGGGCTGGTGCACGTTCCCGTGTACTACGGCGACGACCCCCAGGGATCCATCGAGGCCTTCGGCCGCTGGAATGTGGGGAACTGGGTGGAGGACACGCAGGCCCTCCGGCACCGCATGAGCCTGTGACGACGACCGCGGCCGGCGGCATCCACCAGGGTCCGACCTCCTACGGGGATCCCGGGTTCAGCCGTTTCGTCCGCTCGGTGTTCCTGGCGTCGGCCGGCTACGACGAGACCGACACCGACCGCCCGATCATCGGCGTGGGCCATTCGATCAGCGACTTCACGCCCTGCCACCGCGACATGCCCGGTCTGCTGGACGCGGTCTGCCGGGGCGTGGTGGAGGCGGGCGGGCTGCCCATGGCCTTCCCGACCACGTCTCTGGGCGAGGTCTTCCTGGATCCGACCAGCATGATGTTCCGCAACCTGCTCGCCCTCGAGGTCGAGGAACTCGTGCGGGCCCAGCCCATGGACGCCGCGGTGCTGCTGGGGGGCTGCGACAAGACCGTCCCCGGCCACCTGATGGGCGCGGTCTCCGCGGGACGGCCGGTGCTGGAGGTCGTGGCCGGACCGATGATCGCGTCGCGGTGGCGGGGCGAGCGCATCGGCGCCTGCACCGACTGCCGGCGGCTGTGGGCCGGCCACCGGGCCGGCGATGTGAGCGAGGCCGAGATCCGGGCGGCCACGGAGGTGCTCGCCCCGACCGGCGGCACCTGCATGGTCATGGGGACCGCCTCGACGATGGCCATCATGGCCGAGGTTCTCGGTCTGGCCGTGCCGGGATCGGCCACCGCGCCGGCGCCCAGCGGGGACCGCCTCCGGGCCGGCGGCCGCTCGGGGCGCCGGATCGTCGAGATGGTCGGCGAGGCGTTGACCCCACAGCGGATCCTCACCAAGTCCAGCTTCATCAACGCGGCGGTGGCTCTGGGCGCGGTCGGCGGTTCCACCAACGCAGTCGTCCACCTGCTGGCGCTGGCCGGACGGGCCGGCGTCGACCTGTCGCTGGCGGAGCTGGGCGAGGCGGCCGCGTCGGTTCCGGTGATCGTCGACTGCCGACCCACAGGAGCGGGCTTCCTCGACGACCTGCACGACGCCGGGGGCGTGCCCGCCCTGCTGGCCGAGCTGGCCCCCAGGCTCGACCTCGAGGCGGCCACCGCCCTCGGATCCCCTCTCGGCGCATGGCTGGAGGGCGTGCGGACGGCGCGCCGGAATGGGCCTCGGCGCTGCGCCCTCTCGACGATCCCGTGTCGGCCGAGCCGAGCCTGGTGGCGCTGTTCGGATCGCTGGCGCCCGACGGCGCCGTCCTCAAGGCGGGCGCGGCGACGCCCAGGGCTGCTGTCGCACCGCGGACCGGCCCTGGTGTTCGACGGGGTGGAGGACATGCAGGCCCGCGTCGACCATGTCGATGCGACCGCCGACTCGGTGCTCGTGCTGCGGGGATGCGGCCCGGCCGCGGCCGGAATGCCGGAGGCGGGAGCGGTCCCCATCCCGAGGAAGCTGGCGGCCGCGGGCGTGACCGACATGGTCCGGGTCTCCGATGCCCGCATGAGCGGCACCGCCTTCGGGACGGTCGTGCTGCACGTGGCGCCGGAGGGCGCGCTGGGACCGCTGGGACTGGTACGGGACGGCGACCTCGTCGAGCTCGACGCCCATGCCCGGCGCCTCGACCTGCTGGTCGACGGCTCTGTGCTCGAACGACGCCGAGCCGAGGCCGCCCATGGCGCCCACGGGCACGGCAGGGCAGAGTCCACCCGCTGGCGCACGCTCCAGGCGCGCCTCATCACGCAAGCTCACCGGGGTGCCGACATAGACGTCGGGCGGCTGGACTGACCGCGCCGACCCCAGGCGCATTGATCATCTCGCAAAGGTGTTGACTATTTGGCATTGCCTGGTATTGTCCGGGCGGCGCGGGCACAAGGCCGCGCTGAACTCACACGAACCCAGGAGGGAAGGCACATGAGTATGCGCACCAAGATGCGTCTGGGCTGGCTGCTGCCAGTTCTCGCCGCGTTTGCCCTCGTCGCCGCGGCGTGCGGCGACGACGAGGCCGACGAGCCGGAGGCCCAACCGGCCGAGACGACCACCACGGCGGCCGCTCCGGAGGAGGCCCCGGCCACCACAGAGGCGCCCGAAGAGGCGCCGATGGGGCTCGGCGAGGTGTCGGTAGGCCACTACTACGGCTCCGACCTCGGCCAGCAGGGCATCCTCGACATCAACGGCACATGGGCGGGCGGCGACGCGGTCGTCAGCCCGATCGAGCACGAGGCCTTCAAGGACCAGATCCTCATCGCCCTGGCCGGCGGCGAGCCGCCCGACATCTTCTCGTACTGGGCCGGCGCCCGGACCCAGTCGGTGTACGACAACGGCCACCTGCAGCCCATCACCGCGGCCTTCGACGATGCCGACGTGTGGAACGCCTTCCCCAGGCCCTGGTCGACGCCGGCATCTACGGCGGCGAGCCGCACCTGCTGCCGTTCGGATTCCACTACGTGGCGTTCTTCTACAACCCGCATGTGATGGCCGAGGCCGGCGTCACCGAGATGCCGACCACCGGCGAGGAGCTGTACGCAGCGGCCGAGCAGATCGCCGCGACGGGCGTCAAGCCTTTCGCGCTGGGATCGCAGTTCCGCTGGCCCGCCCAGTTCTGGTTCGACTTCCTGATCCTGCGCACCGCCGGCCCCGACTATCGGGCCCAGTTGATGTCGGGTGAGGCCTCCTATGAGGATCCCGAGGTCGCCCATGCTCTGGAGCTGTGGAAGGAGATGGTGGACGCCGGCTTCTTCGTGGACGACGCCAACGCCTACGACTGGACCGACGCGGCCGACCAGGTCGCCAACGGCGAGGCCGCCATGACGCTGATGGGCACATGGATCACCGGCTACTGGAACGGCATCGGGCTCGAGCCGGTCACCGACTACGACTTCTTCAACTTCCCGGTCATGGACCCCGCCATCGAGAACGCCGCTCTCGGACCCATCGACGGCTGGGCCGTGCCGGCCGACGCCGCCAACCCGGAGGGCGCCATGGCGCTGCTGGTCCACTACGCCCAGCCGGACAACCAGCTCAAGTGGGCGCTGGAGCAGGGCGCGCTGCCGCCGAACTCCAACGCGGACACCAGCCAGCTCAACCCGGTGATGGCCAAGGCGCTGGAGGAGGTCGGCAGGGCCGACTCGTACTCCTTCAACTACGACCTGGCCACGCCGCCCCCGGTCGCCGAGGTCGGTCTGGACATGTTCCAGGCCTTCATGGACGACCCGTCGAGCTACGCCGATCTCCAGGCGAGCGCCCAGTCCGACGCCCAAGCCGCCTTCGCCGGCTAGCGAACCGAGACCACCGCAGGACGACCAGCCCCGGCGGCGCCGGACCCCAGGTCGAAGGGGTCCGGCGCCGCCTGCGGCTGAGGCTCGCGCCCTAGCCTCGATGTCGGGCATCGGGCGAGCGCATACCAGGAGGCGGCCTACTTGAAGCCGACAACGCGTTGGGCCCTTCTCTTCATGGGGCCGCCCATAGCGCTGTTCGCGGCCATCGTGGTGCTGCCGACCGCGATGGCCCTGCGGCTGAGCTTCACCGACGCCAGCCTGCTGGGCCAGTCGAGCGAATGGATCGGTCTCGCCAACTTCACCGAGGCGTTCACCAACGAGCACGTCCGCAAGTCGATCCGGATCACCCTGGTATGGACGCTGTTCGGCGCGTTGATCCCGCCGGCGCTGGGTCTGGCCGCGGCCATGGTCCTGCAGGCCAACAGCCGCTTCGCCGCGATCATGAAGTCGGCGCTGTTCGTGCCGATCTCCATCAGCCTGGTGGTGGTGGGCCAGGTCTGGATCTGGATCTACCAGCCCGGTGACGGCCTGATCAACCAGGTGCTGGGCGCGGTGGGGATGGAGGGCTTCCAGGAGGCGTGGCTGGCGAACCGGTCCACCGCCCTGTACGCGGTCTTCATCGCCTGGACATGGCAGCAGGCCGTGCTGGCCATGATCCTGTACCTGGCCGGGCTGACGTCGATCTCGTCGGAGTTGGTCGAGGCGGCCCGGGTCGACGGCGCGGGCCAGTTCCAGGTGTTCCGCCGGGTGATCGTGCCGCTGCTGCGGCCCATCACGACGGTGGTGCTCTCGCTCATCGCCATCAACTCGCTGCGCAACTTCGACCTGGTGTACGCCATGACCCAGGGAGGACCGGTCCGGGAGACCGAGACGATGCCGATGCTGGTGTGGCGGATCCTGTTCCGCCAGCACGAGCAGGGCCTGGCCAGCGCAGTGTCGCTGATCCTGTTCGTCATGACGCTGGTCGTCATCGGCGGGCTCACCTGGTGGGGCCGGAGAGGCAGCTATGTCGAGTAGCGAAGCCGCCGCCACTCCGGCCCGGCTCGCCCCGGAACGACGCGGCCGAGTCGTGCGCCGCCGCGTCGGGATGGCGTTCATCGCGCTGTTCGTAGCGGCGTATCTGGTGCCGGTGGCCGGCGTGGTGTCCACCTCGCTCAAGACCAACGCGGAGATCGCCCGGCGCGGCATCTGGGCGCTCACCGGCGAGCTGACCTTCGCCAACTACGTGGACGTGTGGCAGACCGCCAACACCGTCCGCTACCTCGTCAACTCGTTCCATGTGGCCATTCCCGCGGTGGCGGTCTCCATCGCGGGCGGGACCCTCATCGGGTACGCGCTGGCCAAGTTCCGGCCCCGGGGAGGGACCCTCATCCAGCTGGTCATCGTCTCGGGGCTCTTCGTGCCTCCCCAGGTGCTGCTGGTGCCGCTGTTCACGCTGTTCCGGGACCTCGACCTGCTCAACACCCTGTGGCCCATGATCCTGATCCACTCCGCGGTCGGGTTCTCGATCTGCACGCTGGTCATGCGCAACTTCTTCGATCAGATCCCCGACTCGCTGCGGTACGCGGCCCTGATCGACGGCGCCAGCGAGGGCCAGGTCTTCTGGCGGGTGATGCTGCCGCTGGCCAGACCGGCCCTCGCCGCCCTGGCCACGCTGCAGTTCACGTTCATCTGGAACGACTTCCTGTACCCGCTGGTGTTCACCAGCGCCCGCGACGACGTGGCCACGATCATGCTCGGCCTGCTCAACGTGAAGGGCCAGTTCACGGTGGCCTACGGCACCCAGGCCTCCCTGGCCGTGATCGCCAGCATTCCCACCGTCGTCATCTTCTTCGTCTTCCAGAAGCACTTCGTCCGGGGCCTGCTCTCCGGGGCCCTCAAGGAGTAGTCATGCTTCGGGTCGGAATCATCGGCTGCGGCCGGATCTCGGATCTCCACGTCCTCGGCTACGAGGGCCGCGACGACGCCCGCATCGTCGCGCTCTGCGACGTGGATCCCGACAACGCGGCGTCCAAGGCCACCCAGTGGGGACTTCCCGAGGCGGCGATATTCGAGGACTACCGCGAGCTGTGCCAGTCGGGTCTGGTGGACCTGGTCGAGATCATCGTCCCGCACCACCTTCACTACGAGATCGCTTCGTTCGCCGTCGGCTGCGACCTGCACGTGTCGATGCAGAAGCCTCTGTCGCTCAACCTGGACGACGCCGACCGGCTGCTGAGCGCGGCTGCGGAGTCGTCACGAGTGGTCCGCCTCTACGAGAACTTCCTGTTCTACCCGCCGGTGCTCAAGGCCCTGGAGCTCGTCGAGCAGGGCCTGATCGGCGAGCCGCTGTCGGTGCGGCTCAAGAGCAACGCCGGCTACAGCCCCGACGCGTGGGACATCCCGCTCTCGGCGCTGCTGTGGCGCCACCGGCCCGAGCAGTGCGGCGGCGGTCCGCTGGTGTTCGACGACGGCCATCACAAGTTCTCGCTGGCGTGGGTCGTGCTGGGCCAGCCCGCGGAGGTGCACGCCTGGATCGGGTCCACTTTCGTGCTGTCCTTCGAGCTCGACTCCCCGTCGCTGGTCTCGATGCGGTACGAGTCCGGGGCGGTCGCGAACCTGGAGGTGGTGTACTCGCAGGAGTTGCTGATCGAGGGCACCGCCCACTACGCGCAGGACGACAGGATGGAGATCACCGGCACCTCCGGAGTGATCTGGGTCAACCGGGGCCACGGCCGGATCGGCGACTCGCCGCCGGTGGTCAGCTACGCCGACGGGAAGGTCGAAGCCTACGAGTGCGAGACCGGCTGGGAGCACTCGTTCATCGGGGCGACCCGCAGCCTTCTCGACACGATCGCCACGGGACGAGAACCGGTGCTCACCCTGGCCGAGGGGCGCGACATTCTCGCGGCCGCACTGGCCGCACAGCGGTCGGCGAAGACGGGGGCCGCCGTCGGGGTGGAGACGCCGATCGGCCGGCCGCCCGAAGCGGTGCGGGCCGTGCTGGCAGCACCGGCGGGCTCGGACCTCGCCACAGAAGGCGGAAGAGGCTGAGATGGCAGGCGCAGAGCGCCGAGTGGGCGGGGCGCTGATGACCGGCCTCGACGTGCTGGAGGCGCTCGGGTCTACCTCCGGCCCGGTCGGGCTGAGCGAGCTGGCCCGGATGCTCGACGCTGACAACGGCCATGTGCACCGGCTGCTGGCCGTTCTCAGGAACCGGGGCTATGTCCACCGCGACGAGTCCAACAAGACCTACACGCTGGGCGCCGGGGTGGTGCAGTTGGCCGGATCCCTGCTGCGGAACATGGACCTGGTGTCGCAGGCCCGCCCTCTTATGCTCGACCTGATGAACGTGACGGGCGAGTCGGTCCACCTCGCACACCGGACCATGGCCGGGGGCGTCTACATCGCCCGGGAGCGGCTGGCCCGCAAGATCACGGTCGAGACGGAGATCGGCGCGCCGGTCGTGGTCCACGCCACCTCCACCGGCAAGGCCCTCTACTGCCGCGACTCCGCCGAGGAGCTGCGGCGGGTCATCGACCTCGACTCCCTCGAGAGGTTCACCGAGCACACCATCACCGACAGGGGAGAATTGCTCAGCGACCTCGCGACGACCGCGCAGCGGGGCTTCGCCTTGGACAACGAGGAGCTCAACACCGGGGTGCGCTGTGTGGCCTCGCCCGTGGTCGACATCGGGGGCAACATCCGCGCCTCCATCGGCATCTCGGGCCCGGCGACACGCCTGGACGGCGAGACGATCAACAAGTGCGCCGCCCTGGTGTGCACGGCCGCCAAGACCCTGTCGGCGCGCTTGGGCGGCCAGTGGGACTTCCCCCTGCCGTCCCGCGATCCCGTCGGACCTGAATGATCGACGAAGCCGCGGCCGGGACCGCGGATGCCGGACTCCACTCGTCCAAGGCCAGAGACCGGCATCTGGAGCGGCTGACCGCCGAGGATCACGACGCCCTCGTCGTGGGCGGAGGGATCAACGGGGCCATCTCGGCGCTGGCGCTGGCCGCCCACGGGCTGCGGGTGGCGCTCATCGAGTCCGAGGACTTCGGGTCGGGAGTCAGCCAGGAGTCGTCGAATCTGGTCTGGGGAGGCTTCAAGTACCTGCAGTCCTACGAGCTCGGGCTGGTCGCCGGGCTGTGCCGCTCCCGCAACCTGCTGGCCCGCTCCTACGCCAGCCAGCTCCGGGAGGTCCGGTTCCTGGCCGCCCTCGGACCCACGTCGCCGTACTCGCCGACCTACGCCGCGCTGGGCGCCCACGCCTACTGGGCGCTGGGGAGGTTCGCCACCGGACGGCCCCGACGGCTCTCGAGGAATGCGCTGTCGACGGCCGAACCAGCCGTGGACTCCGACGGCGTGCGGGGAGCCGTCGAGTACTCGGACTACCTACTGGTCGACAACGATGCCCGCTTCGTGCTGCAGCTCCTGCTGGACGCCGTGGAGCACGGAGCGACCGCGGTGTCGCGGCTGCGCCTCGACGGCGCCGAGCGCGCCGCCGGCCGCTGGCGGGCCGGGGTCACCGACCGCCTCACCGGGACCGGCCACACCGTGTCGGCCGGGTGCTGGTCAACGCGGCCGGCCCCTACGCCGCCGACCTGGCCGCGCTCACCGGGGCCACGCTGAACTCGGATCTGTGCTTCTCGAAGGGCGCCCACATCGTGGTGCCCAAGGTGACCGAGTCGGGACGGATCCTGGCCTTCTTCGACGATGACCAGCGCCTGTTCTACGTCATCCCGATGGGCCACCGCTCCCTGATCGGCACCACCGACACCCGGGTCGACGACGCCGAGGTGTCGGTCACCCAGGACGACCGCGACTTCCTGCTGGAGCAGGCCAACGCCCGGCTGCGGCTGCCCCGGCCGCTGCGCGACGAGGACGTGATCGCCTACCGCTGCGGCGTCCGTCCGCTGGTGGTCGGCGACGGCGCCGACACCGACCGCGACTGGACCGAGTTGTCGCGCCGCCACTCGGTGGAGGCCGACAAGCAGCGGGGCACGATCTCAATACTGGGCGGCAAGCTCAGCGACTGCCTCAACGTCGGCGACGAGGTGGTGGCCGCCGCCCGCCGCTGCGGGCTCGAACCGGCCGTCGGTGACCGTGCCTGGTACGGCGAGCCGCCCCAGGGCGTGCGGGACCGTCTCGGCCGCTGCGCAGTCCGGGCGGGCATCGACGAGGCGGCCGCGGCTCGGCTGTGGCGCCTCCACGGCCGGCGCGCCCTGGAGGTGACCGACCTGGTGGAGGACGCCCCCGAGCTGGGCGAGCCCCTCAGCGACCTTGTGGAGTGCTCCGCGGCGGAGGTCATGGTCATGGCCCGTCACGAGCACATCCTGTCGATGGAGGACTTCCTGCGCCGTCGTACCATGCTCGCCATGCTCGAGACGGCCGAGACGCTGCAGAGCGATCCGGGGGTGGAGCGGGCCGCGGAACTGCTGTTCGGATCGGCCGCATGACGGTCGTACTGGCCATCGACGCGGGCACCACCAGCGTGCGCACCATCGCGTTCGACCAGGCCGGCCGCATCGTCGAGGTGGCCCAGCAGGAGTTCACTCAATACTTCCCCGAGCCCGGCCGGGTCGAGCACGACGCCGCGGAGATCTGGGCCGCGGTCCAGTCCACCCTCGTCGAGGTGGCCGGCCGACTCGACGATCCGCCCGCCGCCATCGGGGTCACCAACCAGCGAGAGACGGTGGTGGCGTGGAGCCGACGGCGCTCCGAGCCCGTCCATCCGGCCATCGTCTGGCAGGACCGCCGCACCGCGGCCCGCTGCGACGAGCTGCACCGGGCCGGTGCCCTGCCGTTGGTGAGGGAGCGGACCGGCCTCGTGCTCGACCCGTACTTCTCGGCCTCGAAGATCGAGTGGATGCTGACCGAGGGCGGCGTGGCCGCCGATCCCGACTTGGCGGTGGGGACGGTGGACAGTTGGATCGTGTGGAACCTGACCGGCGGAGCGGTCCACGCCACCGACGCCACCAACGCCGGCCGCACCATGCTGTTCGACATCGGCTCGCTGAACTGGGATCCGGAGCTGTGCGCCCTGTTCGGCGTCCCCGACGGGTGCCTGCCCGAGGTGCGGGCCTCCAGCGGCAGCTTCGGAACCACCGTGCCGGACGCGGCCGGCGGTCTGCGCATCCCGGTGACGGGGGTGGCCGGAGACCAGCACGCCGCCCTGTTCGGGCAGGCCGCCTTCTCGCCCGGCGACGCCAAGAACACCTACGGCACCGGCTCGTTCGTCCTCATGAACGTGGGCGACGAGGTGCCGCCCCCCGCCGACGGCCTGCTCACCACCGTCGCTTGGCTGCTCGACACCCCCGAGGGCCGCAAGGCCACTTACGCGCTCGAAGGGGCGATCTTCGCCACGGGCGCGGCGATCCAGTGGCTCCGCGACGGCCTGCGGATGATCTCCGACGCCTCCGAGACCGAGAGTCTCGCGGCGGAGTGCGAATCCACCGGCGGGGTGTACTTCGTGCCGGCCTTCGCTGGGCTCGGCAGCCCGCACTGGGACCCCTACGCCCGAGGCTTGATCGTGGGCCTGACCCGAGGGACGGGCCGGCCCGAGATCGCCCGAGCGGCGGTGGAGGCCATGGCCTACCAGACCCGGGACGTGGTGGAGGCCATGGCGGCCGCCACCGACACGCCGGTGCGCAGTCTGCGGGTGGACGGCGGCGCGTCGGTCATGGACTTCCTATTGCAGCTACAGGCCGACCAGCTCGGCGTGCCGGTCCAGCGCCCCAGGCTCCAGGAGGCGACCGCGGCGGGCGCGGCCTACCTGGCCGGGCTGGCGACGGGCGTGTGGCCCTCGCTCGACGCGGTCGCCGAGCATTGGGAACTGGAGTTCGAGGCGGTGCCCGGCCCGGGCCAGGACTCCGATGCCGCCTACGCCGACTGGAGGCGGGCGGTGGAGCGG
>CAXXIZ010000019.1:0-5238 GCA_963667505.2 Acidimicrobiales bacterium | reverse complement strand
ACCTCGTCGAGGCGGGTCGGTGGCGGGAGAAGTGGGGGGTCGGTGTGCGGCCCGAAGGTGATCGGCTTGGGCCGGCCCTGCTTGCCTTTCGGCGCCGGCAAGACGATCCGTGCGTCCCTGTGCATGGCGAGCATGGTGACCCTCGCCATCATGTCCTTGAGACCCCCATCGGGCTTGAGCCAGCCGGTGCGCCGGCAGAACTCCCTGGACAGAGCGGCGCGGGTCGGCTGTGGCTCGGTGGCGATGAGCGTGCGCAGCAGCGCCATCTCCTCGGCGGTGAAGTCGCGTCCGTAGTACCGGCACTCGACCCCGTCGCTCAGGTCGCCTTGGTGTACGCGCGTGCTCTGTCTTCGCTCATCGTCCATGGCAGCCAGGCTTGCAGGTCCCGGGGCGGCGAGCGGCCATGTTCGGCGCAGGCGGTGAGCCAATCGGTCAGCCAGCGCTGCACATCAAGACCGTTCTTCTCCAGGGTACCGAGAACGCTGTACATGACCGCCGTCAGCCGTGCACCGTCGAGGCTGTCGGAGCCGAAGCTGAGCTTGCGCCCGATGACGGCCCCCCTGTGCGAGCCCTCGGCGATGTTGTTGTCCATCGCAATCTGCGGATGCTCGACGAACCGCGTCAACCCTTCGCGATGCTCGAGCATCGAGCGCAGCGGCTGGAGCTGGCGTGCGTTGTGCGCCAGGGCGGCCCGTTCGCGTTCGGCCTGTGCGAACAGCGCGTCGAGGGCGTCGTTCAACGCGCTGTGCGCTGTCTCGAAAGCCGCGCTCTGGAGGGGGGCGCCGGGCGTGTAGTGCGCGAGCCGCGCCTTGTTCAGATGGTAGATCCCGCCAATGCGCTGGAGCCACTGATCCCGCCATGGTTCGAGAGTGTCCTGGCCTGCCGCGCACTTGATGTAGTCGCGGCGAATATGGGCCCAACACCAGCAAAGCACCACCATGCCGGCGAGGTCTCGCGCGAGCTTCTTGTAGGCGCTGAAACGGTCACAGACCAGGAACACCGGGCCGACGAGGCCGGTCAACAACTTCCGTGCGGCTTCGGCGCTACGCGAGGGGTCGATATGGAACAACACGGCGTCGCTCGATACCGAGGTCCAGAGCCAGGCGCGGCGTGAACTCCCATCGGTGCCCAGCGCCTGGATGCGCCAACTGGTCTCGTCGGCATGGAGCACCGTCGCCTGGTTCTGATGGGCCAGCAACGCATCGTAGAGCGGCTCGAACAGCGCCACAAAGCGCTGTGTGGTGTCGGCCAGTGTCCCCGGCGACATCGCCAGACCCTGGTCGCACAGCCATGCCGCCACTTGGCGACAGGGCCGGTGGTGGGCATAGCGTTCATAGAGATAACGCACCCACACGCTGATCCCGAACGCCGTGCCGGTAAACAGCCGTGGTGGCGGCGGCGCGCACACCTCGGCAGGGGAGCCATCGCACTCGCAGGCCGCACGCCAGCGCCCACGCACAATCCGGCGCACATGGGCCTTGACGGTGATCTCGATGAGCTCCGAGACCCGCTCGCCATTGGCGACATACGGTTTGCCGCAGCACGAGCACAGGCGGGTCTGTGCGGGCGGGTCGTGACGTTCGTCCTTCGTCTCAACCGCGGGCCGTGCGCTACGGCCGTGCCCCGGCTTGCCCTTGTGCTGGCCGCGCGCACGAGCGCTCCCCGGTCTGTTCTGCCGCTCACTCCTGGAGCCGAACAGCGCCCCCGACAGGACCGAACGGGTCGAACGCAGCGTCTCGACTTCCTGCTCCAGCGCCGCTTTGTGCTCCTCCAACTGCCGGTTCTTCTCCTTCTCCTTGGCGAGTTCGCCACTCAGGCGACCGACCTCGATGCGCAACGAAGTCACCGTCGCGCGCTTGCGAGTGTCCACACCGGCCTCGTCGAGCAACCTCTGCAGCCGGTCCCTCTCCGCTTGCACAGCCAGCGCGTCTTTCGCTGTCCGACAAACCCTCTTCAGCTCCTCACGCACTGCATTCAGCTTCGCACGGCACTGCTCGAAAAGCCCCTTGTAGCTGCCCGCCCGGCTGCGGGCTTCAATCTCTGCCAGGCGAAGCGCCTCGTAGCGCGCCTCTGCCGCGTCGGCTCGCGCGCGTTCCTGCGCGCAGCACGTTCTCCGGTCAGTCGAAACCGAAGCGACCGATGCCGACGTCTGCGCAGCCACCAACGGACGTTCGTCGGTGCTGGCGTTCGGCGGGGCCACGGCCTGGAAATCCTCGGCGCAACGCATCATGCGCCGGACCATACGCTTACTTAGAATCGAGGGGAATCAGGTACTGCTTTACAGCAGGGACGGGAGAATAGGAAAAATAACCCATCGATATCCTCTGAGGTATCGCTCGATGCGCTCGCGGGCGAACGCCTCCTGCTGCTGGAAGAAGGTCACTGCCTGCGCGGTCACGCGCTGGCCGTCTGCGAGATGGGCGACACGATCGCGCGGGCGCAGTTCGAAGCCAGCAGCCTGCACACCCTGGTGCAGATGGTCGCGGCGGGCATCGGCGTCACTCTCGTGCCGCGGCTCGCGGCCGACGCCCAGATCGCCGAGGGAACGGGCATCTCGCTCTCCCGCCTTGCCATGCCTGCGTCGCGCCGGATTGGATTGGCCTGGCGCCGAACGTCGTTGCGAGCGGAGTAGTTCAGACTGTTGGCGGATACACTGTGCGAGTTGACCGACATCGCGTGAATTCTTCATCGGCGGAAACCGGTTCCGCCTGATTGTGCGCTTCGACCACGCACGCCGCAATCGGACTCGAGAGGTTCGTCGGCACGCACGCGTAATACGATCGGATCGATGCGTCCTGCGTGCAGGAAGTCCCAATGGCAATCAAGTCATGAACAAATCGCCTGAAAAATACCGGGTCGGGGTGGACATCGGCGGCACGTTCACCGACGTGGCGGTCGAGCGCGGCGGCTCATGCCTCACCAGCAAGGTGCTCACCACACCGGGCGAT
Source organism: Acidimicrobiales bacterium (assembly GCA_963667505.2). Taxonomy (GTDB): domain Bacteria; phylum Actinomycetota; class Acidimicrobiia; order Acidimicrobiales; family Aldehydirespiratoraceae; genus Aldehydirespirator. The sequence goes on along the minus strand of CAXXIZ010000019.1, from coordinate 2,290 downwards.
CCGGTGCGGGGGGTGCTGGATGGGCTGCGGCTGGCGCTGGCGCGGGCGAAGCTCGCCCCGCCGGACATCGGCGCGGTCATCCACGGGACCACGCTCGCCACCAACGCCCTGATCGAGCGCACCGGCGCGACCGTCGGCGCCATCGTCACGGAGGGGTTCAGGGACATCCTCGAGATCGCCTACGAGCGCCGCTACGACCAGTACGACCTCTGCATCGAGAAGCCCGACACCCTGGTGCCGAGGGAGAGGGTCGCGACCGTCGCGGAGCGGGTCGCCGCGGCCGGGCAGGTCCTCGAGCCGCTCGACCCCGAAAGCGTGCACCGGGCGGTCGACACGCTGGTGGCCGGCGGCATCGAGAGTCTGGCCGTCTGCCTGCTGCACGCCTACGCCAATCCCGCGCACGAGAAGGCGGTCCGGGACATCGTCGAGAGTCGGCACCCCGGACTTCCGGTCAGTCTATCGTGCGAGGTGTCGCCCGAGGTCCGCGAGTTCGACCGGCTCTCCACGACGGTGGCCGACGCCTGCATCAAGCCGTTGATGAAGGGATACCTGACCGACCTCGCCCGGAGTCTCCGGGAAGGGGGCTTCGACTGCCCGCTCTACCTGATGACCTCCGGCGGCGGCATGACGACGCTCGCGGCCGCGCTCGGGTTCCCCGTCCGGCTGGTCGAGTCGGGACCGAGTGGCGGCGCGATCCTCGCCGCCGGCGTCGCCCGATCGCGTGGATGCGCCCATGCGCTGTCGTTCGACATGGGAGGAACGACCGCGAAGGTGTGCCTCGTCGAGCACGGCGAGCCGCGGACCTCGCGCGCGTTCGAGATCGCACGGGCCGAGCGGTTCATCAAGGGCAGCGGCCTGCCGGTGCGGATCCCGGTGACCGAGATGATCGAGATCGGAGCCGGCGGCGGCTCCATCGCGAGCGTCGACGAGCTTTCGCGACTGCGCATTGGGCCCCGCAGCGCGGGCTCCGATCCCGGGCCCGCCTGCTACGGGCGCGGGGGCAGTCGACCGACGGTGACCGATGCCGACGCCGTGGCCGGCTATCTCGACCCCGACGCCTTCGCGGAAGGCCGCCTGCGGCTCGACCTCGACCTCGCCCGCCGCGCCATCGAGCGCGACATCGGGGCCAGTCTCGGCACCGGCGCAACGGACGGCGCCGACGGCATATCGCAGATGGTGGACGAGACCATGGCCAACGCGGCGCGCATGCACGCGGTGGAGCAGGGGAAGAACCTGGAAGACTGCGCGATGGTCGCGTTCGGCGGGAACGGTCCCCTGCATGCCACGCGCGTGGCGGAGAAGGTCGGGGTGCGCGAGATCGTCATCCCCCCGAACCCGGGCGCCGGGTCCGCGGTCGGGTTTCTCTCGGCTCCGGTGTCGTTCGAGGTGGTGCGCAGCCACTACGTCCGGGTTGCCGACTTCGACGCGGCCGCGGTGGATGCGCTGCTCGAAGACATGCGGAGCGAGGCCGCGGCGGTCGTGGAGGCCGGCTCGGGCGGTGCCCCGCTCACCGTGACCCGCACCGCGTTCATGCGCTATCGCGGCCAGGGTCACGAGATCGAGGTCGGCGTTCCGCGTCGCGCGCTCGATGCCGCCGGGGTCGCGCATCTGGTTGCCGCCTTCGAGGCGGACTACACCCGTCTGTACGGTCGCATCGTCCCGGGCGTGGCGATCGAGGTGATGAACTGGTCGGTGCGGGTCTCCACCACCCCCGAAGCCCCGCCGCGCGCCGGCGACTGCACGCGGCCCGCCGCGCCCGAGCCCGTCGGCGCCCGGACCCTGACCCTCGACCACTCGGGGGAGGCGACGAAGGCCGCCTGCTATCGCCGGGCGGACCTCGTGCCGGGGGACACGGTTTGCGGCCCGGCGCTGATCGTCGAGCCCCAGACCACGACCTTCGTGTCGCCGCGCTTCGATGCCCGGATCGACACCGCCGGCAACATCGTCATGACCCGCCGGGCGGAGCCGGGGGCCCTGCACGAGCCGGCCGAACGCGGCGACCCGCGGTCCGCTCCGGCCCCCTCGGCCGCAGCCGCTCCTGCGAAGGTGCCAGGCAACATCGTCATGACCCGTCGGGCGGAGCCGGGGGCCCCGCACGAGCCGGCCGAACGCGGCGACCCGCGGTCCGCCGCGGTCCCCTCGCCCGCGGCCGCTCCCGCGAAGGCGCCAGGCACAGCCTGCTCGTCGAACGGGCGTTCTGCCATCGACCACGAGGTGATGTGGACCCGCCTCCAGGCGGTGGTCGAGGAGCAGGCCCAGGTGCTCATCCGCACCGCCTTCAGTCCCATCG
>CAXXIZ010000018.1:0-2025 GCA_963667505.2 Acidimicrobiales bacterium | reverse complement strand
GAGGTGGCGCTGATCGGCGAGGTCGTGCGCGAGTGTTCGGGTTTGAGCCGGATGGAGTTGGCGCGCACCGTGTGCGAGCTGTTGCGGTGGCGGCGCCCGAACGGGCGGTTGAAGGCGCGGGAGTGCCGGGAGTTCCTCGAGCGGCTCGACGCGGATGGTGCACTGGTGCTGCCCGACAAGCGTCAAGGCCGCGCGGTCGGTTCGGTCACCCGCGTCCCCCACACGGCGGCGGGCGAGCCGGGAGCGCCGCTGGTGGGCAGCGTGCGCGACATCGAGCCGCTGGAGTTCGAGCGGGTGCGCGAGCCTGCCCAGCGCCTGCTGTTCCGGGAGCTGATGGGACGCTACCACTACCTCGGGCACAAGGTCCCGTTCGGCGCCCAGTTGCGCTATCTGGTGTTTGCGTCGCGGCCGGCCGGCGCGGTGGTCGGCTGCCTGCAGTTCTCGAGCCCGGCCTGGCGCATGGCGGCGCGGGACCGCTGGGTCGGCTGGGACGATGGGACTCGGGCGCGGAATCTGCAGCACGTAGTCAACAACAGCCGCTTCCTGTTGTTGCCGTGGGTCGGGGTGAAGAACCTGGCCAGCGCGGTGCTGGCGCGCGGCATCCAGCATTTGGTGGTGGACTGGCCGCGGCACTATCACCTCGAGCCCTGGCTGGTGGAGACGCTGGTCGATGCGCGCCGCCACCACGGGGGATGCTACCGCGCCGCCAACTGGGTCGCGTTGGGCGCGACCAGCGGTCGCGGGCGCATGGACCGGCACGGCCGCCGCGCCGGGGCGGCGCCCAAGACGGTTCTCGTCTATCCTGTGATCCGGGATGCGAAGCGGCGGCTTCGGGAGGGTTGAGCCATGCAAGTTGTTCCCCGCCGCACCGCTGCACCCGCCCCGGCGCCCTATGCGGCGTCCGACGCCGTATACGGCGATGTCAAAGCCTACCTGTCTTCGCGCGAGGCCCTGCAGATGAGCGAGAGCGACCTCGAACGGGAGTTGCACCGGCGGGGTCAGGAGTTGCTGCGCAAGCTCCTGCAAGGGCACCTCGATCAGCGCAGCCCGGGGGAGGCGGCGGAGCCGGTCGAGGGGGCCGACGGCGTCGAGCGTTCGGAGCGGCGGCTGCACGGCCGGCAGCTGGAGACGACCTTCGGCACGGTGTCGGTCGAGCGCCTGGGCTACGCGCATCCCGGTCACGAGAGTCTCCATCCGCTCGATGCGTCACTGAACCTGCCGGCCGAGCTTTACTCGCTGGAGGTGCGGCGCCGGGTAGCGGAAGCGGCCGCCTCGCGGTCGTTCGACGAAGCGCTGTTCGAGCTGTCTCGCCATACCGGGGCCGATGTGCCCAAGCGGCAGGCGGAACAGTTGGTGGCCCGCGCGGCCGAGGACTTCGACGCTTTCTACGAGGACCGCCGTGCGGCGGCGGGCGAGCCGGTCGCCGACGAGTCGGTGGTGGTGCTCACCTTCGACGGCAAGGGCGTGGTGCTGCATCGCGATGACCTGCGCGAGGCGACGCGCAAGGCGGCCGCGAGGCGCCGGCAGCAACGCGAGCCGCTCTCCGTGTTCAACCGCCTGCGGCCGGGCGAGAAGAAGCACTCGAAGCGCATGGCAACGGTGGCCGCCGTTTACGCGGTCGCGCCGTTCGTGCGCAGCCCGGAGGAATTCCTGCAGAGCTTGATGCCCCGACAGCCGGCGGACAATACCAAGAAGACCAAGAAGGCCAAGACCCCGGCGGTGCGGCCCCGCCCGGTGGCCAAACGGGTGTGGGCGAGCCTCGAACACGAGCCGGCCGAGGTGGTCGCCGAGGCGATGCTGGAAGCCGAGCGCCACGACCCGGAGCGCGTCAAGCGCTGGGTCGTGCTCGTCGACGGGGCCGAGACGCAGCTCGACCTCGTCGAGGTGGGCGCCGCCGCCTACGGCGTCGACGTCACCGTGATACTCGACATCATCCACGTGGTCGAGTACGTCTGGAAGGCGGCGCACGTGTTCCATCGCGAGGGGAGTCCCGACGCGGCGCATTGGGCCTGGACGCGCGTGCAG
>CAXXIZ010000017.1:0-6334 GCA_963667505.2 Acidimicrobiales bacterium | reverse complement strand
TTCGGGATGAAGGCGCACATCGGGGTGGACGCCGGGTCTGGTCTGGCACACAGCGTGGTGACGACGGCGGCCAACGCGAGCGACGTGACGCAGGCGGGAGCGCTGCTGCATGGTGCCGAGACGACGGCGTGGGGCGACGCAGGCTACCAGGGGGTGGAGAAGCGTCCCGAGCACCGGGATGGCGGTGTCGAGTGGCGTGTGGCGATGAGGCCGGGGCGGCGCCGGCTTCTGGGTGAGAGTAGTGCCGCAGCGGCGGCCGAGACGCGCAAGGCGTCGGTGCGGGCGAAGGTTGAGCATCCGTTCCTGTACGTGAAGCGGCACTTCGGCTACGCCAAGGTGCGCTACCGGGGCGTGGCGAAGAACAGGCAGCGCATCGCCTTGCTGCTGGGGTTCTCGAACCTGCTGATTGCGGGCCGCTACGCGACGGGATGAGAGGGGAGCAGTCTGCCCGCCGCCGGCGGGACGACGGGGAATGCGGCGGATCGACGCGGATATCGCCCCTTCGCCCCGCATCCCGCGACGAAAGCAGCCCTCGGCCCGCCCGGACTATCGTCGCGCTTCAAATCCAAGCCCCCTCTCCCCCTCGTAACCGCGAAGATGGCGTTGTTCAGACTTTCCCTAGTGTTCGCGGTCGATCTTGCGGCGATCGCAGTCGACGGGAAACGTCTGCTCTGGAGAAGCCAGGAACGCCGGCAGGGCACCGCCTTGGAAAGCACGGCGACGCTGTCGTCCGAACGGACGGCGTCGGGCTATCCGATGAAGGTCGAGGGGCATTCGGTCGGAGGCTGCGCTGGCTCCGACGGGGCGGCCGGCAGCGTTACGCTCAGCGTGGACGGCGGAATACCCGTCGAGCGGGAGGCCGTCTACACCGTTCCACAGCCCCGGACGCATTACCGTGGATGGGCGGACTACTTCGTAGATGAAGCGACGGTCACGGCGCTGAAACGCGGCGACGTTCTCACGGTGGGCATCTGCACGGACGAGGGCGATGTCGATCTTGAGTTCGGCCTCAAGGACTTCGGCTCAGCCTGGTCGGAGGCCCGGTCGGAGAGGTAGCGCCGCGGGCGGGCGCTCCAGCGTGGAATACGCAAGCCGCGCTGCGCCGCGGTAGCGATCTACTACTATCGGGTTCGGAGCGAGACGAAGCACTGGACCCGGGAGCTGGAAGAGATGTTCGCCGAGGACGAACGCAACGCCGCCGGGGAAGGCCGCTAGGACCCCGGTTGCGGGTCCGGTCGGCCGCGCGGCATCACGTGGACGGCGAGCAACGCCCGGCCCAGGTGAGAGGGCGCAGGCTTTCAGCGGGGATCGGGGTCTGATCCGCTCAGATTAGTGGATGTTTTGGGGAGGGTGCCCCTCGGAAGTTCGCCGAGGGGCTTTGTCTCGGTGACGGTGAATCAGCCTGAGACGCCCCAATGTCGCACAACATTTTCTGCCACTCCATGCTTTGCAACGCCCTGGTCTGGGAGTGGTTGCACGATGTCGATGAAGCCGAGGCGGCGCGCTGCCGCGAGGCGGGGTGCCGACACTGTCCTGGCAAGCTGCACAGCGCGAGGTATCCGCGCAAGCCGTACGGCCTGGCGCCCGAGCTGAGGGACGAGGGCACGCGGCGGTTCAGCTTCTGCTGCGCGAAGTGCCGCCTGCGAGCGACTCCCCCGTCGGTAAGGTTCTTCGGGCGCCGCTTCTATCTGGGCGCCCTGTTCGTTCTGGTGAGCGCGCTGGTGCTGAGAGGCGGGGTGCGGTTGCAGACGATCAAGCGGAAGTGGGGGATCCCGGTCGCCACGCTGCGGCGCTGGCGGACGTGGTGGCTGGAGGCGTTCCCGGCGACGGAGCCGTGGGGTGCGAAGCGGGGCGAGTTGGCGATGCCGCCCGAGGAGGTGCCGCTGCTCTTTGTGCTGCGGCGGATACGGGGCGAGCGCTTCGGCCGGCGCCTGCTGCTGAGCCTGGTCTGGTTCAAGCCGTGGACGGGCCACTGCGGGCTCGGCGATGGCCCGTTGCTGCCCGCAGAATGTGATTCTGTCACGCCCGTATAGGGCGTCGTACATGGCATCCCGCCTGACAGCGGCCAGGGAGGGATGCCGGGATGAGCAGCAGCAACGGAGGGAGCCACCGCGACCGGTGGGCGCGCTTGCGCTTTGCGATCGTCGGTCCGCTCCTGGCCTCGCCGCCGCCTGCGGGGCAGCTGCGGGCTGAGTTCGAGCGGCTCTCTCAACGGGACTGGGAGCACCCGTCGGGCCGGGGCCCTGTCCGCTTTGCAGTGTCCACGATCGAGCGCTGGTACTACCAGGCGCGGGCCGAGGAGCGGGATCCGGTCAAGGCGCTGCGCCGCAAGCCGCGGGCCGACATCGGCCGCGAGCGATCCATGTCGGCGGCGCTGATCGCGGCGCTGCGCGAGCAGTACCGGGCGCATCCGTCGTGGTCGAGACAGCTGCACTACGACAACCTGCAGAAGCTTGTGACGGAGAACCCCGGGCTCGGCCCGATGCCGTCCTACGCGACGCTGACGCGGGCGATGCGCAATCGCGGGCTGGTCCGCAAGCGCCGCAGGAAGTGGTCCGAGGGCGACGACGCGCCCCCGGCGGAGACGCGCGAGGTGCTGAGCTACGAGGTCTCGCGCAGCCACGCGCTGTGGCACTGCGACTTCCATCACGGCAAGCGCCGCGTGCTGAGCGCGTCGGGCAAATGGCAGACGCCCATCCTGCTCGGCTTCCTCGACGACCACTCCAGGCTCGGCTGCCACCTTCAGTGGTATCTCTCCGAGACCGCCGAGGTCTTCGTCCACGGGCTCTGCCAGGCCTTCATGAAGCGCGGCCTGCCGAGGTCCCTGATGAGCGACAACGGCTCGCCGATGATGGCGGGCGAGGTCGAGGAGGGGTTGCACCGGCTCGGCATTCTTCACTCCCGAACCCTCTCGGGGGCCCCTCATATGAACGGCAAGTGCGAGGTCTGGTGGGCTGCAATCGAGGGCCGCCTGATGGCGATGCTCGAAGGCGTCGAGGCGCTCACCCTGAAGATGCTCAACGACGCCACCGTCGCCTGGCTCGAGCGGGAGTACCACCGCCGGGTGCACCGCGAGCTCGGCATGACGCCGCATGAACGCCTGGCCGGGAGCGTCGACGCATCGAGGCCGTGTCCCGGCTCGGCCGAACTCAAGGCGGCCTTCCGTATCACCAGGAAGCGCACGCTCAGGCGCTCGGACGGCACCGTCTCGGTCGAGGGCATCCGCTACCAGGTGCCACAGCCGTGGCGCCACCTGAGCATGCCCTGGATCCGCTACGCACGCTGGGACCTCGGCAGCGTCGATCTGGTCGACGGCCGCAGCGGCGCGCGGCTGTGCACCCTCTACCCTCTCGACAAGCGCGGCAATGCCGATGGCGTCCGCCGCCCCACGAGCCCCGGCGGCGGCGATGGCGGCGGCAGCACAGGCGCGGGCGAGTTGCCGCCGCTGCTCCAGGGCATGCTCGACGCCCAGGCCGCAACGGGCCTGCCGCCGGCCTGGCTGCCCCACAACGAAACGCCCGATCCGGGCGAGGACGACGACCAGGGAGATGCGTCATGAACCGCGAACTGCTGACCTTCTACGGGCTCAAGTGGAACCCCTTCGCCACCGACCTGCCGGTCGACAGCCTCATGGTGAGCCCCGCCGTCGACAGCTTCTGCCTCAGAATCGAACGCCATCTCGTGCGCCAGGGCGGCTTCGCGCTCATCGCCGGCGAGCCCGGCACCGGAAAGAGCGTGTCGTTGCGCGTGCTCGCCGACCGTCTCAGCCGCTCGGACGGGCTCAGGGTCTGCGCCATCACCCACCCGTCTTCCAGGCTGTCCGACTTCTACCGCGAGATCGGCGAGATGTTCGGCGTCGATCTGATGTACAACAACCGCTGGTCCAGCTTCAAAAACCTGCGCGAGCGCTGGCTCGCCCATGTCGACGACACCCGCATGCGGCCCGTCGTGCTCATCGACGAGGCCCAGGAACTGCTGCCCTCGGTGTTCTCCGAGATCCGCCTGCTGGCGTCGACCGACTTCGACTCGCGCGCCATCCTCTCGGTCGTCCTCGGCGGCGACAACCGTCTGGTCGAGAAGCTCCGCCAGCCCGACCTGCAGCCCATTGCCTCACGCATCCGCCAGCGCCTGGTCATGACGCAGGCAGACGCCGGCGACCTCGCGGCCCTGCTCGACCATCTGATCGAGCAGGCCGGCAATCCGGGCCTCATGACCGCAGACCTCAAGGACACCCTGGTCGCTCATGCCGCAGGCAACCCCAGGGCGCTCACCGTCATGGGCGACATGCTGCTCGCCGCCGGCGCCGAGAAGGACCGCGAGGTTCTCGACGAGAAGCTCTTCATGGAGATCCTGGACGAGCCCGCCAAGCCCAAGAGGGCACGGCGGTGAAGGGCTTCCCGACACGGACCCCGGCGGAGCTCGAGGATCGTCCCCGGGCACAGCAGTGGATGGTGGACACGCTGTGGTCCGAGCAGGCCGTGGGCATCGTCGGCGGCGAGCCCAAGTGCGGCAAATCCCTGCTGGCGCTCGATCTCGCCGTCGCCGTCGCCACCGGCGTCCCATGCCTGCGCCACTACCGTTCCGCGGGGAGCGGCACCGTCCTGCTGTTCGCGGCCGAGGACGCCGGCCATCGGGTGCGCAAACGCCTGCAGGGGATCGCCCACGCCGCCGCCACCCCCTTCGACGACCTCGACATCGCCGTCATCGACGTGCCCACCCTGCGTCTCGACCAGCGCAGCGATCGCCAGCGCCTGCAGGAGACGGTGGAGCGCATCGAACCACGCCTCCTGATCCTCGACCCCCTGGTCCGCCTGCACAGCGTCGACGAGAACGCCGTCGCGGAGGTCGCCCCCATCCTCGGCTTCCTGCGCGAGCTGCAGCGCCGCTTCGAAACCGCCGTCCTGCTCGTCCATCACGCCCGCAAGAGCGGCGGCAGCCGACCGGGGCAGGCGCTCAGGGGAAGCAGCGAGCTGCATGCCTGGGGCGATTCGAATCTGTACCTGCGCCGGCGTGACAAGAAGATCGTCATGACCGTCGAGCATCGCGACGCCCAGGGCCTCAGCGACATCGAGCTGGAGCTCGTCGACGAGGGATATGGGCCGGCCTTCCGGCTGCACCGGAAAGCGGCTGACGAAGACAGGCCGGAGCCCGCCACCGTCGAGCAGCGCATCGTCACGGTGATCGCACAGGCCGAGAGGCCGCTCTCGAAAGCCCAGATCCGCTCACGCGCCGCAGCCCGCAACGCAAGCGTCGTGGCCGCCATCGAGAAGCTCACCCGCGAGGGGCGCATCGAACGGGCGCCCAAGGGCCGCTATCGCCTCGCAGCCGCCGGGGCGAACCGGGAGCCGCAGCCCCCTGCCGCCACCAACGGAAGCGCAGGACGAGGCGTTCCCGTTCCCGTTCCCCGGCACCCTTAAGCGTTGACGGGTACGGGAACGGGAACGCCGCGAGCCTCCCTTCCAAGTAGACCTTCGCCGGGACAATGAGCGGCGGCGATCCCCTCGCCACCTGCCGCAACATCCCCCTCGACCGGGTCGCCGCCGCCCTGGGCTACCGAAAAGACCCTGCCGACCGGGCGCGCTTCAGGCGCGAGGGCTCGGTCATCAGCATCAACGGCGAGAAGTTCTTCGACCACCTGCGCGGCACGGGAGGGGGTGGCGCGATCGATCTCGTCATCCATGCAACGGGGTACCGCTTCCCGGACGCCCTCCGCTTCCTCGGAGGCCATGAGGGGCGGAGGGAGGCCGCCACCCTCCAGCCCGCCCCGCGCCACCTGCGGCTGCCGAGGCCCAGCTCCCGCGCATGGCCCAGGGTCCGCGACGCTCTCATCCGTCAGCGCGCCCTCCGCACCGACGTGCTCGAAGCCTGCCACAGCCGAGGCCTCCTCTACGCCGATGACAGGCTCAACGCCGTCTTCATCTGCCGAAACGCCAGCGGGCACTCCACCGGCGCCGAGATCCTCGGCACCGCGCCGCAGCATGGCGGAAAGCGGTTCAGGGGCATGGCGCCCGGATCGCGCAAGGCGCGCGGTGGCTTCTGGCTCCCCTGCGACCGAAGCCGGCCCGCTCTGGTCATCCTCACCGAGAGCGCCGTCGACGCCATCTCCGCTCGAAGCCTGCGCATCGAGGGGACCCGCAAGCACGGCGCCGTCGTCGCTTCGACCGCCGGTATCGCCTCCTCGGTCCCGCCCTGGATCGAGGACTGGAAGCCCCGCCGCATCATCTGTGCCTATGACGCCGACAGCGCCGGTGACGGCGGCGCCGACCGCCTCGCAGTCGACGATCCGAGAGTGATCAGGATGCGCCCGTGTGGCGCCAAGGACTGGAATGAGATG
>CAXXIZ010000016.1:0-3386 GCA_963667505.2 Acidimicrobiales bacterium | reverse complement strand
GCTTCCTTCGCCGCATCGTCCAGCTCGGTGTCGACTGCGTCGACCTGGGCTGTCCGCCCCTCGACGGGCTGTCCGCGCTCAAGAAGCGCATCCGCTCGTTCGGTCTGGATATCAACAGCGTGTTCCTGCCGGACATGAGCGCGGCATTCATGGGCCGCGAGGAGGGCTCCGGGAAGGAGCTGGACGCCGTCGAGCGCACCCTTCGCGCGTACGGAGACGCCGGCCTGCGGCTCGTCTTCCAGCGCTTCGAGGGCAACAACTTCAACCACCTGGTGACCTTCTACGAGTCCGTGCACCGCGGCGGCTACCGCGGCTCGGGCAAGAGCGTGTGGCTGACCGGCAGCCGCCCGCCCGAGCGGCCGGAGGAAGAGATGCGCCGCGCGCGCATGGCCTACTGGCCCCACTTCGGCCGCGACGAGCCGCCCGCCCGCGCCGAGCTCGACGCTTGGTGGGGGCAGTTCTGCCGCGCCTTCGAGCGGCTGGTGCCGATCGCGGAGGAGTACGAGATGCGCATCGGCGTGCACCCGGCCGACCTGCCGCTGGCGGACGCGCCGCTGGGGACGCTGGGGTTCCACCGGGTGATCGACGCCTTCCCGAGCCGCAACGTCGGCTACCTGTACTGCTGCGGCACGCGCGCGGAGGCCGGCGGGCTGCCGCTGGTGCTGGAGGAGATCCACAACTACGGGCGCAAGGGCCGCATCTTCATGGTGCACTTCCGCAACATCCGCGGCAGCCTGATGACGTCGGCCGCCTACGAGGAGGTGCTGCTGGACGACGGCGACATGAACATGTTCAAGATCCTGCTGGAGTTGCGCCGGGTGGGCTTCGACGGCTGCCTGAGCCCCGACCACATCTTCCCGCTGGAAGGCGATCCGGACGCCTCGGCCGACCAGACCCGCGCCTACCAGGGGCTGGCCTTCTCGATCGGCTACATGAAGGCGCTGCTCGCTGCGCTCGCTACGGTCTGACGCGCGGGCCCGGCCGCGTCAGGCGGGGCCGAGATTACGCCACCAGCGGACTTCGTTGCTGCCGCGCTCGGCGGCGGCGACGATGTCGAGCCGGCCGTCGCGGTCCAGGTCGACCAGGATCACCTGGTCGGCTGCGGTCCACCCCTCCTTCAGGACCTGCATGCTCCATGGGCCGCGCGGGTCGCCGCCGTGCTTGAAGAGGGCAACACGGCCGGCATCTTCCCATCCCGTGGCCACCACCTCGATTCGGCCGTCGCCGTCGAGATCCGCCGCGACGGCCTCGAACGCCTGCGGGAAGGACTCGGCGATGACGTGCCTGCGCCACGGAATCTGCCGCGGATCGCCGGGGTTCTCGTACCAGACGACCTGGTGCGGCACGTCGCCGACCCCCTCCAGCGGCCGCATGCCGAGGGCCATGACGACGTCGAGGTGACCGTCGCCGGTCATGTCCACCGGGCCGCCGTGCGTGGGCTGGGGTGAGGTGTCGATGACGTGCTTCGTCCACGGTCCGCCCGCCGGATCGCCGGGATTCTCGTACCAGCCGACCTGGTTGCCGGCGACGGCCGAGCCCAGCAGGTCCATGCGGCCGTCGCGGTCGAAGTCGACGGCCAGGATGGTGCGCGGCTCGCCGATGCCCGCCTCGATGGTGTGCTTGACCCATCGGTCCCCCCGGTTCTCGAACCAGGCGACCTCGTTGCCGATGCGCCAGTTGGTCGCGGCGACGTCGAGGCGGCCGTCTCCGTCCAGGTCGGCGACCGCCAGGTCGTAGGCGCCGGGGAAGCCGCCCTCGGTGATGTAGTGATGCGACCACGAGCGCCGCTCGCGGGGGTCGCCGTCGAACGCGAACCACAGCAGGCTGCCGCCCTTGTTGTCCACGCTGACGATCTCCGGCCGGCCGTCGCCGTCGATGTCGGCGATCTCGTGCCGCTCCAGCCACTCGCCCGCGCGCTCGTGGACGACGTGGCGGGTGAAGCGCCCGCTGCCGTCGTTCTCGAACCAGTAGAGGCCGACGTCGGTGTCCATCGCCACGATGTCCGGAAAGCCGTTGCCGGTGAGGTCCACCGTCGAGATCCCGAATGCGTACGAGAACCCGTCGCCGATCAGTCCCTCTTCGAACCGGATGTGTTCCGCCATGTGTCGCTCCCTCAGCGCGTGCCGGTGTTGCCCGGACGGCTCGCTGCCGGCAGACTGGGTCGCCCATCATGAAGCATTTCGACCCGTGGGACACGCGCTTCGCCTTCTTCTGGTACAACGACCAGGAGATCTTTCACGACACCGATGCCGACCTGGCGCGCAAGGCGGAGGCGTTCGCCCAGGTCGGCATCAACCACGTCATCACGTTCAGCGCCACCCACTTCCGCTGGTCCTTTCGCCGCCACTGGGAGTTGCTGACCGACACGCTGGCGCGTGTCGTGGCCGCCTGCCACGCCGCCGGCATCCGCGTGACCGAGCACCACTCCAGCCACCTCACCCACAACCCGCTCGACGAGGCGGGCGAGCGGCAGGTCGAGCAACGGTTCCGCAAGCGCGGGTCGAGCATCGCCTCGTGGCCCCACCTGCGCGAGGACTGCGACGCCGACCCGGTCATCGACGGCGTGCCGCTGTCGAGCTGGCGGCAGGTCGACGGCCGCACCGGGCGGTGGGCGCGCTCGGCCTACCCGGGCCGCTACGACTACCAGGGCTGGACCTTCTGTTTCAACAATCCCCACTACCGGCGCGCCTACCTGGCCTACCTGGAGACGCTGTACGCGACCGGGATCGACGGCATCATGACCGACGACGTCGAGTGGTTCGGCGCCGGCCACGCCTGCGCCTGCCCCACCTGCCGCGCCCTGTTCCGGGAGCAGACCGGTCACGATCTCCCGGACCCCGGGCCCGCCTGGGAGCGCTGGCACGGAGACCATGGCGATCGGTCCTACGTCGCCTGGCTGCGGTTCCGGACGTCCTCCACCACGGCCTTCCACCAGGCGGTCGCGGACCACTACCGCGGGCTCGGCATCCGCCCGCTGCGACCCAACTACAGCGAGCGGGTGCTGCACCGGGATCCCCACGGGATATCGCTGGAGGACCTGCCCGACCTCGACTGGATCTTCAAGGAGAACGACTACTCCACCATCGTCCGCTATTCCTGGTGCAGTTGGGCGATCGAGGCGGCCCACCGGTTCGCCGTCGGCCGATGGCGCGGCATCCCGCCGATGAGCATGTTCTACCCCGACCGTCCCGACACCGTGCGCTTCTGCTGGGCGCTGGCGATGAGCTGGGGCCACCTGTACCTGGCGACCCCGGAGGGCCGATCCCTGGAGCATGCCGAGAAGCGGCTGCGCCGCTTCGAGGTCGCCCATCCCGCGCTGCTGCGCCGGGTGCATCGCGTGGCGTCGATCGGCTTCTACGACTCGCGCGCCACCCGCGAGCTGTACG
>CAXXIZ010000015.1:0-44134 GCA_963667505.2 Acidimicrobiales bacterium | reverse complement strand
CCGCCGGGGTGCACCGCTACAACCACAACCTGGAGACGAGCCGGTCGTTCTTCGGCCGGGTGGTCACCACCCACAGCTTCGACGAGCGGGTCGCGACCTGCGGCTACGTCCGGGAGGCGGGCATGGAGCTGTGCTGCGGCGTGCTGCTGGGCATGGGCGAGACCGTCGAGCAGCGCTTGGAGCTGATCGAGCAGATACGGGCGGTCGAGCCGTGCGAGGTGCCCGTCAACTTCCTGAACCCCCGTCCCGGCACGCCGCTGCAGATCCGCAAGCCGGTGGGCGCGCTGGAGGCGATCCGCTGGATCGCGCTGTTCCGGCTGGCGCTGCCGTCGGTGATCCTGCGCTACGCCGGCGGCCGCGAGATCACCCTGCGGGACCTGCAGGCCATGGGCATGACCGCCGGGATCAACGCCCTGATCGTCGGGAACTACCTCACCACCCTCGGGCGGTCGCCCCAGCAGGACCTCGACATGCTGGCCGACCTGCGCATGCCGATCGGCAGCCTCTCAGCCGCGGTTTGAGCGAGCGGGCCCGCTTCTGCGTCGGCTGCGGAGGGGCCGGCTGCGACGGCTGCCTGCCCGAACTCGATCCGCCCCGCTACTGCCGCCGGTGCGGCGCCTGGCTGGCCACGTCGGTCACTCCCGCGGGCTGGACCGCCCGATGCCGCCGCTGCGACACGACCCTCTCGCCCTGAGCGACCCCATACTCCTCAGGCTCGGAGTACCTCGACCACCTCGCGGCAGGCGCCGCAGCGGTGCACGGCCCGGCACCGGGCCGGCCCGAACGGCGACTGCTCCACCAGGGCCGCCGCGCCGCAGCGGGGGCATTCGGCCGGCTTGCCGGGAATAGCGACGGCCACCGTGAAGTCGCTCGCCATGACGGCCCGGGCGTGCTCGCTGAGCCTGGACGGGTCCCAGGCCTCGGCGCTGCGCCGCACCTCCACGCCGGTTACGCCGTCGAGCGCCCCGACCGCAGCCGCGATGTCCGACGAGATCACATCGAGGGCGGGACAGCCGCTGAAGGTGGTGATCAGCTCGACCGCGGCCCGCCCGCCGGCCATCTCGACTCGGCCGATCATCCCCATGTCGACCACGCTGACGCCGGGGTACTCGGGATCGTGCACGGCCCGCAGGGCGCCGATCACCTCCGCCGCGCCGACGGTGCAGGTGCCGTCCGTCACAGCCCAACCTTACGACGACACGGCCGCGGACCGGGCGGCGGGCTGAGGGCGACCACTAGTGTCGCGGGCCATGCCGGTCGGGACTGAGACGGAGCCCCGCCGGGGCGCGCTGCGCTGGCGGACTCTGCACCCGCTGGGGTGGGTGGCCGCGGCCACCCTCGCAGCCGCGGTGGTCGCGCACCTGTTCACCGACACCAGCTACCTGATCGGCGGGTTCGAATGGTGGTGGTGGATCCTGCTGCTGGGCGCGGTGGCCCTGTCGGCCTGGCACCCCGGGCTCGACCGCCTGCGCCGCTGGATCGAGGCCGTGCCGACCGTCACCCTGAGGATCGCGATGTTCCTGGCGTGGGCGGTGTTCGTCCTGCAGTTCTTCAATGTGATCACCCGCTACGGCGCCGAGTACGTCGAACAGGACATCCTCTTCGGAGAGGTCGTCAGCCTGGCCTGGCAGTCGTTCGGCCTCATGTTCCTGGTGGCGGTCAACGCCGGTGTGCGCGACGGCGTGAACCCCCGCATCGACTTCTGGTGGACGGACTTCTCGAACCGGACCAAGGCCGCGCTCGACTTCGGGATGCACACCGCGCTGCTGCTGCCGTTCGTCTTCATGAGCGTCCGGATCCTGCAGAACTACGCGTCCGCGGCGCTCGGCCGGCGCCACAACGGCGAGTGGCCCGCGGGTTGGCGGGTGTGGCAGAGCTGGGAGGAGGCGGTGGACGCGGGCGGCCTCGCGGTGGGGCCCATCAAGACGATGCTGCTGGTGGGGTTCGCCCTGTTCGGCCTGCAGGTCCTGGCCGAGGTCATCAAGACCGGGTTCGTCCTGATCGGCCGAGAGGACTACGGCGCCGTCGCCGAGAGCGACGTCCCGCAGCGGATCGAATAGCCCGAGATGATCGGAGTGCTCGCCCTGGAGACGATCTTCGGCATGGACGCGGGCGTGTTCCTGGCCCTCACCATGTTCGCGGTGTTCATGCTGGTGATCCTGTCGGGCTACAACGTGGCCTTCTCGTTCGCGGCCACCGCCCTGTTCTTCAGCTTCGTGGGCGACTGGCTCGACGTGTTCGACCCCAACACGCTCAACGTGCTGCCGGGACGGTGGTACAAAGCGATAAGCGACCCGACGCTGCTGGCGGTGCCGCTGTTCGTGCTGATGGGCGCCATCCTCGAGCGCTCCGGCATGGCCGAGCGGCTGCTCAACGCCTTCGGGATGCTGATGGGCCGGCTGCGGGGCGGCGTGGCCGCGGCGGTGGTGCTGGTCGGCACGCTGCTGGCCGCGGCCACCGGCGTGGTGGCCGCCACCGTCATCGTGATGGGCCTGCTGTCGTTGCCCGCCATGGTGCGCCTCGGCTACGACAACAAGCTCTCCACCGGCGCCATCATCGCCTCGGGCACGCTGGCCCAGCTGCTGCCGCCCAGCATCGTGCTGATCCTGCTGGCCCAGCAGCTGGGCGTGGGCATCCTTGGGCTGTTCGCCGGCGCGCTGCTGCCCGGCCTGATCCTCAGCGGGCTGTACGTGGCCTACGTGCTGGTCCTGTCGTGGCTGCGCCCGTCGGTAGGCCCGGCCATGCCCGCCGAGCAGCGCACCCTGGCCGGCGACCCGTCCGTCCGCACCAAGGCGGTCATCGCGCTGATCCTCGGGCTGATGGTGGGCGCGGTGATGCTGCTGGCCAGCCCCCGGGCGTCGCTGATCGCGGGAGTGTTCACCTTCGCGGCGGTGCTGGCCATCCTGTGGCGCACCCGGATGCTGGCCGCCGAGGTGCTGATCGCCATCGTGCCCATGCTGGTGCTCATCCTCGGGGTGCTGGTCTCGATCTTCCAGGGGATCGCCACGCCGTCGGAGTCGGGCGCGGTGGGCGTGTTCGGCGCGCTGCTGCTCACCGGGCTCAACTGGCTGTTCGACAAGCTGCTGATCTCGGAGGGCGCCACCCACATCTCCCGGTCCGGCTGGCGGCTCGACTGGCAGGCGATCAAGGACGCGGCCCGCTCCACCACCAACGTGGTGGTGCTGGTGATGACGCTGCTGTTCTGCTCGACGTTCTTCAGCGCCATGTTCTTCCAGCTCGGCGGATCGGACCAGACCTCGGAGTGGCTGACCTCGATCGGCGGCGGCAAGTGGGGCTTCGTGGTCATCGCCATGATCGCGGTGTTCCTGCTGGGCATCAACCTCGAGTTCCTGGAGATCACCTTCATCGTGGTGCCGATCTTCGTGCCGGCCATGGACGCCCTCGGGTTCACTCCCGACGAGAAGATCTGGTTCGCGGTGCTGATGGCGGTGAACCTCAACATGGCGTTCATCTCGCCGCCCGTCGGCTTCTCGCTGTTCTACCTCCAGAGCGTGGCCCCCCCGGAGGTCAAGACGGCCGACATCCACAAGGGCGCCTTCCCGTTCATGGGCCTGCAGGCGCTGGCCCTGGTGATCCTGGCCGTCTTCCCGGCCATCACCTACACGTCGATCGAGACGTTCCGCTTCGGTTGACCCCGGCCGGTCCGGCCTTCTCGACACGCTCTCGGCGCAGTGTGTACCATCGCCGCCAACCGACCACTTTCCATGGAGGGAAACGACATGAACGAGCACACCGGCACGGACCTGACCGAACCGACGGCCGCCGCCGACACGCCTGAGCAAACCGAGTCGTCGGGCCTGGCCCGGCGGGGCTTCATCAAGGGCGGGCTGGGCGTGGCCGGGTTCGCGGCGACCGCCTCGATCCTGGCCGCCTGCGGCGACGACGAGGAGGCGCCCGCGCCGGCCGCGGCCCCCGACGAGACCCCCGACACCACCACCACGGCCGCCGCCGCGGCCCCCGAGCCCAGCGACACCGTGGCCGTCACCGCCGACGGTCCCGAGCTCGAGTGGGAGATGGCCACGAGTTGGCCCACCGCGCTGGTGACGCTGTTCGGCTCGGCCCAGTTCTTCGCCGAGAGGGTCAGCGACCTCACCGGCGGGCGCTTCCGGATCAACCCCCGCCCCGCGGGCGAGATCGTGGGCGGCCTCGAGGTGCTCCAGACGGTGCGGGACCTCGGCGTGGAGGCAGGCCACACCGCCTCCTACTACTACGTGGGCATCAGCCCCGTGCAGCAGTTCGGCACCGCGGTGCCGTTCGGGCTCACCCAGCGCCAGCAGAACGCCTGGCTGTACCAGGGCGGCGGCACCGACCTGCTCAACGAGTTCTACGCCGAGGAGCACGGCATCATCGCCTTCCCCGCGGGCGGCACCGGCTGCCAGATGGGCGGCTGGTTCACCAAGGAGATCAACTCCGTCGACGACATCAACGGCCTGAAGATGCGCATCCCCGGCCTGGCCGGCCGGGTGCTGGAGAACCTCGGCGGCGAGCAGGTGACGCTGGCCGGCGGCGAGATCCTGCAGGCCATCCAGACCGGGGCCATCGACGGCGCCGAGTTCGTCGGCCCGACCGACGACCTGATCCTGGGCCTCAACGAGTTCTCGGGCGACCTGTACTACTACCACCCGGGCTGGTGGGAGCCGGGCACCGCGCTGGAGGTGCAGTTCTCGCTGGAGCGCTGGAACGAGCTGCCGCCCGAGTACCAGGCGGCGATCAAGGCCGCCGCGGCCTACGCCAACATGAACACCATGGCCACCTACGACCTGCTCAACCAGCGCGACCTGCAGACGGTCAAGGGCTTCGCCCAGATCCGCGAGTTCTCGCCGGAGATCCTGGCCGCCTTCAAGGCCGAGACCGAGAACGTGCTCGACGGCGTGGCCGCCGAGGACGACAACTTCGCCCGGATCCTCGGTCCGTGGCGCGAGTTCCGGGCCGGCATCGCCGAGTGGCACGGCCTGGCCGAGCGCTCGTTCCTGTCCCAGCAGACCCAGGTCTGACCGAGTCGTCGCCGGTGACTGGCGGCGTGAACAGCGAGCAGTCCGAGGACGGGCCGCTCAACGCACCGAAGTTCCGCACCGACCGGAGCCACTACCAGGCCGCGCTCCAGCGGTGGCTGCAGCGGGCCTTCCCCGACCGGGAGGGCCTGACCGTGGCCGACATCGAGATCCCGGTGGCCACCGGCTTCTCCAACGAGACGGTGATGCTCGACGCGGCGTGGCGGTCGGGCGGCGAGACCTGCGAGAGCCGCTACGTGGTGCGCATCGAGCCGGCCGACGGAGGCATGTTCCCGCCCCAGACCCCGCACTGCTCGGTGTCGGTGGAGGTCCAGTACCGGGTGATGGCTGCGGTGGCCTCGGCGGGCGCCGCGCCGGTGCCGCCGCTGCTGGGATACGAGCCCGACCCGGCCGTGCTGGGCGCGCCGTTCTTCGTGATGGGCTTCGTCGAGGGGCGGATCCCCGCCGACGTGCCCCGCTACACCGAGGCCGGGTTCGTGGTGGACGAGGCGACGCCGTCCGAGCGGCGGAGGATGGTGCTGTCGGCCATCGATGCCATCGCCGGGATCCACGGCCTGGACTGGCGCGCCGCCGGCCTGGACTGGCTCGACCCGAGCGGCGCCGGCCGGCCGACCACCGCGATGCAGATCGACCTGTACCGCCGCCATGTGCGCTCCGAGTTGGCGGGCCGGGAGCATCCGGTGCTGTGCGAGTCGTTGGACTGGCTCGAGGCCAACGACCCCGGCGACGAACGGATAGGGCTCACCTGGGGCGACGCCCGCCTCGGCAACATCATCCTTCAGGACTACCGGCTCGCGGCGGTGCTCGACTGGGAGGTGTGCGCCCTGACCCCGACCGAGGCCGACATGGGCTGGTGGCTGATGTTCGACCGGATGTCGTTCGAGGACCTGGGCGTCGAACGCCTCGACGGCTACCCCACCCGGACCGAGGCGATCGCCCACTACGAGCAGGTGTCGGGCCGTGAGGTGCGCGACCCCCACTACTGGGAGGTGTTCGGCGCCATGCGCTTCTGCGCCATCTTCATCCGCCTGGGTGACCGCCTGACCGCGGCCGGCCTCCTACCGCCCGAGCTGAACCCGGCCGTAGGCAACCAGGTCACCGCCGCTCTAGCCGCCCTGCTAGGAATCCCAAACCCCACCCCCGACCTCTTGGCCAGCTGACCGCGCCGACGCGACGCAGGACCTTCCGGCCCTCAGGTCCCGCTCGTGCTGATGCCTGGCAGTGACCGCTGGGCGAGCGTCTTGTAGGGGTCGTCCTTCGCTCTGGGCGGCCGGCTCGATCGGACATCGGCCCACAGGGAGCGCAGTTCCGGCGAGCCGTGGTAGGTGCGGCCTCTCCCCGCGCCGACGGCATCGAGCAGGCCGGAATCGACGAGGGCCTTGAGGTCCCGGCTGGCGCTGAGGTCGGAGATCGGGTCACCGTCGGTGATTTCGACGAGCTTCACGTAGATCGACCGCTGGAGCCTTCGGCCGCGGGCTGCGTCGGCGAGGGCTCCGATGGACCGTGGGAGCACGCCGCGGTCGGCGATGACCTGGGCCAGGCCGTCATAGAGCTGCTCGGTCTCGTGGATGCGTCGCTGTAGCGTCCAGGCCTGCCGGTAGTGCGCTCTCAGCATGAACCGGGTCCACGGGCGGGCCGAGTTGTGCGGCTGCCAGCTGCCCTGCCCGACCTCGGAGAGCACCGCGTAGTAGTCGAGGGTGTTGCGCCCGAGGTACTCCTCCACGGACGAGAACACCGGCGAGACGACGCCCTCCGCGGACAGCACCATCGTTTGCAGAGCCCTTGCCATCCGCCCGTTGCCGTCGCGGAACGGATGGATCATCACCAAGTTGAGGTGTGCCATCGCGGCGCGGAACATGACCGGGACGGAGTCGTCGCTGCTGAGCGATTCCACGAGCGAGCCCATGAGATCGCTGATGAGCCGCGCATCGGGCGCCTGGTAGACGCGCGAACCGGTCTCGTCCTCCACCCACACGTCGCCGGTGCGGTAG
The DNA here is from genome assembly GCA_963667505.2 of Acidimicrobiales bacterium. GTDB lineage: Bacteria > Actinomycetota > Acidimicrobiia > Acidimicrobiales > Aldehydirespiratoraceae > Aldehydirespirator. The sequence goes on along the minus strand of CAXXIZ010000015.1, from coordinate 37,110 downwards.
CGGCCGGGCCGGATCCGCAGCTCGTGCTTGGTCATCATGTAGTGCAGCGACTTGATCAGCGACTCGTCGATCATGACTTGATCGTCCGCGAGTTCAAGGACGTATGTCATGGCATCGCGGTAGCCGGCCAGGGCCGAGCGCGTCTGCTCGACAGCATCGACCGGCTCCTCGTCCTCCATGACATCGAGCACATCGTCGAGTGAAGCCCGGTAGCCCTCGATCCAGTTCGAGCCTCGCACGGCTCGGGCGAAGTTCATCCGCCGAAGGTGCCCCGCCCATCGCCGAGGTCGGTGCTTCACATAGTGGGCGAGATCGCGTCGGAGCCGGCCGATCTCCTCGATGACGATCAGGTCGGCGCTGTCCGGCTCGGGCGTGCGAAAGATCCCTGTAGACATATGATGATCATATCACACGATGATAAGATCATCATATCATCATGTCATTGGCGCTCGCCTGAGGGGACCGCTGTCAGCCCTTGCGGCGCTGTCGCTTCCAAGAGCCTCAGCGGTGCTAGGTGCCGAAGTCGTCGGGGACGTGGATGGGCATGTCGGTCTTGGCCCATTCCTTGATCGTGTCGGCTGCTTGGGCGACCTGCTCAGCGGGCAGGGTGGTCACGATGCTGCGGCCCAGGGCCTCGAACACCGGGATCTCGTCGTCGTCGAGGGCCCGCATGGGCGCCTTGCGGGCCATGGCCGCGTCAAGCGCCGGGGCCAGCCTCTCGAGCTTGGCATGCTCGCGGTCGGCCTCGCCCTCCGCGAACTCGCCCATCACGTCGGCCGCGAACAGTTCGAGGGTCTCGCAGATGTGGTCGTGACGGTTGTTGCCGCCCTGCTGGATGAACACCACCTGGTCCACGCCGGCCTCGGCGAAGCCCCGCAGATGGTTCCGGACCTGCTCGGGGGTGCCGATGCCGCTCTGGGTGCCCCTGTCCTCGATGGTGTGCCGAGCGGCGAGGTAGTCGGCCCAGATGTCGGTCCGGCCCGGCTTGTGCTGGCCGAAGATGTAGTGGTGGCCGAGCCCGTAGCCGAAGAACTGGAAGCCGTCTAGGCCCCGGCGCCTGGCCTCGTCGGCGTCGGGATGCACTGACAGGCCGGTGACCATGGCGATGTTGGGGTTGACGGCGTGGCCGATGGGCACGCACTCGGTCTCCAGGATCCGGTAGTAGTCCTGCACCCAGGCGGCCGCGTCGCCGGGATCGACGAACGAGAAGGTGAGCGCGCCGATGCCCAGCCGGGCGGCCAGCTTGATCGTCTCCCGGTTGGAGCAGGCCACCCACACAGGCGGATGGGGCTTCTGCACCGGCTTGGGCACCACGTTGCGGCACGGCATCGAGAAGTAGTCGCCGTCGTAGCCCGGATACGGGTCCATGGCCATCATGTTGCAGCACTGCTCGACCGCCTCCTGCCAGGCCGGGCGCTTCTGGTCGATGTCCACGCCGAAGCCGCCCAGCTCCAGGATCGACGACGACTCGCCGGTGCCGAAGTCCACCCGGCCGCCCGACACCAGGTCGAGGGTGGAGATCCGCTCGGCCACCCGGGCCGGGTGGTTGTAGCCGGGAGGCATCAGCACGATGCCGTGGCCGAGCCGGATCCGCTCGGTGCGCTGGCTGCAGGCGGCCAGGAACACCTCGGGCGCCGACGAGTGCGAGTACTCCTCCAGGAAGTGGTGCTCGACCTCCCAGGCGTAGTCGAAGCCGAGCCGGTCGGCCAGCTCCACCTGCTCCAGCGCCTCGTTGAAGAGCCGCTGCTCGTCGCCCTCGCCCCAAGGCCGAGGCAACTGGTGCTCATAGAAGATCCCGAACTTCATGGACGCGACTCTATGGGCTGGTCGGATAAGTCGTAGCGGCGGCCCCGCGGCGGCGGGGGTAGATGAGGGTGAACAGGATCAGGTTGCAGAGGAAGCCAGCGGCGCAGACCAGCCAGACTGCCCTGAAGGCGGCCATCTCGGCGGCGATGCTCGACGGCGTCCCGATCATGGCGAAGGCCACGGCGATGGCGAGCGCCACCGAGAGCTGGAAGAACGTGGTGCGGCCGGCGGCAGCCATGGCGTAGCGCGGCGGGGGGATGTCGCGCAGCGCCGCGCCCACCAGCTGCGAGAAGCCGGTCCCGGCCGACGCGCCGACCAGCACCGTGCCCACCAGCAGCGACGCCAGCGACGGCTCGGTGTCGATCGTCAGCAGCAGCCACACCAGCCCCGCCACGCCGCAGACCGAGCCCACGGTCAGCAGGGGGGCGTTGCCGATCCGGTCAGCCAGTCGTCCGGCCTGGGGCGACACCAGAAACGACACGACGGGCCCCACTGCGTAGGCGAGGCCGGTGTCGATCACCGACCACCCCCACACGTCCTGGATGAATGAGGGCAGCGGCACCAGCAGGGCGAAGAAGCCCATGGCGAAGAACAAGGAGCCGAGATTGCCCAGCACGAACGAGCGGATTCGCAGCAACTCCAAGTCGAACAGCGGTGCCGGGTGGCGAACACTGCGCGCCGCGAAGACGGCGATCATCACGGCCCCGGCCGCGAAGGCGCCCAGAGTAGAGGCCGACCCCCACCCCCAGGCCTCGCCCTGCACGATTCCGAGGATGATCGAGCCGACGCCGAGCGACGCCAGCGGCACGCCGATCACGTCGACCCTCGCGGCGATGTCGGCGGCCCGTCCCTTCGGCAGCACCCGTCCGCCGAGCAGGAGCGATGCCAAGGCGACGGGCACGTTGACGTAGAACACGGCGCGCCAGCCGAAGGCCTCAATGAGCAGCGCGCCGAGGGTTGGCCCGAGAGCGGCCGCGAGCCCGCCGGTGGCGCCCCAGATACCTATCGCGGTCTGGTGCCGCCCGCGGGGGAAGGCGTCGAGCAGCAGGGCCAGACCGGCCGGGTACAGCATCGAGCCGCCCACGGCCTGCAAGGCCCGGGCCGCGATCAGCATGGCCATGCTGCTGGAGGCGCCCGCCGCGACGGAGCCCAGCGCAAAGAGCGTCAGGCCGACCCCGAAGATCCGTCGGCGGCCGTAGCGGTCGGCCAGCCAGCCCGACACCAGCAGCAGTGCGGCCACCATGATCGAGTAGGCGTTCACCACCCACGACAGCGCCGCAGGAGTGGCGTCGAGCGAGGCCCGGATCTTCGGCAGCGCCAGCGAGATGATGGTGAGCTCCATCGCCACCATGAACACCGCCACCGAGACCACGGCCAGCGTCAGCCAGGCCGACCGGGGCACGCGTTCCATTGCCGGCAACTCTACGACGGTCCGCCGTCGCTCAATAGCGCCGAGCGGACGGGCAGCCCTCTCACAACCGTTATGACTGCCGGAGCGCGGTTCACAGCAGAGCGCGTCGGCTCTACTATTAGGAAAGAAGCTCTACTCTGGTTAGACATCTTGGCTGGGTTTGTAGTAGGGTCCGGCGCAGCCGGGGGCACGTTGGCAGCAGGCGCGCCCTCAGCGCTACGGTTTCGACGCACACGCAAGCAGCCCGATAGGGGGAGAAATGGCCACTGATCTTGAGAGGTTCGTGGAGGCGGACGGACGCGAGGAGCAGATCCGAGAGGTGGAGGCCCGCATCGAGGCCGACGGCATCCGGTACCTGTACTGCCAGTTCGTGTCGGTGACGGGGCGGATCATGGGCAAGGGCATCCCGGCCAAGCACTTCGGCATGATCGCCCGCAAGGGGTTCCAGCTCGTGTACGGCTCCACCGCCAACCTCTTCATCGACCGCCACGGCAACTACATCGGCTACGGCCCCGAGGCCCGCGAGCTGGTCGGCATCGGCGAGCCCGAGACGTTCATGCCCCTGCCCTGGGACACCAAGACCGCCCGGGTGTGGTGCACCCTGTTCCGGGGCCGGGAGGAGGAGGTCGACGGCGGCGCCTACCTGACCTCGGACTGCCGCGGCAACCTCAGGCGCCTCCACGCCGCCTTCGAGGCCAAGCACGGGCTGCACCTGCGGGCCGGCTGCGAGCCCGAGATGATGTGGCTCAAGGCCGACGCCGACGGCAAGCCCACCGTCGAGGGCATGACCAAGCCCAACTGCTACCACATCGACCAGTTCGCCGAGCTGCAGCCGTTCATCCACCGGGTGATCGAGTACTGCGAGGCCATGGGGCTGGACATGATCCAGGGCGACCACGAGGACGCCCCCGGCCAGCTCGAGCTGAACTTCAACTTCGACCGGGCCGAGCTCACCGCCGACCGGCTCACCACCTACCGCCAGGTCTGCAAGCAGGTCGGCCGCGAGCTGGGGGCCTTCCCCTGCTTCATGCCCAAGCCGTTCATGGGCGTCTCGGCCAACGGCTGCCACCACAACATCTCGCTGTGGGACAGCGACGGCAACAACAAGTTCCTGCCCGAGGGCGACAACCCGCAGCTGCCCGGCCCGGTCGGGATGAAGGCCATCGGCGGCATCCTCGAGCACGTCCGGGCCCTGACCTGCCTCACCTCGCCCACCGTCAACTCGTACCGCCGGCTGTGGGACACCGGCTTCTGGGCGCCGGTGTTCGCCGACTGGGGCTTCCAGAACCGCACCACCGCCCTGCGGGTCAGCGCTCCGGGCCGCTTCGAGTACCGCTCGGTGGACAGCGCGGTCAACCCGCACCTGTCGTTCGCCGGGCTGCTGCAGGCCATGGACGACGGCCTCGACCGCGGCCTCGACCCGGGCGAGCCCGAGGAGCGCAACATCTACGAGGCCATGGAGGCCGGCAAGCCTGTCCAGAAGATTCCGCTCACGCTCGGCGAGGCCCTCCAGGCGCTGCGCGACGACGAGGTCGTCATGGGTGCGCTGCCGGGCGAGATGAGCAAGGTGTTCTTCCACTACAAGGACGACGAGTGGGAGCGGTTCCTGGCCACCGTGTCGGACTGGGACGTGGAGGAGTACCTCGACGTCCTGCCCTGACCGGGCCTTCAGGGACCGAGCGACCGACCGAGACACCGCGAACAAGGGGGTAGCACCATGTGCGGCATAGCCGGCGTGATCCACCGGGACGGCGCCGCCGACATAGGCGCCGAGCTCACGGCCATGCTCCAGTCGATGAAGCACCGCGGGCCGGACTCCACCGGCTACGCGGTCTACGGACCGGCCGACGACATGGTCGTCATCCGGTTCGTGCTGGCCGAGCCGCTCAAGAGCACCGGCTTCGGGATGGAGGAGCGCCTGGAGCGCAACCGGGCCGAGGTCGAGAGCCGGCTGGCCAAGATCGGCGCCGAGGTGGCCACCGTCACCAGCGACACCGGCTACGCCTTCCGGGCCACCATCCGCTACGGGGGCGACCTCAAGGCGCTGGCCGACTACCTGGAGGACGTGCCCGGCTGCGAAGTGCTGTCGCTGGGCAGCTCGCTGGAGATCATCAAGGACCTCGGCGACGCCGAGACGGTCAGCGGCCAGTACGACCTGGGCTCGTTCCGGGGCACCCACGGCATCGGCCACGTCCGCATGGCCACCGAGTCCGAGGTCGACCTGGCCAGCGCCCACCCCTACTGGGCCTACCCCTTCGCGGACGTGGCCGTGGTCCACAACGGCCAGCTCACCAACTACCACCAGTGGCGCCGCCGCCTGGAGCAGCACGGCCACCGCTTCCAGAGCGAGTGCGACTCCGAGATCATCGCGGTGTACCTGGCCGAGTACATGTCGCGGGGCCTGTCGCTGGAGACGGCCATGAAGCACAGCCTCGACGACCTCGACGGCGTGTTCACCTACGTGTGCGTCACCGGCAACGAGCTCGGCATCGCCAAGGACGAGATGGCGGCCAAGCCGCTGGTGCTGTTCGAGTCCGATCCCCTGGTGGCGGTGGCCACCGAGGAGGTCGCCATCCGGGCCCTGGTCAAGCGCGAGGTCATCACCCGCGACCCCTACGAGCGCGAGGTGCTGGTATGGCAGGTCTGAGTCCCGAACCCGGCCCGAGAGGGGAGCGTTGATGCCCGGCTCAGGGTCGCGCAGCGGCGTCAGCTACGACGCCCGGGGGCTGGTGGAGCCCCACGCCGAGATGCCCGACAACATCGAGGTCGACGGCGGCCGGGCCCGCTTCGACGCCGCCGACCTGACCATCCGCCAGATCAACATGGCGCTGCGCAAGCTGATCTACAACGACGGCGTCGCCGACGTGACCGTGCTCAACCCGTCGTCCAAGCACTCGCTGGCGGTCGGGATCCTCAAACGCTGCCGCATCCACTTCGAGGGCAGCCCCGGCTGGTTCGCCTGCGGGCTCATCGACGGCCCCGAGGTCACCATCAACGGCCGGGTGGGCTGGTCGGTGGCCGAGAACATGATGTCGGGCGTGGTCACCGTCGAGCGCAGCGCGGGCTCGCTCACCGGCGCGGCCATCCGCGGCGGCGACCTGATCGTCAAGGGCGACGTCGGGGCCCGCACCGGCATCGACCAGAAGGGCGGCACCATCATCGTCACCGGCGACGTGGGCATCAACACCGGGTTCATGATGCAGCGGGGCCGCCAGATCATCTGCGGCAACGCCGGCATGAACCTGGGCGACTCCATGTACGACGGAGAGATCTACGTGGCCGGCAAGGTGCGCTCGCTGGGCGTGGACTGCGTGCCCGGCGACTGGACCGACGCCGACACCGAGCTGATCGAGCGCAAGTTCCGCGTCCACGGCCTCGGCGACCCGCCCGAGTTCCAGAAGTTCGTGTGCGGCAAGCAGCTCCACAACTACGACGCGCTGGAGCCCTCCGAGCGCAAGCTCGTGATCCACTAGGGGGAATCGACGATGTCCGAAGTCAACAAGAGCACCGACGTCCTGGGCAAGAGCCGGATCTTCACGCCCGAGGTCATCAACGACATCCATGTCAAGTCCGAGCTGGGCCGCTACCGGATGCGGGGCTTCTCGATCTTCAAGAAGATCCCCCACTGGGACGAGCTGGTGTTCCTGCCGGGGACGCTGACCCGGTTCGTGATCGAGGGCTACCGCGAGAAGTGCGAGACCCGCACCGTGCTCGGCTCGCGCTTCGCGGCCAAGCCGCTGGAGCTCGACATCCCCGTCTACATCACCGGCATGAGCTTCGGCGCCCTGTCGCTGGAGGCCAAGATGGCCCTGGCCAAGGGCGCCTCCATGGCCGGCACGGCCACCTGCTCGGGCGAGGGCGGGATGATCCCGCCCGAACGCGACCTGTCCACCAAGTGGTACTACCAGATCATCCAGAGCCGCTACGGCTTCAACCCCCACCACCTGATGCTGGCCGACGCGGTGGAGTTCTTCATCGGGCAGGGCTGCAAGGTCGGCCTCGGCGGCCACCTCATGGGCCAGAAGGTCACCGAGCAGGTGGCCGAGATGCGTTCGCTGCCCGCGGGCATCGACCAGCGCTCGCCGGCCCGCCATCCCGACTGGCTCGGCCCCGACGACCTGTCGCTGAAGATCCAGGAGGTGCGCGAGGCCACCGACTACCAGATCCCGATCCAGCTCAAGCTGGGCTCGGCCCGGGTCTACGACGACGTGCGGATGGCGGCCAAGTGCGGCCCCGACGTGATCTACCTCGACGGCGCCGAGGGCGGCACCGGCGCCGGACCCCACCTGGCCACCGAGGAGACCGGCATCCCGCTGATGGCGGCCATCCCCGAGGCCCGGCGGGCCCTGGAGGACGTCGGCCTGGCCGACGACATCGACCTGGTGGTGGCCGGCGGCATCCGCAACGGCGGCGACGTGGCCAAGTGCCTGGCGTTGGGGGCCAATGCGGTGGCGCTGGGCACGGCCGCGCTGATGGCGCTCAACTGCAACAAGGAGATCCCCGGCGTCACCGACTACGAGGGCACCATCGGCGTGCCCGCGGGCGAGTGCTACCACTGCCACACCGGCCGCTGCCCGGTGGGGGTGGCCACCCAGGACGTGGAGCTGCGCAAGCGCCTCGACGTCGACGAGGCCGCCCTGCGGGTCTACAACTTCCTGATCACCCTCACCATGGAGGTGCAGATGCTGGCCCGGGCCTGCGGCAAGACCGACATCCACTCGCTGGAGCCCGAGGACCTGGCCGCCCTCACCCACGAGGCGGCCGCCATGGCCAAGGTGCCGCTGGCCGGCACCAACTACATCCCCGGCGTCACCGAGGAGCGCACCCTCGCCGAGATCCGGGACCTGTTCGACAAGCACGTCATCGACGGAGGCATGTGACATGGTCCGGGCTTCCAAGACGCGCGTGATGACTCACGGAGGCATGTGATGGCTGGATCGGCGAGCAAGGGCGAGAGCCCCCGCGAGACCCGCACAGTGGCCATCGACGCCGAGGTGCTGGCCGGCAAGCGCTTCGCCTACCAGGAGGACATGTCCCTGGTGGAGGACATCGACCTGCTGGCGGCCACCCCCGGCCCCGACATCAACTGGCTGGAGGACATCACCCTGCTGGAGGAGGACGGCGTGCCCGCGGTGTTCGACCGCTACTCGAACTCGTTCCTGAAGATCTACTTCGACATCCCGCCCGGCCGCGAGGACGAGATCGCCCGCAAGGTGCTGATCAGGCACCTCACCGACGGCAACTCCTACGGGATCGTGCTCAAGGACGTCCACTGCAAGTTCCCGCAGGTGGAGCTCGGCCCGTGGGTGGACGACTCGCCCATCGTGGGCGCCGACTGGCGCCAGCCGGTGCTGGAGGGCTGGACCGCCCCCGCCGCCCACTGAGCGGGCAGGCGGGTTAGACAAGGCAAGGAGGGCAGCGCCCATGGGACTTCCTGGCTCGGCGCGCTACGTGATCATCGGCGCCGGCATCCACGGCCTGTCGACGGCCTGGAACCTGGCCCGCGACCTGCGGTCGTCGGGGCGGGGCTCGGGCGACGACGTGGTCGTGATCGACAAGACCGGCGTGGGCGCGGGCGCGTCCGGCATCGCCTGCGGCGTGGTGCGCAACAACTACTTCCAGCCGGCCATGCGCGAGCTGATGTCCCACTGCGTGGACGTCTGGGAGAGCGACCCCGAGGCGTTCTCGTACCATCCGGTGGGCTACCTGCAGATCAGCCACGAGGCCATGCGGGCCGACGTGGCCTCCATCCACGCCCAGCAGCAGGCCATCGGCTACTCATCGACCTTCGTCGAGGGCGCGGCGGCCTCGGCGGCGTACATGCGGGGCATCTTCGACGACTGGCAGGCCCAGGGCGTCACCAGCGTGCTGCACGAGCACCGCGGCGGCTACGCCAACAACATGGCGTCGCTCAAGGGGCTGCTGCAGAAGGCCGAGGCCGAGGGCGTGGCCGTGGTGGGCGGCGTGACCGTCACCGGGTTCGACCGGGACGCCTCCGGGGCGGTCACCGCGGTGCTCACCGACCAGGGGCCGGTGGCCTGCGACCATGTGGTCGCGGCGGTGGGCCCCTGGGTCCAGCAGATCTGGGCCATGCTCGACCTCCCGTTCACCGTCGACGTGCTCGGCCGCGACGGCCGGCTGCACCGCCGACCGACCTGGACCTACCTGTGCCTGCAGGAGGGCACCCTCGAAGTCGATCCCGGCTACCTCACCGACAACGACGGCAACATGCCGCCGGTGGTCCACATCGACACCGACGCTCCGCTCCACGACGAGCAGGGGCTGGTCACCGAGGGGCCGTGGGGCGTCTACTACAAGCCCGACTTCAACTTCGGCGGCGTGCAGGGCGGCTACATGCCCTACGTGGTGGACAAGCCCGCCGACGAGGTGGCCGTCGACCCCTACGGCCCGGACTCGCCCGACTTCATCGTGGGCGCCGAGTTCTACCGCACCTGGTCGGCGGCGCTGGCCCACTGCCAGAAGCGCTTCGAGGGCAAGTCGCACCTGATGAGCACCGAGCCGTCGGGCGGCATCGGCAGCTTCTCGCCCGACAACTTCCCGGTGTTCGACACGTTCTGCGACAACGCCTACTTCATCGCCGACTCCAACCACGGCTACAAGATGATCGGCGTGGGCAGCCTGGTGGCCAAGGAGCTGCTGGGCGAGCCCCAGGCCCTCCTCGAGCCGTTCCGCTGGTCGCGCTACGCCGAGGGCAGGCTCCACCCGGTCAGCAACTCGCCCTACCCGTGGAGCTGATGGGCGCACTGTGGCGGAACGGCCCGTAACATCTGACGTTATCGAACCGCTAGTAATACCCACCGACTACGCCGCGTCGTACGAGCGGGCTCGGGCTGCGGATCCCGACCGGGCCCGGAACTACATCGCCCACACGATGGTGGCCGATCCGGTCTGCGACGAGATGACGGCGCAACTCGCCGAGGTATCGGTGCGCGACGCGGACCGGATCGTGCGGGCGGCCATCGAGGATCCTGACGATCCAGTGCTGAAGGACGCTCCGCCCGCGGTGCACGCCTTCGTCGAGGAGTTGGAGACCGTCCCCGACTGGGTCGACTTCGCGGACTTCGCCGGCGGCGTCCGGGCCTTCCACCGCGACTCGGGGACATGCCTGGCCGCGATGCTGGGCGGTGTGCTCGTCGAGGGCTTCTCGACCACCATCGCCAAGTCCTTCTTCATCACCGGCAGGCTGCGCGATCAGGGGGTCAGGCGCCTGCACCAGAACAACCGCCACATGATCGAGATATTCCTGCCGTCGGGCCTGGAGACGCGCAACGACGGCTGGAAGCTCTCGGTGCGGATCCGACTGGTGCATGCCAAGGTCCGGCAACTCTTCAACAAATCCCACGAATGGGACACCGACGCGCAGGGGGTGCCGGTCAGTGCGGCCCAGACCGCTTACGCCCTGACCGCCTTCTCGGCGCGGATGCTGCTGCACATGAAGAGTCTGGGCGCCAGCTACAGCGACGCCGAGCGCGACAGCTTCATGGCCGTCTGGCGGTACTCGGGGCACTTGATGGGGATCCCGTCGACGATCCTGCTGCGCGACTTCGCCGACGCTCTGGAGCTGTTCAGGATCGGCGGCCTGTGCGAGCCCGACCCGGACGTCGAGTCGGTCGTCATGGCCAATTCGCTGGTGCACTCGGCGCCCCTCGTGGCCGGGATCACCGAGCCGGACGCTCGCCGCAAGATGGCGAAGTACATCTTCACGGTGTCGCGCGCCATGATCGGCGAGACGCTCGCCGATCGGCTGCAGTATCCGTCCGGCCGCACGCACGGCGTGCTGCCCTGGTTCCGCACCCAGCGGCGGTACCACCGCTTCATGAAGGACCGGCTCCCGAAGCTGACCCGGGAGTCGAACTTCACCTCGTTCAGCACGCTGCTCGAAGTGTCGGCCCTCAAGGAGCTGGACATCGAGTACAAGCTCCCCGACCACGTCTACGCCGAGGAATCCCGCCAGTGGTGAGCGCCCGGCTGGGTCAGGGCGTGAGAGAGTAGAGGGTATGTACGCGGCGCTGGCTCGCTGGTGCTTCCGGCACCCGTGGCGCGGGCTCGTCGCGTGGCTCCTGGTCCTGTTCGCCGTGCTGGGCGTCTCCCAGAACCTGGGCGAGGCCTACAGCGGCGACCTGGCCATAGCCGGCACCGAGAGCCATGACGGGAACGCCCTTCTCGGGCAGCATTTCTCCGGCGCGGGCGCCGGACCGGCCGGCACCATCGTGTTCCGGGCCGAGCAGGGCGTCGACGATCCCGAGGTGCGGTCGGCGATGGGCGAGCTGTTCGACAGGGTCGGCGACCTCGAGGACGTCAGCATCCAGTCGCCCTACGGCCAGGCATCGCTGATCCCCGGGCTCCGGACGGCGTCCGACGGCCCGTCGCAGGGCAAGGTCGCCTACGCGGACGTGAGCCTCCCGGCCGGCACCAGCGGCACCGAGGCGCAGGACCTGGGCAGGACCATCGAGGACCTCATCTCCGAGCTCGACCTGCGGTCCATAGAGGGCCTCGCGGTGGAGGTCGGCGGGGTCTGGTTCGCCGAGCTGAGGCCCCCCGAGTCCGAGGCCATCGGTCTGGCCTTCGCCGTGTTCGTGCTGATCGCCGTGCTGGGATCGGTGGTGGCGATGGGCACCACGGTGGCGGCGGCCCTGGTGACCGTCGGGATCGGCGCGGCCGCCATCATCGCCTTGAGCAACGTCATGACCGTGCCGGACTTCGCGCCGGCCATAGGCCTGATGATCGGGCTGGGGGTGGGCATCGACTACGCCCTGTTCATCATCACCCGCTACCGGGACGCGCTGCGTGAGGGCCGAGGCCAGGAGCACGCCCTGGTGCTCGCGCTCGACTCGGCGGGCCGGTCCGTCATCTTCGCGGGAGCGACCGTCGTCGTGTCGCTGCTGGGGATGCTGTTCATCGGGATCCCGTTCGTGACCGGCTTCGGGATCGCGGCCGCGTCCACCGTGGCGGTCGTGATGGTCGGGTCGGTCACGCTGCTGCCCTCGCTCATAGCCTTGCTGGGCGACCGGATGACCGTGACCCGGGTCCGGGGCATGGTCGCCGCGGCGCTGCTCAGCGCGGCCCTGTTCGGCTACGGCGCGGGCATCGAACCGTTGGCCGGCGGCGCGGCTCCGGCTGCGGTCATCGTGCTGCTGGCGGGATTCGTCGGAGGGGACCGCAACCCGCTGCGCAGACGCTTGGCGCCGCGCCGGGCTCGACCGCTGCGGGAGACGGGCTGGTACCGGCTCAGCCGCACGGTGCAGGCCCGGCCCTGGGCGTTCGCGGTCGGTGGGACGATCCTGCTGCTCCTGCTCTCCGCGCCGGTGCTCGTGCTGAGGTTCGGCTTCGCCGACGAGAGCAACTACGCCGCGGAGACCACCACCCGCAAGGCCTACGACCTCTTCGTCGACGGCTTCGGAGTGGGCGCCAACGGCCCGCTGCTGGTGGTGACCGAGGTGTCGGGCAGCTCTCAGACCGCGGACCTGAACCGCCTGTCGCAGGCTCTGGCCGCCACCGACGGCGTCGCCTTCGCCAGCCCGCCCATCCCCAACAGCCTGATGGCGCCGACCGCGGCCGCCATCGAGGTGCGCCCGACCTCCGGGCCCCAGGACGCCGAGACCGAGGCTCTCGTCAAGCACCTTCGCAGCACGGTGATCCCGGCGGCCGTCGCCGGAACGGGCCTCGATCCGGTGATCACCGGGCTGGTCGCGGTCAAAGCCGACGTCAGCGACTTCCTCAAGGCGCGCACCGCGGTGTTCTTCGTGGCCGTGCTGGGCGCCTCGTTCCTGCTGCTGATGGCCGTGTTCCGCTCGCTGGTCGTGCCGCTCAAGGCCGTCATCATGAACATGCTCTCGATCGGCGCGGCCTACGGCCTGCTGGTGGCCGTGTTCCAGTGGGGCTGGCTCGGCGGCATCGTGGGGGTCGAGCCGGGGCCGATAGAGCCGTTCATGCCGATGATGCTGTTCGCGGTCCTGTTCGGCCTGTCCATGGACTACGAGGTGTTCCTCCTGTCGAGGATGAAAGAGGAGTTCGAGCGCACCGGCGACCCGGTCAACTCGGTCGCCGACGGCCTGGCCGCCACCGCCAGAGTGATCACCGCCGCGGCCCTGATCATGGTGTTCGTGTTCGGGAGCTTCGTGTACGAGGACCAGCGGGCCATCAAGATGTTCGGCCTCGGCCTGGCGGCCGCGGTCGCAGTCGACGCCAGCCTGGTGCGCATGCTCATTGTGCCGTCCACCATGGAGCTGCTCGGCGCCCGCAACTGGTGGCTGCCGGCCTGGCTCGACCGGATCCTCCCCAACCTCAACGTCGAGGGCAAGATCGAGCCCGCGGCGCCCGAAGGCGGCTGAGCGTCACACCCGGGGCGTCACACCCGGGGCTTGAGCGTCAGACCCAGGAGTCTCCGGCGGACTGGCTGGCCTCCTCGGGGGGCTCCACCGGCAGGGTGATGGCCATCTCGGTGAACTCGCCCGGCTCCGACTCGACGTTGATGTAGCCGCCGTGGCGGCGGATGATGTCGCTGGAGATGGACAGGCCGAGGCCGGTGCCCTGGTTGGTCGGCTTGGTGGTGAAGAACGGGTTGAAGATCTTCTCGATCACGTCGGGGGGCATGCCGGTGCCGTTGTCGCGGATGCGGACCTCGATGTTCTCGCCCCGTCGTTTCGTGGAGAGCCGCAGGGTCGGCTGGAAGGTCTTGTTGCCGGCCGCGATCTCGGCACGGTGGCGGTCGTTGGTGGCGTGGCCCGCGTTGGTCACCATGTTGAGGAAGACCCGGCCCAGGTCCTGGGCGATGACCTGCAACTGGCCCACGTCCGGGTCGAGCTCCTGCTGGATGTCGAGCTGGAAGTCCGGGTCCAGCGCCCGGGCGCTGTGGAAGGACAGCTGGGCGTGCTGCTCCAGCAGGCCGTTGATGTCGGTCAGCTGCCACTCGCCGGAGTCGCGTCCCATCATCAGCATGTCCCGCACGATGCGGTCGGCCCGCTCGGCGTGGGAGCGGATGCGCTCGACGTTGCCGGTCAGGTCGCCCGCGATCTCGTTGATGTAGTCCTTGTTGTCGTCGTCGATGTCGTCGCCGATGTCCTCCAGCAGCTCCTTGAACTCGTCGATGAGCTCGTCGGAGGCCTCGGCGAAGTTCTTGATGAAGTTCAGCGGGTTCTTGATCTCGTGGGCCACGCCCGCGGTGAGCTCGCCCAGCGCGGCCAGCTTCTCGCGCGTCACGATCTGGTCCTGCGCCTTCTGCAGCTCGGCCAGCACCCCTTCGAGCTGCTCGTTCTTGCCCTGCAGCTCGTCGGCGAGCTGCTCCACCAGGTTGAGGCGCTGCACCTCCAGGGCGTGGCGCCGGAACACCTCCAGGGTGGCGGCCATGTCGGCCACCTCGTCCTTGCCGGTGATCGGGACGATCACCTCCAGGTCGCCCCCGGCCATGCGCCGCATCCAGTCCGACAGCAGGCCGATGCGGGCCACCAGGATCTTCCCGACGAAGATCCAGATGATCAGCAGCGCTCCGGCGACGCTCATCCCGCTGATCACCAGCAGCAGCGTCCGGCCGGTGTCGATGGCCTGCTCCGACGCGACGGTGGCCTCCGCGGCCCGTTGCTCGGACGCGCCCACCAGGCTGTCGACCTGCGAGACCAGCGCCAGCGACAGTTCGCTGTTCATGTCGAGCAGGTCCTGGTGGTGCTCGACGATGTTGAACTCGCTGGCGGCCAGGTCGAAGGAGTTCTCCTCGCCGAGCCCCAGGTCCCGCAGACGAGAGAAGATCGGGGAGGCGTCGCCGTGGAACTGGGTGCCGGAAAGACTCGTCAGGTTCCGGTCGATCCGGCTGGCCGCCGCCTCGAAGCGCTCCCTGAGGGGCTCCAGCAGCGACACGTCCGAGAGCGTGAACGCGCTGGCGAGCAGGTCGGACGTGATGTTGGCGTCGGCCTCCAGCTCGGCGAAGTGCCGGTAGCGGATGACCTCCTCCTCGGAGAAGTGCTCGGCTCGGGCCGCAGGGGCGGCGTCGCGGGTCGTCCAGCCGGTCAGGGCGTAGAAGAGCTGGTCGTCGAGGGCGGGAACCAGGACTTCGCTCACCTGTGCCCTCAGCTCCACCAGCTCCGCCTGCTGGACCGCCCGCTGCTCGGTGATGTGGAACCGCTCGGAGACCTCGGTGCGGATCTCGTCGATGTTGGCGACCAGCGTGTCGGCGCTCTGACGGATGCCCTCGACCCGGGCGTTGTCGGTGGTGGTCTGCTCCAGCACCACCAGCTGCTCCTCGAAGGCCAGCACGGTCTGGTCGATCTCCCGGCTCTCTCGGGAGAGCTCCAGCGGCGTGGCCGCGGTGGCCAGGTTGGGGGCCGCGTTGGCCAGGATCCCGCCGTACTGCGCGACCCCGAAGGCGGCCACCAGCTCCGGCACGCTTCCCTCGTTGACCCGTCGCTGCACCTCGCCCACCCGGTTGAACGAGAACCATCCGACGAGGCTCGCGGCCAGGGTCAGGGCGACTGCGCCGCCGATGCCGAAATAGAGCTTGGTGGAGATCTTGGACCAGAACCCCAGCCGAGTGACTTCGTCGGCCGCCGGGTCGTCCGAGGCGTCGGCGGTCGGGGCCTCCGGGGGTGATTCGGCGGTCGGAGCCTCGGCCGCCAAGGCGTCGTCCGGGGCCTCGACTGCTGGGCCGTCGGCCGCTGAGTCGTCGGTCATTCGATCACCCATAGGGCGGTCTCGTGGAGGGTGTCGACGGGGTGGTACTCGCCGTCGGAGCCGATCACCGTCAAGAAGACCTCGTCGGAGCCCTGGTTGTCGCCCTCGCCGTATCTCAGAGCGAACCCGTCTATGTCGAAGGCGCCGCGGCCGACCAGCTGCTCCAGCAGGCAGGACCGGTCGATCTGCGGTCCGCAGTCGTTCAGCGCGGCCACCACCAGGCGCCCGGCCAGGTAGCCCTCCAAGGACACGAACCCCGGCTCGGCCGCCGGGTCGTAGGCGGCCAGGGCGTCGTGGTAGGCCTTCACCACCGGCAGCGACTGGTCCTCCGGGAACGGCACGACCTGGGTGACCAGCACCCCGGCGCCCTCGGATCCCAGCTCCTCGGCGAGGGCGTTGCTGCCGACGAAGGAGACCGTCATGAAGACCGGGTCCATGTCGGTGCGGCGGGCCCAGGAGATCAGCCTCGCGACCGGCTCATAGGCCCCGATCATGATGATCGCCTCGGGGTCGCCCTGGCGGAGGTCGAGCAGGGCCGTCTTCACCGCGGTGGTGTTGCGCGGGTAGATCCCGATCGAGGCGGGCGCCATGCCGCGGCGTTCGAGCGCGGCCACCGCCCCCCGGAAGCCGGCCCGGCCGAAGGAGTCGTTCTGGTACATGACGCTGATCCGCCTCAGTCCCAGATCCTCGGTCAGCCGGGCGACCATCTCCTCGGTCTCCTGGTTGTAGGAGGCCCGCAGGTTGATGATGTTGTCCCATTCGCTGTCGCGCAGGAAGGCGGCGCCGGTGAAGGGCGCGATGTAGGGAATGCCGGCGTCGCGGGCGATCGGCGTGGCCGAGCGCGACGTGGGCGTGCCGACCGCGCCGATCAACGCGAACACCTGCTCCTCCTCGATGAGGTGGCGGGTCATCACGATGGCGTCCTCCGGCTCGTACGCGTCGTCGAGGGACTGCAGCTCCAGGATGTGGCCGTGGACGCCCCCGAACCGGTTGGCCTCCTCGAAAGCGGCCAGGATCCCCAGCCTCATGTTCCGGCCCAGCTCCCTGGCCGGGCCGCTGAGCGCCGCCGACTGCCCGAACAGGATCCGGTCTTCCGACACCCCCATCGTTTCGGTCGCCAGCTCCTCGGGCTCGTCCGGCGCCTGGGAGCCGACGGTCGTCGTCGGCGGTTCGGAGCCGTCTCCCCCGGCGCAGCCTGCGACCGCCGCGGCGGCCGTCACGGCCACCCAGAAGCCGCAGGTCCAAAGTCGTCGCGGGGCGCGGCGGCGGGTCATCTCACCTTGGCCACGATCCTCAGGCGGTTCGTTCCCGACTCACGGCGGTACTCGATCTCGTCCATGAGCGTCTTGGTGAAGTGCACGCCGAGCCCGCCGATGGGCCGGTCCTCGAGCGCGGAGGTCAAGTCCGGCTCGGGCGCCTCGGTGAGCGGGTCGAACGGGCGCCCCTCGTCGACGATCTCGATGACGACGGCCTCGTCCTCGGAGGTCACCGACACCTCGACGTCGCCGGCGCCGTCCTCGTAGGCGTAGTTCACGACGTTCTCGGCGAGCTCGTCGATGACCAGGCTGACGCGGAAGGACAGGTCCTCGGGCCAGCCTTCCCGCTCCCCCAGAGCCTGGACCGCCTCGACGAGTTGAAGCAGGTCGTCTTGGCTGGAGCGCGTCGTCTTACCGCCGGCGGTGGTGGTCAGGAACAGCATGCGCCTCATTTCTCCCGGCGCAGGACGAGACACGTCGTGTCGTCGAATTGGGGCATGTCGCCCGCGAACTCGTTCACCAGCTCGATCACCCGGTGCCCGGCGTCCTCGGCGTTGCCCGGCGGACTGGCCTCGAACGCCTCGCGCAGGCGCTTCAATCCGAACTGCTCCTCGTCCTGGTTGATCGCCTCGGGCACGCCGTCGGTGTAGAGGATGACGGTGTCGCCCGGCGCCAGTTCGTAGGAGCTTTGGAGATAGTCGAACTCCGGCATCACGCCGAGAGCGATGCCGCCGGGCAGCGGCAGCTGGGTGCTGGTGCCGTCGGCGTGGATGACGAGGGGCGGATCGTGGCCCCCGTCCGCGTAGGTCAGGCAGTTGGTGGCCGGGTCGTACACCGCGTAGATCATGGTGACGAACATGCAGGCGTCGTTGTCCTCGTTGAGGACGTCGTTCACCTCGGCGAGGGCTTCGCCGGGGTCGCCGGTGCGTATCGCCGCGCCCTTCAGCAGCGTGCGGCTCGACATCATGAACAGCGCGGCCGGCACGCCCTTGCCGGACACGTCCGCGATGGCCAGCCCGACCTTGTCGTCGGGAAGGCCCATCACGTCGAAGAAGTCGCCGCCCACGTTGCGGGCCGGCTGCATCGTGCCGAACAGCTGGTAGCTCTCGTTGCGGGCGAACTTGTTCGGCAGGATGGACTGCTGCATCATGCTGGCAACGTTCAGTTCGTTCTGCAGGACGACCAGCTTGTCGCGGGCGCTGAGAGCCTCACGCCATTCGCGTATGTGCTGCAGGGTGCGGTCGATAGTGAACTTCAAATCGTCGAAATCGACCGGCTTGGTGACAAAGTCGAACGCGCCGCGGTTCATCGCGATCCGGATGTTCTTCATGTCGCCGTAAGCCGAGATAATGACCGCTCTTATGTCAGGCGCGACGTCGGGAATCTTCTCCAGGAGCGTGAGTCCGTCCATCTTGGGCATGTTGATGTCCGAGAGGACCATGTCGATGCCGTCGTCCATGTCGAGTGCCTCCAAGGCCTCGACACCGTCGTGGGCGAACACGAACTCGTAGGTGCCCCTGCGGATGTATCGCCGCATGCGCTGCAGCATGAGCGGCTCGAGGTCCGGCTCATCGTCTACAACAAGGATCTTGTGCTTCTGTTTCTCGTCGGTTTCTTCCATCTGAGTTCCTCTCTGTGCGACCCGGTGCGGCCGACTATCCGCCGACCGCGGCTCGCGCCTCGGACCGCGATTCGTGAATCGGGATGATCTTGTCGAATCCGCTGATCTTGAAGACTTCGCGGATGGAGTCGCTCATCGAGCAGAGCACGAACTTGACCCCGTTCTTCTGCAGATTCTTGGCTGTCATAAGGATCACCCTCATGCCCGCGCT
Source organism: Acidimicrobiales bacterium (assembly GCA_963667505.2). Lineage (GTDB taxonomy): Bacteria > Actinomycetota > Acidimicrobiia > Acidimicrobiales > Aldehydirespiratoraceae > Aldehydirespirator. The sequence continues at coordinate 18,124 of CAXXIZ010000015.1, read as the reverse complement.
GCTGATGTAGGCCACGTTCTCGAAGTCCAAGACCACAGCAGAGTCGTCTGCCTCGATCACAGCCTCCAGTTGGATATGGAAGTCCCTGGAGTTGGAACTGTCGATGCGCCCGTCGGCCAGTGCTACGACAGTGCCGTCGTCCCGTTCCGTTTCAATTGCCACTAGTGGTGCCCCCTAGGTGCGAGATGGTCGGTCGTCGGCATGAGACTCTAGCCCTTGGCGCGCGCCGAGGCTCAGGCACGGGCGCTGGGGCCGTAGGTCAGGTGCATGCGGTCTCCGTCGGCGAACCGGCTCGGCCTCAGCGCCCGGGCGTCGATCGGCGGGGCGCTGCCCACCTGCTCGACGCCGAGCACCTGGGAGGCGACGATCTCGCCGATGCACGGGGACAGCTTGAGTCCGTGGCCGGACAGCCCGACCGCCAGATACAGGCCCTCCACATCGGCGATCTCGCGGGCCCAGCCCAGGACAGGGTGATAGTCCGGCGTGATGTCGTAGGCCCCGCTGGTGTTCGAGACGATTCCGGCGATGGTCAGCGCCGGGAGCCGCTCGGCCAGGGCTGTCTCCAGGCGGGCGGCATGGTCGCGGTGAGCCGCCGGCGGGGCGTCGGCCAGCGGGTCATCGACCTCCGGCATCTCCGGCGGGTAGGCCACCGCAACCATCCGGCGCCCCATGTCGGGACGGATCACCAGATTGGAGTTTCCGTCGGTGATGCAGGACTGCAGGGCCCGGGCTCCGGGCGCCTGCTCGAGCGTGGCCATGTCGAGGCGGCGCCGCTCGATGGGCAAGTGCACGCCCAAGGGGTCGAGCAGGTCGGGCGCCCAGGCGCCGGTTGCGGCCACGACGACGGGAGCGGAGATCTCGCCCCGGTCGGTAGCCACTCCGCGGACCGCGCCGTCGGTCACGAGGATGGCTTGCACCGCGAGCGGGGTCAGCACCTCCGCCCCGCGCTCGGTGGCGGCCCCGAGCCAGCTGAGCACCATCTTGGTGACGTCGATGTAGCCCCCGTCGGGTTCGTAGGCGCCGCCCGCGAGGCCGGTGGCGTTCACCAGCGGCTCGGTGGCCGCGATCTCGTCGGGACCGACGAAACGGGTGTCCACGCCCAGACGGCGGCCCAGCTCGACATTGCGCCGCAGGCCGTCGATCTGGTTCTCGGTGACCAGCAGCATGTACCCGAGCCGCACGTAGCCGGGGTCGCCGTAGCCCACCTCGTCGGACCAGTTGCGTATGCAGTGGAAGCCTCGCAGGGCCATGCGCACCATGAGCTCGTTGGAGTAGTGCTGGCGGATCTGCCCGAAGGTGCGCCCCGAGATGCCGCCGACCGGTGGTCGGGCGTCCACCACCGCGACCCGCCGGTCCGAGTGCCGGGCGAGTTGATAGCCGATGCTGGCCCCCGACACCCCAGCGCCGATCACCACGACATCAACCTCGGACGGCAGAGCCCGCACGGAGGCGGATCGTACAAGTTGCCGAGGCGCCGGACCGGGTTTAGGCGCCTGAGCGACGCGTGGCCGCGCCTTCCGGCCAGCTAGCCGGCTGAGCGGGCCTTCACGGCCCGGCGGTGGGAGCGCAGGATCCGCTCGGTGTAGCCGTTGGGCTCGGCCCGGGCCGACAGCACCAGCTCGACGGCCGCCTGGAACGGGATGCTGGACTCGTAGTCGGGGGCCATCGGCTCGTAGGCGGGGTCGCCGCTGTTCTGCTGGTCGACCAGGTTGGCCATGCGGCGCATCGTCTCGCGCACGTCGTCGGTGGAGACCAGGCCGTGGTGCAGCCAGTTGGCGATGTGCTGGCTGGAGATGCGCAGGGTGGCCAGGTCCTCCATCAGGCCGGTGTCGTCGATGTCGAACACGGTGGAGCAGCCGATGCCCTGGCCCACCCAGCGCACCAGGTAGCCGAGGATGCCCTGCACGTTGTTGTCCAGCTCGCGCTGGATCTCGTTGGGGCCGAGCTCGCGGCCGGCCGGCAGCACCGGGATGTCGATGAGGCTGGCCAGGCTGGCCGGGGCCCGGTCGGCCAGGCCGCGCTGGCGATCGGCCACGTCCACCAGGAAGTAGTGCATGGCGTGCAGCGTGGCCGCGGTGGGCGACGGCACCCAGGCGGTGCTCGCCCCGGCCAGCGGATGCTGGATCTTGGCCTTGGCCATGGCGGCCATCTCGGTCGGCATGGTCCACATGCCCTTGCCGATCTGGGCCCGGCCGGCCAGCCCGCAGGCCAGCCCGGTGTCGACGTTGGAGTCCTCGTAGGCGCCCAGCCAGACCGCGGCCCGCATCTCGGCCTTGGGGACCACCGGCCCAGCCTCCATGTCGGTGTGGATCTCGTCGCCGGTGCGGTCCAGGAAGCCGGTGTTGATGAACACCACCCGGTCGCGGGCCGCCGCGATGCACTCGGCCAGGCTGAGCGACGTGCGCCGCTCCTCGTCCATGATCCCCATCTTGAGCGTGCTGCGGGCCAGGCCCAGGGCGTCCTCCACCCGGCTGAACAGCTCGCAGGCCAGGGCCACCTCGTCGGGTCCGTGCATCTTGGGCTTCACGATGTAGACCGAGCCGGCCGCCGAGTTGTGCACCGGCCGTTCCGTGCCCGTCCCGGCCGGCGCCCGCAGGTCGTGCAGCCCGCCGAGGGCGCTGACCATGGCGTCGATCATGGTCTCGTAGACCGGCTCGCCGTCGAGGCGCACCATGTCGGTGGTGAGATGGGGACCGACGTTGCGGATCAGCATCAGCGACCGGCCCGGCAGCGTGACCGGCGAGCCGTCGGGGCCGGTGAAGCTCAGGTCGCCGTTCAGCGACCGGTGCACGGTGGCGCCGTCGCGGGTGAACGTCGTCTCCAGCGTGCCCTGCATGAGCCCGAGCCAGTTCCGGTAGGCGGTCACCTTGTCGTCGGCGTCCACCGCCGACACCGAGTCCTCGAAGTCCATGATGGTGGTCACCGCCGACTCGAGGCGGATGTCGCAGACGCCGGCGTGGTCGCGGCGGCCCACCGGATGGCCGCGGTCGATGCGCAGCTCGCAGTGCAGGCCATGCTTGTGCAGCAGCACGGAGGTGGGAGCGTCGGCGTCGCCGGTGTGGCCGGCGAACTGCTCGGGCCGCAGCAGGCCGCTCACCGTGCCGTCGCCGCTGCCGACCCGCAGGGCGCCGCCCTCGACCCGGTAGGCGGTGGCCCACCCATGGCTGGCGGAGTCGAGGGCGAAGTGGGTGTCGAGGAACTCCCGGCCCGCGGCCACCACCCGGTCGCCCCTAACCGGGTTGTAGGGGCCGCCGCGGCTACAACCGTTGGCCTCGCTGATCACGTCGGTGCCGTAGAGGGCGTCGTACAGGCTCCCCCAGCGGGCGTTGGCCGCGTTGAGCGCGTAGCGGGCGTTGTCCACCGGCACCACCAGCTGCGGCCCGGCCAGCTCGGCGATCTCGGCATCGACGTTCGCGGTGGTGGCCGCGACGGCGCCGTCGGCGGCGCGCAGGTAGCCGATGTCGCGCAGGAAGTCGGCGTAGGCCTCGCCGTCGTGGCCCCGCCCGTCGGCCCGGGCGGCCCGGTGCCAGTCGTCGATCTGGGTCTGCAGCTCGTCGCGGCGGGCCAACAAGGCGGCGTTGCGCGGCCCCAGGTCAGCGAGAATCGACTCCAGCGCGTCCCAGAAGTCCTCGGCCGTCACACCCGTGCCCGGCAGGGCCTCGGATGTGACGAAGTCGTGGAGGGAGGGGGCTATCTCAAGCGAATTGACACGCATGCTTCCTAGCCAACCACGCCCCGTTCCGCGGTTCCAAACCCGACCCCGTCCGCCCGGACGCAGCTGTCGCGGTCAGGACTCGGCGGCCACCGACTCCCGGTCGTATCGGGCTACGCGCTTGTAGCGGTCCGACAGCTCGGCCATCTCCGCGGGGGTGATCACGTCGTCGATCCGGTCGAAGGGCCGGTCGCCGGTGCGCTCGTGGACCTCCTTGAGGATCACGTCGGGCGGCGCGCTGCGGCTGGCGTGAACCACCGCGGCGGTGGCGCCCAGCCGCTGGTCCTCATAGGCCTCCAACGCATCGGGCACTGACGCCGCCGACTGCAGGCAGTCGGCCAGGGCCCGGGCGTCGAGGATGGCCTGGCCCGCGCCGTTGGAGCCGCGGGGGTACATGGGGTGGGCGGCGTCGCCCAGCAGGGTCACCCGGCCGTGGGTCCAGCGCGGCAGCGGGTCGCGGTCCACCATCGGATACTCGAGGATCTGCTCGGCGCCTCGGATCAGCCCGGCCACGTCGAGCCAGTCGAAGGTCCAGTCGGCGAAGACGGGGTGGAAGTCGTCGAGCCGGCCGACGCGGTTCCAGTCCTGCTCGTTGAACCGGTCGGTCTGCACCTCGGCCACCCAGTTGACCAGTTGGCGGCCCCGGCCGTCCACGTTGTGGCGGATCGGGTAGATCACCATCTTGCCGACGGTCAGCCAGCCGGCCCGCAGGTAGGTCGAGCCGCTCAGGAAGGGCGCCCACACGGTGGTGCCCCGCCACATGTTCACCCCCGAGTAGACGGGCGGGCCCTCGTCGCCGAAGAACTGGCGCCGCACCGCCGAATGGATGCCGTCACAGCCGATCACCGCCGCGCCCCGCACCGAGGGCAGCTCCCGGCCGGTGGCCGAGTCGACGAAACGGGCCACTGCGCCGCGGCCGTCGGAGCCGGCGCCGGTGCAGCGGTGCCCGGTCAGCACCCGGCCGGCGCCGTCGGGCACCCGGTCGAGGTAGGCCCGGTACAGCACCTGCTGGAGGTCGCCGCGGTGGATCTGGAACTGGGGCCAGTCGTAGCCGGCGTGGCGGCCCACCGGCTCGGAGTACACGAACTGGCCGAACCGGTTGAAGAAGCACGACTCCCGGGTGGTGACGGCCACCTCGGCCAAGGCGTCGGTCAGCCCCAGCAGGCCCAGCTCCTTGCTGGCGTGGGGCAGCAGGCTGATCCCCACCCCGATGGGATCGATGCGGGGAGCGGCCTCGTAGACGCGGGCGCCGATGCCCCGCTCATGGAGCATCAGGGCCAGCGTCAGGCCGCCGATGCCGCCCCCGACGATGATCACGTCGTCCATGGCGGGCCCGGGCGCAGTCGCCCCTCGCGGTCAGGCCGAGTCGGCCAGGTAGGACTCCAGCGAGTCGTCGAGGGCGTCCTCCCACCGGGTGTGGTGGATGGGGGCCACCGTGCCCGTCAGCGGCGACGTGTGCCCGTGGTCGCGGTAGCCGATGATCGACTGCTTCTTGTGCTTCTTCCAGTCGTAGAACATCTTGTTGACCAGCGGCGTGTTGAAGTCCGGGTAGTCGGTCTGGTCCACCAGGTCCTGGGTGTAGTCGCCCTGGAAGTCGATGCAGGCGTAGTCGTCGGCCAGCGCGTCCTCGGCGGCCTGGGCGTCGGCGATCCAGCGGGCCTGCTCGTCGGCGCCGGGCAGCCCGATGCGTCCCAGGATCACGTCGCGGGCGTACCAGGCCTGCGCGTCGAACATGTTGAACGTGTACCACTGGTCCTGCATCCCCAGGTACATGACCCGGTTCTCGGGCTGGAACACCACGCCGCGGTACAGCATCGAGGTGGCCAGCCGGTTGGCGGTCACCAGCCGCAGCTCGTCGTCCATGAACGGGAAGTGGTGCAGGTAGCCGGTGCACGACACGATGGCGTCCACCTCGGCGGTCGAGCCGTCGGCGAAGTGGACGGTGCGGCCCTCGACCCCGGTCAGGATGGGCCGCTCGCTGATGCCGTCGGGCCAGTCGAAGCCCATGGGGCCGCTGCGCGACGTGCAGACCACCGAGCGGGCCCCGTACTTCCAGAGCTGCGAGGCGACGTCCTCGGCCGAGTAGCTGGCGCCGATCACCAGCACGTCGCGGTCGGCGAACTGCACCGCGTCGCGGAAGTCGTGGGCGTGCATGAGCGTGCCGCCGAAGGTCTCGTAGCCGGGGTAGTGGGGCATGTTGGGGACCGAGAAATGCCCGGTGGACACCACCACGTAGTCGAAGTCCTCGCTCACGTCGGCGTCGTTGGCCTGGTCGTGGGCGGTGACCGTGAAGCCTTCGCCGTCGGCGGAGCGGCTCACCCGGCGCACCGGATGGTTGAAGCGGATCTGGTCGCGGAAGCCGCTGCGGTCGGCCCGGCCCACGATGTACTCGTAGAGGACCTCCCGGGGCGGGAACGACGCGATCGGCTTGCCGAAGTGCTCCTCGAAGCCGTAGTCGGCGAACTCCAGGCACTCCTTGGGGCCGTTGGACCACAGGTAGCGGTACATGCTGGCGTGGCAGGGCTCGCCGTGCTCGTCGAGCCCGGTGCGCCAGCTGTAGTTCCAGAGCCCGCCCCAGTCTTCCTGCTTCTCGAAGCAGACGACCTCGGGCGCTGACGAGCCGCCCGCTCCCGAATCGCTGGCGAAGGCGTGCAGCTGCGAGAGCCCGCACGGCCCGGCCCCGATGACAGCCACTCGTGTCATAGCAGAATCCCCCCTGTGGCTAGGTGTGTCTGCATTGAGGGTACGGCCTGGCACGATCCCATGCCAAGGGAGGCCTCCAGTCAGGGACTCGACGGGCCCGGGCCTGTGGGGATTCTTCTCCGGTATGCTGCGTCAGGGCTGGACTGCCCATCGAATCAGTAGTCCACACATGAGCGGTTTGGTCCGCGAGGTCGCAAGAAGGATTGCCGATGTGGGAGTCGAGCCTCCCGCACCCGGTTGCCGGCCGGCGCACCTCGACGACCGGTCGGGGGGCGTCGAATGAGCCATCATCAGATCACCGAGGCAAGGCGCCGGCTGCACCGCAGCGAGCTGGCCGTGCCCGGATCGCGGCCCGAGCTGTTCGAGAAGGCCGCGGCCGGCCGGGCCGACTACGTCTTCTTGGACCTCGAGGACGCGGTCGCGCCCGACAACAAGGAAGCGGCCCGACGCAACGTCGTCGAGGCTCTGGGCGACATCGACTGGCGGGGTTCCGGCAAGACGGTCTCGGTGCGGATCAACGGCCTCGACACCCACTACATGTACCGCGACCTGATCGACGTGGTGGAGCGGGCCGGGGCCCACGTCGACACGATCCTGGTCCCCAAGGCGGGCGTGCCCGCAGACATCTACACGGTTGACGCCCTGCTGACCCAGATCGAGGCGGCGATGGGCCTGACCCACCGGATCGGGATCGAGGCCCTGGTCGAGACCGCGCTGGGCATGGCCAACGTCGAGGCGGTGGCTGCGGCCAGCCCCCGGCTGGAGGCGCTCCACTTCGGCGTGGCCGACTACGCGGCCTCGTGCCGGGCCCGGACCATCACCATCGGAGGGCTCAACCCCGACTATCCGGGCGACCAGTGGCATTCGGCGCTGTCGCGGATGCTGGTGGCCTGCCGGGCCAACGGGCTGCGGGCCATCGACGGCCCGTTCGGGGACTTCGGCGACCCGGAGGGCTTCACCGCCGCGGCCCGCCGGGCTGCGGCCCTCGGCTACGACGGCAAGTGGGCCATCCACCCCGCGCAGATCGATCCTGGCCAACGACGTGTTCACCCCGCCGGAGTCCGAGGTGGACCAGGCCCGCCGGGTGCTCGCGGCGCTGGAGGAGGCCGCCGCGGCCGGCCGGGGCGCGGCCCAGCTCGACGGGCGGATGATCGACGCCGCGTCGGCCCGGATGGCCCGCAACGTGGTCGAGACAGCCGAGGCCGTCTCGGCGCGGGGGTCCTGAGGCGGGATCGCAGGCGGTTCCGAGAGCGAGCGCAAGGAGGGGCGTTCATGGAGATTCACGAGTACCAGGCCAAGGCCATCCTGGCCGACTACGGCGTGGCCATACCGGAGGCAGGCCTGGCCTACAGTCCCGAGCAAGCCATGTACCGCACGTCGGAGATCGGCGGCGAGCAGTGGGTGGTGAAAGCCCAGATCCACTCAGGGGCCCGGGGCCAGGCCGGCGGCATCAAGGTCTGCAATGACGAGCGGGAGGTGTGGGAGGCGGCCGACGAGCTTCTGGGCAAGCGGCTGGTCACCCCCCAGACCGGCGAGCGGGGCAGGGGCGTGTACCGGCTCTACGTGGAGGCGGCCGTCGCGGCGGAGCGCGAGATCTACCTGGGGTTCGTGCTCGACCGGTCAGCCGAGCGGGTGACGGTGGTGGCCTCAGCCCAGGGAGGCATGGCCATCGAGGAGATCGCCGCCCGAGACCCGGGCGCCCTGGTCCGCGTCAATGTGGAGCCGGCCGTCGGGCTGCAAGCGTTCGAGGCCCGCGAGATCGCCTTCGCGGTGGGCCTCGAAGCCAGCCTGGTCCCGCAGGCGGTCCAGATGATGACCGCCTGCTTCCGGGCCTTCGGCGACCTCGACGCCACCATGCTGGAGATCAACCCTCTGGCGGTCACCGCCGACGGCCGCCTGGTGGCGCTCGACGCCAAGATGACCTTCGACGACAACGCCCTGTTCCGTCATCAGGACGTGTCGGAGCTGCGGGACAAGTCCCAGGAGGATCCCCGGGAGCGGACCGCCATAGACCGCGGGCTCAGCTACGTGGGGCTCGACGGCAACATCGGCTGCATCATCAACGGCGCCGGCCTGGCCATGGCCACCATGGACATGATCAAGCACGCCGGCGGCGAACCGGCCAACTTCCTGGACATCGGCGGGGGCGCCTCCCCCGAGCGGGTGCTGAAGGCGTTCCGGCTGGTGCTCTCCGACGACAACGTCGAGGCCGTGCTGGTGAACATCTTCGCAGGCATCAACCGGTGCGACTGGGTGGCCGCCGGAGTGGTCCAGGCGCTGGAGCAGCTCGACCTGAAGGTCCCGGTGGTGGTGCGGCTGTCGGGCACCAACGTCGAGGAGGGACGGCGCATCCTGGCCGAGGCCGACCTGGGCGTGATCACCGCCGACTCGCTGGCCGAGGCCGGCACGAAGGCGGCCGCGGCCGTGTCTCCGAGGGCAGCCTGATGAGCGTCATCCTCGACGAGACCACGCCGGTGCTGGTGCAGGGCATCACCGGCCGGATCGCCACCTTCCACACTGCCGAGATGCTCGACTACGGCACCAACGTGGTGGGCGGGGTCACGCCGGGCCGGGGCGACAGCACCCACTGCGGCGTGCCGATCTTCGACACCATGAAGCAGGCGGTGGCTGCCACCGAGGCCACCGCCAGCATCGTGTTCGTTCCGCCGCCGTTCGCGGCCGACGCCATCATGGAGGCGGCCGACGCCGGGATCGAGCACTGCGTGTGCATCACCGAGGGCATCCCGGTGCAGGACATGATCAAGGTGAAGCGCTACCAGCGCCGCTACCAGCACGCCAGCCGGATGTGCCTGATCGGGCCGAACTGCGCCGGAGTGATCAGCCCGGGCCGGGCCATGATGGGCATCATGCCCCCGCACATCTACGAGCGGGGCCCGGTCGGCATCGTCAGCCGGTCGGGGACGCTCGGATACGAGGCCGCGTCCCAGCTCAAGGCGGTGGGGATCGGGGTGAGCACCAGCGTCGGCATCGGCGGCGACCCGATCAACGGCAGCTCGTTCCTCGACCACCTCAAGCGCTTCGAGGCCGACGACGAGACCGAGGCGATCGTGATGATCGGGGAGATCGGCGGGCTCCAGGAGGCCCAGGCGGCCCAGTACGCCCGCGACCACATGCACAAGCCGGTGGTGGGCTACATCGCCGGGCTCACCGCGCCCAAGGGCCGTACCATGGGCCATGCCGGGGCCATCGTCTCCACCGTCGGCGAGTCGGCCGCCGAGAAGGTGCAGCTCATGCGGGAGTGCGGCGTGAAGATCGTGAAGCTGCCCTCGGACTTCGGCGCCGTCGTGCCCAAGGTCCTCCGGCGCTAGGCGGAATCCAGTCCGCCGCGCCGCGTCGCTCGGCTCCTAGGCGAGGCCGCGGACCCGGGTCTTGTCGGGGTCGTAGAACGGGTAGCGGACCACTTCGGCGGCGATCCGCTTCTCGTGGCCGTCGAGCTTGCCGACCTCGACGGCCGTGCCGAGCTCGGCGTACTCCACCGCCATGCGGCCCAGGGCGATGTTCTTGCGCAGGATCGGCGAGACGTGGCGCTGGTCACCACCCCCACCTGGTTGCGGCCGGCGTACACGCCGTCGCCGTGGGCCGCGGGCTCGCCTCCGGCCAGCTCCAGGCCGACCAGCCGTCGCTGCGGGTTGTCGCGGCGCTTGACGAGGGCGTCGCGGCCGATGAAGTCGTCGGGCTTGGTCTTGAGGGCGACCGTGAAGCCGATGCCGGCCTCGTAGGGGTCGGTCTGGTCGCAGAACTCGTGGTCGGCGAAGACCAGCCCGGCCTCGATGCGCAGCATGTCGAGCGCGGCCAGGCCCATGGGGACCAGCCCGTGGTCGGCCCCGGCCTCGAACACAGCGTCCCACACCGCCGGGGCGTCGGAGGGATGGCAGAAGACCTCGTAGCCGAGCTCGCCGGTGTAGCCGGTGCGCGACACCACCAGCGGGATGCCGTCGTAGTCGCCGATGCGGGCGATGGCGAACCGGAACCATCCCAGCTCGGAGACCGTCGGCTGGTCGGGCCGGGTCCAGATCGCCTGCTCCAGCACGGCCCGGCTGTTCGGCCCCTGGACCTGCAGGTTGTGGAGCTGGTCGGTGGAGCTGCGGACCCAGGCCCGCAGCCCCAGACGCTGGGCCTGCTCGCGCAGCCACACCCCGCTGTAGCCGAGCTGTCCGCCGATCCAGCGGAAGTTCTCGCGGCCCAGCCGGAACACGGTGCCGTCGTCGATCATGCCGCCGGTCGGGTGGCACATGGCGGTGTAGACCACCTGGCCGTCGGCCAGCTTGCGGATGTTGCGGGTGACGCAGGTCTGCATCAGCAGCTCGGCGTCGGGGCCGGTGACCTCGTACTTGCGCAGCGGCGACAGGTCGATGGCGGCTGCGGCCTGGCGGCAGGCCCAGTACTCCTCTACCGGGCCGTGGGCGGTGTAGGAGTCGGCCAGCCAGTAGCCGCAGTACTCGCTGAAGCTGCGGGTCAGCGCGGCCGTGCGGGGATGGAAGCCGGTCTCGGCGGTGAGCTGGGCCTCGGAGTCTGCGGTCATGCGGATGGCCGTCGCTTTCTTGAACCGGTTGGCGGCCGGGTACACCCGCACCGCGATGTCGGTCGGGTCCCAGCCGTTGGCCGCGTCGATGTCGTCGGGGCAGGCGGTGGTGACGCACACCAGGTCCTCGAGGGCCCGCAGCAGCACGTAGTCGCCGGGCCGGGACCAGGGCTCGTCCAGGTGGATCTGGTTGGCGTCGTCGAGGTTGGTGTTGTAGAAGAAGTTGATCGCCTCCCAGCCCCGGCGGCGGGCCACGCCGTAGGGGTCGAGGGCGTCGTTGATGTTGTCGGTGCAGTTGACGTGGCCGGGGTAGCCCATCTCCTCGTAGTAGCGGGCGTTGCAGGCGGTGTTGAACGTGTCGTGGCGGCCGACGGTGTCCTGGACCACCTCCACCAGCGGCTGCATCCGGGCGTTGAAGAACTTCGAGTACAGGCCGGGCGCGGGACAGCTCGCCCCCATGAGGGTGCGGGTGATGGTGGCGTCGAGGCTCAGCTCGTCGCCCCGGTCGAGGTCGGCCGCCGCGAAGCACTGGAAGTCCGAGCACTGCCGCCCCTCCACGTCCACCACCTGGAACCAGTCGCCCTTGGCCACCTCGTAGGCCACCGCCGTGCTGTCGCGCACGATGAAGTCCTGGCTGGGGTCGGCCAGCGGCGCCGGCAGCAGGGGCTCGGCTCCGGCGGCCGGGTTGCTCCGGTGGACGTAGGCGACCAGGTCGGTGGGCGGGGCGCCGCCGTGGGCCGACATGGGCCCGCCGGGCGCGGCGACCACGCAGGCCACATCCGCGTGGGCCACTGCCCGGGCCCGAGCGCCCGGCGGGGTGTCGTCGTCCAGGACTCTCAGCGGGGACGCGGCCCGCACCGCGGCCAAGTCGATGCCCGCCCGCTGCAGTCCGGCCCGTACCCGGCGGGCGTCCTGCATCGGTGCCGACAGGATCCCGAGCGCGGCCGGCTCGCCGTCGGAGGCTCGCCCACGCTGCCGTCGCCGCCGACGATGGCGAGCAAGCCTGGGTCGGCTCGCCCGGCTTTGTCGAAGGCGACCAGCTCGCAGCGCTGCCGCCCCTCGGGATCGACGACCTCCAGTTCGTCTCCCGCATAGAGCGCCAGCACGGTGGCGCCCCCGCCGGTGATCCGGTAGCGCTCCACCCCCGGCCCGAGCAGCATCAGCCCCGGCACTGCCCGGGCCTGCTCAGGCGAGATCGTGGTCATGGCCGGTCAGCGGCGGCGGCCCAGGGGTCCTGAGAGGCCTCGGCCCCCGGGCTTGCCGCCGTCGGTGCTGTCGCCGGGGGCGGCGACGTTGGCGACCATGTCCCAGACCAGCAGGACGGCGGCCACGACGGACGCCGCGGCTGCGATCCAGAGCCCGGCGGCCGGGTCGGTCTTGTCGTCGAACACGGCCCGCAGCGCGGTGGCGGCCACGAAGCCGGCGCCGATCCAGGCCGGCCGCCAGCCCACCTGCACCAGCCCGACGGTCACCAGGCCCACCACCAGCACGAGCTGGCCCTCGTTGAGTTCCACGCCCCGCACCGACTCGGTGACGCCCTGCGAGGCGACCGTGTGCCACGGCATGAACATCGCCGCGGCTGCGCCGGCCATGCACACCTGGGCGACTCGCTTGCGGATGCTTCTCACGGCGTCAGGACCGGGGGTTCAGGCGCGAACGAGCGCCGCGTCGCCCTGTGACGACGCGGCGCCCGCCGCATTGAATGGGGTGAGTCAGCCGTCAGGCAACCTGGATGCAGATGATCGTGAAGACGATGCAGGCCAGGCCGAAGATGACGATCGCCATCTCGATGCCCTTGTCGTGGCCCTGCTTGCCCTTGAGCTCGAAGTGCTTGCGGTTGGCCATGTCAGTCCTCCGAGTTGTACTTGTCGGCGAGACGGTCAGCCGCGTCGTTGAGGAGCTTGTCCTCACGGGCGGTGATCATCACAGCCATGATCACTGAGACGGCGATGGCCAGGATGGCCAACACCACCGAGGCGGTGTTGCCGCCGGGCCCCCAGGTGAAGTACCCGGTGGTGCCGTCGGCCGCTTCCAGCGCGGCCTCCCAGCTGTCGTATGGGAAGGTGTTCATTCAGTCCTCCTGTCAGGTGAATGAGGTCAGTTGCGTTTGTCGTGATGCTGCGCCTCTTGCTGCGCCCGCTTGCGCTTGCCCCAGTACCCGGCGGCCGCGACCACCGCGTACATGACGGCTAGGGCAAGGACGAGCTGAAGCCATGAGGCGGACACCCGGCTAGCGGCTGGCGCTGTAGTCGGACTGCAGTACGCCTGCAGAGACCACTTCGGTGCCGTCGGGCTCGATGATCGTCTCGTCGGCACGACCGTGCTCCGGGAAGAAGTCCATCCCGTACTCGGCCATGTCGAGACCCTCGATCTCCACCTCGGGCGGCACCCTCAGCAGGTTGAACTTCTTGAGGATCCACGAGGCGATGTAGCCGGTGAAGAACGCCAGCGGTATCAGCGCGGCAGCCCCCACGAGCTGGCCCAGGAACGAGGTCTCCACCCCGGCCGGACCGGTCGGGTAGCCGGCGGCGAAGATGCCGACGCAGATCACCCCGAAGAAGCCCATCACACCGTGGACGGTCACCGCGCCGACGGCGTCGTCGATGCGGGCCTTCACGTCGAACCAGTTGCCGACGTGGAAGGCGATCCCGGCCGAGAAGAAGGCCAGGAGCAGCACCAGGTTCGGGCTGTAGATGTCGGCGCCTGCCGAGACGGTCACAACGCCTGCGAGGCCTCCGGAGATGGTCCAGAACGGATCGCCCCGAGAGAAGATGTAACCGCCGGCGAAGCCGCCCGCGAAGCCCATGGTGATGGTGTAGGTGATGGCCGACAGGTGGCCGGGTTGAAGTAGATGTTCGCCCAGCCCGGAGTGGTGTCGGCCGTGATGGCCAGGCACGCCGCGTAGAACGCGTAGAACGCCGAGAAGATGATCATCAGCCCCATCAGCGTCATGTGGACGTTGTGGGGTTTGAACGTTCGGGCGTTGCCGTCGGAGTCGTACCTCCCGATTCTCGGGCCGAGGTTGAACAGCACCCCCAAGGCGAAGATGCCCGAGATGCCGTGGACCACGCCGGAGGCGGCGAAGTCGTGGTAGCCGAAGTGAACCGTCAGCCAGCCGCCGTAGCTCCATCCCCAGGCCGCGGCCACGACCCAGACCAGGCCGCCCATCAGGGCGGTCAGCCACAGGTAGGCCGAGATGCGGATGCGCTCCAGCACTGCGCCGGACATGATCGATCCGGTCGTCCACGAGAACAGCACGAAGGCCGCCCAGAAGACGCCGGTGATGTTGTCGCCGAGGTTCGGTCCCGCGGAGCCGTCCCACGGCAGGCCGTAGCCGTCGCCGCAGAAGTAGAGCCCCTCAAGTCCAGCGGGGCTGGCGCCGTCGGCTGAGACCGTGAACTTCAGTCCCTCCTGCATGCAGAAGTACACGTACCAGCCGAAGTAGTAGAACGTCGGTGTCACGACGGCTATCGTCATAATGTTCTTCATTGCCGTGGACATGATGTTCTTGCGTCGTGATACGCCAGCTTCATATGTCATGAAGCCGACATGCAAGAACCACATGAGGGCGACAGTGAAGAAATAGTAAGCCTCTGTGAACACAATAGAAGTGTCCATCGACTCACCCCCAATTCTTCTGGTCTGTCCCCGGCCGGTCGGCCGGGCCAGCGCTCACGATAGCACAGTGCTGCAAGCCGCTCCGAATCAGGCGAAAGCGGGGCGGGCTCGGCCCGCGGGCGGGGTCAGCCTCCGCCGGGCTCGTCCACGTTGATCTGCTCTAGCTCGCCCGAGCCGGCGTGGACCCACACCGCGGCCCGGTGCAGGAAGTCCTCGGGGCCGCCGTCGGGGTCGCGCACGGTGAACACCACCACCCACATCGACTCGGGCGGGAAGCCCTGTCTCAGCACCTGCGCCTCGGTGTGCTCTGGGGCGAAGGCGCCGGGGTGGGCGTCCAGCGCGGCCCGGGCGGTGGCCCTGGCCTCCTGCTCGGAGATGTCGACCCCCTGGCAGCTGCGGGTGGCGAACAGCACGGCCAGCAGGATCCCCACCGCGATCAGCAGCACGGTGCGTCCCTGCATCCTTCCCAGCCGAGCGAGGAGGCTGCTCGGCCGCCCGTCGGCCGGCTCCGGTTCGTGCGGCTCGGGCGCGGGCGGCAGGTCAGTCATCTCGGGGCGGGCGGACCAGGAAGCGCAGGATGACGTATCCCACCACATGGGTGATGGCCACGAAGCTGATCCACCACAGGGCGACCGTGAGCCGGTACTGGCGTTCCCGGCACTCCCACCAGGTGAGCCCCACCGCGCCGACCAGCAGGATCCACAGCACCAGGCTGTTGCCGGGGTTGCCGTCGCTCAGCCAGCCCAGCACGATCAGCAGGCCCACAGCGTCATCCTCCTGCGTCTCGCGGCTCGCCGGCCGGGTACACCTTGATGGAGATGAACCGTATCGGCAACGTCACCAGCTCGACCGGACCGTGGGCCACCTCGCCGTGGATCTGCATGGTGTCGCCGGCGTTCAGGCGGTATGCGGTGCCGCCGTAGCCGTAGTCGAGGGACCCCTCCAGCACGTGCAGGAACTCCACGCCGGGATGCTGGTACAGCGGGAACACCCCGCCCGGCTCGGTGATGGTGGTGATCATCGGCTCGATGACCCGGCCCGGGCCCCGCAGCGAGCCCAGGTCCTGGTACAGCCGCCCCGGCCCGCCGCCCTGATGGTGGATCTCGTGGCCCTCGCCGGCCCGCACGATCACCAGGTCGTGCTCCTCGTCGAGGCCCCGGAACAGGGCGGTGACCGGCACCCGGGCGGTGGCCGCCAGCCGCACCAGCGTCGCCAGGCTCGGCGCGCTCTGGCCGTGCTCGATCTTGGACAGCATTCCCAGGGAGATCTCGGCGTCGGCCGCGAAGGCCGACATCGTCATGTTGAGGGCCTGGCGGAACTCCCGCACCCGGCTGCCCACCACCCGGCAGACCTCCTCGGTGGACACCGACGCCCCCAACGCGGCGGCGAGCTTGTCGGCACCGTCGTCGGTCGCAGCCATCTCCCGATTATTGCCACTCATCGCCCGGCCGCAACCCGCCGTCGAGTCCGGGCGCCCTCGGCGGGCTGGCGCACCCTCGGTCTACCATCGGCGCATCCTGATCCTTCTGCGGCACGGCCGCACTCCGAACAACGCCGAGGCCCGGCTGCAGGGGCAGTCCGACTCGCCGCTCGACGAGGTCGGCTTCCAGCAGTCCGCCGCGGTCGGCCGGGCCATCAGGGAGCGCTGGACGGTGGACCGGGTGGTGGCGTCGTCGCGGCGGCGCACCCGGCAGACGGCCCGGGCCGCCGGCTTCGGCGACCTGCCCACCACCATCGACGACCGCTGGATGGAGATCGACTTCGGCGCCTACGACGACCGCCGGATCGGCGAGGTCATGGCCGAGCTGGGCGCGGCCTGGGTCTCCGACATCTCCTACGAGCCGCCCGAGGGCGAGTCGATGGCGTCGCTGCACGAGCGGGTGGGCGAGGCGGTCGACGAGATCGCCGACGAGGCGGCCACCCGCAACATCGTGGTGGTGACCCACGCCACTCCGATCAAGTCGGCGGTGGTGCGGCTGCTGGGCGGCGGCGCCGAGATGATCATGCGCCTGCGGGTCAGCCTGGCGTCGGTCACCGTGTTCGGGCCGGTGGCCCACGGGCTGGTGCTCACCGAGTTCAACTGGTGCCCGTCCCGAGGCGTCGGCCTGACTGATCGAGCGACGACCGGGCTTTGCCGGGGCGGGCGTCCGGGCCTATCTTCGAGCCCAGTCCTATGGTTCCGAAGATCTCACGGATGAACCACGCCGTCCTCTACGTGCGCGACGCCAAGCGGCACCAGAGGTTCTACGCCGACGTGCTCGGCTTCACCACCGTGATCGACGGGCCGGGGCGTACGTGTTCATGCGGGCGCCGGGCTCGGAGAACCACCACGACATCGTCTTCTTCTCCATCGGCGAGCAGGCCGGGCCGTCGCAGGCGGGCCGCAGCACGGTCGGCCTGTACCACATCGCCTGGGAGGTCGGCAGCCTCGACGAGCTGGTCGCCATGCGGGAGCGCCTCGCGGAGGCCGGCGCGTTGGCGGGCCAGAGCGACCACGGCCCCAACAAGAGCCTGTACGCCAAGGACCCCGACGGCCTCGAGTTCGAGGTGATGTGGCTGGTGCCCCGCCGGCACTGGGGCGACGAGGAGCATCAGGCCATCATCCGCCCGCTCGACCTCGACGCCGACCGCGAGCGCTTCGCCGCCCTCGGCTGAGCGCCGAACGCGGCCGACATGAAGGACACGAAGGAGCAGCGCCCATGAGCATCGCCGAGAGCCTCGGCAACCCGTACTGCTATTTCCTCGACGACGACGCCTTCGTCGAGACGGCCCGGCCCGGCTTCAGGCACCGGGTGATCACCGGCGAGCACCTGCAGTTCTGCTTCTGGCGCATCGCCGGCGGGTCGTCGGGCTCGGTGCTGCACAACCACACCGAGAACGAGCAGCTCGGGATCATCATGAAGGGCAAGCTCGACTTCCGCAATCGGCCCCGACGGCGACAACGACGAGCGCATCGTGCTCGGCGAGGGCGACTCGTACCTGGCCCCCCGCTCGGTGTGGCACGGCGACTCGGTGTTCATCGGAGACGACGAGCACGGCGAGTGCTGGATACTCGACGTGTTCGCCCCGCCCCGCTCCGACCTGGCCACCACCGGCTGACCCGGCGGGCGTGGCCGTCTCCTGACATGGCCGTCTCCTGACATGGCCGACTGGCGGCTGGCCGTCGACATCGGCGGCACGTTCACCGACGTGGTGCTGCTCGACGCTGAGTCGGGCCGGGTGGTGGTGGACAAGACGCTCACCACCCCGGCCGCACCGCTGGAGGGCGTGAGGGCCGGGGTCGCCAGCTGCTGTCCAAGGCCGGGGTCTCCGCCCGGCGAGATCACCGCGCCCATCGTCCACGCCACCACGCTGATCACCAACTCGCTGATCGAGGGCCGCACCGGCCGGGCCGGGCTGGTGACCACCACCGGCTTCGGCGACACGCTGCTGATCCGCGACGAGCACCGCTACGACATGTACGACCTTCAGATCGAGTTCCCCGACCGCCTGTCGGCCGGGACCTCACCTTCGAGATCGACGAGCGCACCTCGGCCGCGGGCGCGGTG
>CAXXIZ010000014.1:0-36096 GCA_963667505.2 Acidimicrobiales bacterium | reverse complement strand
CGACTCCATCAGGCCCTTGGCGTCGTATGGGTTGGAGGGGTACACCACCACCAGGCCGGGCGCGTGGGTGAAGAGCGACTCGGGGGAGTCGGTGTGGAACTCGTGGTTGTCGAGGTTGGTGCCCACCGGCAGTCGTACCACCACCGGCGCGGTCAGATGGCCCCGGTAGCGCCACCGGATCCGAGCGACATGGCCGACGAGCTGGTCGAAGGCGGGGTACACGAAGCCGGCGAACTCGATCTCGGCCACCGGCCTCAGTCCGGCCATCGCCATGCCGACCGCGGTTCCCATGATGCCGGTCTCGCACAGGGGGGTGTCGATCACCCGGTCTGTGCCGAAACGGTCGTGCATGCCCTCGGTGATGCGGAACACCCCGCCCTCCACGCCGACGTCCTCGCCCAGCATCACCAGCGACGGATCGCGCTCGAAGGCCGAGTGCAGTGTCAGCTTGAGGGTCTCCGTCATGTCGAGCCGGCGGGTCTCGCCGGCGGGCGACGGCTCAGGCTCGACCGCCCACACCTCGTCCGGGCCGAGCGCGGCGGCGGCCTCGCCGGAGTCTTGCTGCTCGCGGTGCAGCTGCTCGACGAGCGAAGCCGGCGCTCGGGCGAAGAGCTGCCGGGGCGAGTAGTCGCGCGACACCGCCGGCCGGGCCTCCAACTCATCGACGAACGCCTCCAGCTCGGTTGAGATCCCGGTCCGCATGTCGTCTTCCTGGCCCGCGTCCCACAGGCCCTTGTTCACCAGGAAGGCCCGCATCCGCGCGACGGGGTCCCGCTCGCGCCACCGGGCCTCCTCGTCGGTCGTGCGGTACACCGGGGTCCCGTCGTAGGTGGAGTGGGGGGCGAAGCGGTAGGTGAGCATCTCGATGAGGGTCGGGCCCCCGCCGTTCGCGGCCCGTTCGACGGCTTCATGCGCCGCTTGGTACATCGCCAGCGGGTCCATGCCGTCCACCAGCTCTCCCGCGAAGCCGTACCCGTCGGCCTTGGCGGCCAGCGTGGCCGCCGCGGTCTGCTTGTCGATGGTGGTCGACTGGGCCACCTGGTTGTTCTGGCACAGGAACACGGTGGGGGTCTTCCACACTCCGGCGAAGTTCATGGCCGCGTGGAAGTCGGACTCCGAGGTGGCCCCGTCGCCGAACACCACCACGGCCACGGTGTCGCGGCCCTGGAGGCGTTCGGCGTAGCCGAAGCCCACCGCGTGGGGCAGGTGGGTTCCGATGGTGGCGTTGAGCCTGGTCACCCGGTAGCGGTTTACGTCCCAGAGATCGTCGTCGTCGGGCACGCCCATCCACAGCCCGAGCGCGGCGACCGGGCTCATGCCCCGGGCCAGCCACATGCCCAGCTCCCGGTAGGCCGTGAACAGCCAGTCGGTCTCCCGCAGCGCCAGCGCCGCCCCGACGTGAGCCTCCTGGCCGCTCACCTGGTAGTAGGCCGGCATGCGTCCCCTGACGCTGGAGGTTGAGCAGCTTCTCGTCGGCCATCCTGGTGGTGAGCAGCAGGCGGAGCATGTCTGCGAGTTCGCCGTCGTCGAGATCAGGCGTCGGTCCGACAAGCTCACCGGCCGGGTCCAGGATCTGCCGCATCCTCACGTTCCTTCCGCTCCTGCTCGCTGTGCTCGCCGGCCGCTCGGGCCGAGGCCTCTATGGGCCGCTGTCGGCCGTCACTCTAGGATGAGAAACGCTTGCATTTCACCTTGTGCGCCTGTGATTCCGTGTCTCTTCTCCGGATACAGCACAGATTTCAATGACTAAGCTCCGTCCATGACCGAGACGAACACAGCCAGGACGGCCACCGCAGACACCTTCGACGTGAGCGGCCGCAGGGTGGTGGTCACCGGGGGAACGGCCGGAATCGGCCTGGCCGCCGCGGCTCATCTAGTCGAGTGCGGCGCCCAGGTGGTGATCTGCGGCCGGCGGCCCGAGGGCAGCGCGATCGCTGACGGCATCGGCGCCGCCTTCGTGACGATGGACGTCGCTGACGACGCCTCGGTCGAGCGGGCCTTCGGGGCCGTGTCCGAGCGGTTCGACGCCCTGGACGCGCTGATCCTCAACGCAGGCATCGACGAGCACCACGGAGAGGTCGAGGCCCTGGACATGGACGTGTTCGAGCGGGTGATCGACATCAACACCCTGGGAGTGGTGCGGGCCCTGCGTCACGGGGTGGGCATGGTGCGCGACCACGGCTCGGTCATCGTGACCAGTTCGCCGGCCGGTTCCGTGGCCGCGCCGGGAATGGCCGCCTACGCCGCGTCCAAAGCCGCCCTCGACCATCTGGTACGGGTGTGGGCCTTGGAACTGGGCCCCCGGCAGGTTCGGGTCAACGCGGTGCTGCCCGGCATCGTGGAGAGCGAGATGGGCGCGGAGTCGGCGCCCGACCTGGAGCTGATCAGGCGCATGACCGCCAACGGCGTGTTCCGCAAGGCGTCAGAGATGGCGCCGGTGTTCCACTTCCTGGTCAGCGACGCCAGCGCCACCCTCACCGGCTCGCTGGTCGGCTGCCACGACGGCATCCCCCTCGGCTACAGCCACGAAGTGATGGCCCACCTAGCCGCCGACCTGCCCGACCCCTCCGACGGCGAGGCCGCGCCGTGACGGGCGCGCTGGCCGGCCGGGTGGCGTTGGTGACCGGGGCGGGTCGTGTCGGCGGGATGGGTGAGGCGACCGCGCGGCGGCTGGCCGAGGCTGGGGCCGATGTGGTCGTCACCGATCTGGCCCGCGACCGGCCCGAGCTGCGCCAGGACCCCACCCACGGCTTGGGCGACGATCTGGCCGCGCTGGAGGCGCTGGCCGCTGAGCTGCGCGACCAGTACGGGGTCAGGAGCTTCGCGGCGCCGCTGGACGTCACCGATCAGGCTCAGGCCGAGGCTGTGGTGGAGCGGACCGTCTCCGATTTGGGGTCGCTGGACATCCTGTTCAACAACGCCGGGGCCACTACCGGGGTGGGCCGCTTCGTCGACCAGACCGAGGAGCAGTGGAACCTGTCGTGGCAGGTCAACGTCATGGGCTCGCGGCGGATGGCGCTGCTGGCGCTGGCCCCCATGGTCGAGGCCGGCCGGGGCGTGATCGTCAACAACGTGTCGATCGGGGGGCTGGTGTCCGATGCCGGTTACGGGGCCTACAACGTCACCAAGTTCGGGCTGACCGCCATGACCAAGCTCATCGCCAAGGAGCACGGCCCCGACGGCGTCCGCTGCGTGGGCGTCTGCCCTGGACCCATCGACACCCAGATGGCGATGGCCAACCGCAGGCTGGTCGCCGACCTGGCCGGCGTCACCGACGACGAGGCCGAAGAGATGCTCGCCTCTGAGGTGCCGCTGGGCCGGTGGGGCACGGCCGACGAGGTGGCCCAACTGGTCGTGTTCCTGGCGTCGCCGGCCGCCTCCTACATCAACGGCGCCCTGATCCCCATAGACGGCGGCGTGATGCCCTAGCCGGGTGACACCCGGCCCGACCAAGTGTTCAGTTGAGGCCGGCGGTCATCGACTCCTTGACCTCCACCAGGTACACGAACGCCTCCACCTGCCGCACTCCCTCCAGCGACCGCACCCGGTCGAGCAACTCGGCCAGGTGGGCCTCGTCCCGGTAGCTGGCCTCGGCAAGCACATCGAAGCGTCCGAGCACGATGGCCACCAGGGTTATGTCCGTGACCGCGGCTATCTCGTCGGCCACCGGTCGGGCCGGTCCGTCCACCTCGACCATGAGACCGGCGTAGCCCTTCACGCCGAGCAGCCCGGGGCTCACGATGGTCTGCACGGTCACCACCCCCGCGGCCATGAGGGCCAGCACCCGCTCGCGGGTGGCCGCGTGGGACATGCCCGCAGCCTCGGCCATCTCGGCGAAGGTGGCCCGGCCGTCGGCTGCCAGATGCTTGAGCAGCCTTATGTCGGTGGCGTCGACAGCCCGGCGGCGGGCGCCGAGACGGTGGTCGCCGGCAGGGGAGTGCGACCAGTCCTGCTTCACGTAGGCCACCAGCGAGGATGCATCGATGCCCCGCACCTGGGGGTCGGACCGGGCTGTCTCGATGGCCGCCTCGAGGTGCTCGGCGTCGCGTGCCCTGAACTCCACGAACAGCCCGCGGGCGCCGGCCAGGATCAGCACGAAGGCGGCCTCCTCCATCTCTGCCAGCCGGTCGGCGGCTGAGGCCACCGGGCCGTCCACGTCGACCAGGCAGTAGGCGAACTCGCCGTATCCCAAGGCCCGGGGGTCGATGCGCCCGAGGATGTGGATGAGGCCGCTGTCGAGGAGCCGGAGGACCCGGGCCTTCACCGCGGCCTGCGACATGCCGATGCGCCGGGCCAAGGCCGCGTAGCTGGCCCGGCCGTCCGCCACGAGGCTGTCGATCAGGGTGCGGTCGATGTCGTCCAAGTCCGCCATGTCGGCCTGATCGTAGGCGCGGTTGTCGTAACGCTTCGGGTCGGGTCCTTGCGGCCATGCTAGGAAGCGCAGGCTACTGGTGCCATTCGGCACGGAATCTGTAGTCGACTCGTCATTGAGCAAGCAGAACTATTGCTTTGGGCGCTGACTTGCCAACATATGTACAATCCAGCTATCAAGACTTCCACGAGACGCGTGCTGGAGCCGCGAAGGAGGAACACACCATGAGTCCCAAGTCCAGCTGGAGGGTGCTGGTCGCAGTCCTGCTCTCATTCGCCCTGGTCGCCGCGGCCTGCGGCGATGACGAAGAGGAGGCCCCCGCCGCGGCGGAGCCCGCGGCTACCACCGCACCGGCCGAGGCGCCCGCGGAAGAAGCGGAAGAACCCGCCGAGGCGCCCGCTGACGAGCCCGCCGGAGAGCCGATGGACGAGCCCGCTGAGGAGCCCGCCGGAGAGCCGATGGACGAGCCCGCTGAGGAGTCCATGGACGAGCCTGCCGACGACGCGATGGCTGACGAGTCGATGGCGCCGGTCAAGGTTGGGCTGATCGCCCAAGTCGAAGAGCTCATGGCGTTCCCCGAGGTTCCCGCGGTCGCGCAGGCCTACGTCGACTACTTCAACGCCGAGTTGGGCGGCGTGAACGGGCATCCCATCGAGCTTGTGGTCTGTGGCGCCGGCGACGCGGTGGAGTCCCACATCGCCTGCGCCAACGAGTTCGTGAACGCCGACGACGTCCATGTGGTCATCAACGGCGGCTTCCTGTCCAACAGCATCGTCTCGGGCACGATCCTGGCCGAGGCGGGTGTGGCCAATCTGGGTCTGGGCAACGACTTCATCGACTACCTGACCCCGAACCTCTACAACTTCGATCCCGGCCTGCCCGGCCTGGCCCAGGTCTTCTTCGTGTTCGCCAAGAATCAGCGCGACGTGTCCACCATGTCGCTGTTCCTGGCCGACGACCCGGCCATCGCGCCGTTCGAGCCGGCCCTGTACGCCATCGCCGAGAGCAACGGCATCACGATCACCGAGACCATCTATCTGGGCTTCGAGCCGGACCTGACCGGGCCGGTCTCCGCGGCCGACACCTCCATGGACGGATGGCTGTTCGTGCTGGCCGACGGCGCCCAGTGCACCGCGGCCGCTTCGGGCGCGGCCACGGTCGGTTACGGCGGCCACATCTTCGGCAACGACCTGTGCCTAAGCCAGGACCTCGTCGAGTCGGGCGCAGTGGACGGCTGGTCGGGCCCGATCGTGTCCAGCGCGCCGACAATCGACGGCGGCGCCGAGATCGACGAGATCAACCGGGTCCTCGACACCTACGGCGGCTCCGGCGTACAGACCGCCGGTCTCGCCGGCTGGACGCTGGCCCAGATCTACATTGCCGCGGACATACTGGCCGCGGGCGGCGGCGCCGACGCCACCGACGAGTCCGTGCTCACCGCGTTGAGCACATACTCCCGCAGCGGCATTCCCGGCTATCCCGAAGTGAGCTGTCCCGGCCCCGACCCGTGGCTGGGCGCGTGCAACACGTCGCCGTTGATGGTCACCGTGGTCGATGGCCAGATGACCGCTCCCGACGGGTTCACCTTCCTGGACTTCTCGCAGCTCAACTTCCTGCTGGGCTGACGCCCGAGCAGGGCTGATCGGCTACGGTCGAAGCAGGCCGGACCCGAGCGGGGTCCGGCCCGGCTTCGGTCGGAGTGCCTCCGTGCTAGCCAGACTGCGTCCAACCGAACGGGCCGGAGTCGTCGCTCTCGGCGCGCTCGCGCTCGCCTGGGTCGTCGGCGCCGTGCTCCGCCGGGAGCTGTTCTTCGACCCCGTGCTGTTCGGACTCGGCTCCGGGGCCATCATCGCCGCGCTGGCCATCGGACTGGTGGTCGCCTTCCGGGCGTCGGGGGTCATCAACTTCGGCCACGGTGCCATCGCCACCTACGTCACCTACGTCTACGTGTCGCTGGTCGGCGACGGCCAGTACCCGGTGCCTCCGCTGCCCAACCCGGTGGCGCCGATCGAGGGACTCGCCGGGATCGAGATAGTCGACTTCCCGACCTTCATCAGCCTGGGCGACTCGATGGGCAAGGCCCCGGCGCTGCTGATCGCGCTGGCCACCGCGGCATCCCTCGGACTCGTGGCCCACTTCGCCGTCTTCCGGCCGCTGCGCTACGCGCCCGTTCTGGCCAAGGTCATCGCCTCGGTCGGGATCATGCTGTTCCTGCAGGCGGCGGTGGTCCTGCGCTTCGGGGCTCGGGCCAAGGCAACCGAGCCGATCTTCCCCAACGACCCGGTCGACATCCTCGGCGCGCGGGTGGGCCAGGACCGGCTGTGGGTGCTGGGGACGGTGATCGTCATCACCGCCGCGCTGTGGGTGTTGTTCCGCTTCACCCGCTTCGGGATCGCCACCCGGGCCGGGGCCGAGAACGAGCGGTTCACCACGCTGCTCGGCTTCAACGCCGACTTCCAGGCCGGGATCAGCTGGGTGATGGCCTCGGTCCTGGCCGGCTTGGTGGGCATCTTGGTGGCGCCCATCACCGGGGTGACCCCGAACTTCTTCACCGTGCTGCTCATCTCCTCGCTCGGAGCGGCGCTGCTGGGCCGCATGTCGTCGTTCGTGATCGCCGCAGCCGCGGGGCTGATGCTGGGCGTCGTCGACCAGGAGCTGTTCCGCTTGGAGCTGGAGTGGGGCTGGATTCCCGACATCGGGATCCGTCGGGCCCTGCCCTTCGTGGTGATCGCGCTGGCCATGGTGGTGCGGGGCGAGTCGCTGCCGTCGCGGGGCGCGCTCACGGTGGAGCGGCTGCCCGAGGCGTACGTGCCCCGGATCACCCGCGGCCGGATGGTCGGTTACGGGGTCCTGCTGGCGGTGGCGTTCTGGTTGACCGTGTTCGCGCCGTTCCAGTACCGCGCCGGCATGCAGAACTCCATGATCGGGGTGATCCTGGCCCTGTCGCTGGTGGTGGTGACCGGATATGTGGGCCAGATCTCGCTGATGCAGATGGCCCTGGCCGGGATCGGCGCCTTCTCGGTGGCGTCGTTCGGCACCCAGGCCGGGATGCCCTTGTTCGTCTCGTTGCCGCTGGCGGTGGCCGCCGGCGTCGGGTTCGGCCTGATCGCGGCCATCCCGTCGCTGCGCACCCGGGGCGCCAGCCTGGCCATCGTCACACTGGCCAGCGGGCTGGCCATGGGCGAGATCTTCTTCTCGCGCCCCGGATGGTTCGGTCTCGACCGCGGCGTCAAGACGACCGACCCCCCGGTGCTGTTCGGCATCGAGTTCGGACCCAACAGCGACTTCGTCTTCGGCGACGGCAAGATCCCCACCGGCGGGTACGGGCTGTTCCTGCTGGTGGTGGGCGCGCTGTGCTGCATCTCGGTGATGCGGCTGCGACGGTCGCGCCTGGGCGAGCAGATGCTGGCCGTGCGGGCCAACGAGCGGGCCGCGGCCGCGGCCGGGGTGAACGTGGCCGCCATCAAGCTGTCGGCGTTCGCCATCTCGAGCGTCTTCGCCGCTCTGGGCGGTGCGCTCATCGCGTTCAACGTGGGCACCTACGGCACCGACACGTTCGGGATCTTCGCCTCGCTGACCGTGCTCGCCTTCGCCTACCTCGGCGGCATCAGCACTATCGGCGGGGCCATCACCGCGGGGACGCTGTTCTCGGAGGGGATCGGCATCGTGGTCACCAACGAGTGGTTCATCGACGTGGGGCCCTATACCGCCTATGTGGCCGGGTTCTTCCTGATCGGCACCGCCGTCTACAACAACGAGGGCATCGACGGATTCCAGCGCAGGCAGTTCCACCAACTGGGCCGCTGGCTGAGCCGCCGCTGGGGTCGCGGGGTGCCGGAGACCGCCGATGTCTGACACCGTTCTCGCCACCAGCGGGCTCACCGTGCGCTTCGGCGGCCTGCTGGCCGTCAACGAGGTGTCCTTGGAATGCCGCCGGGGCCAGATGACCGGGCTGATCGGCCCCAACGGGGCGGGCAAGACCACCTTCATCGATGCCATCACCGGGTTCCTGCCCAACAACTCGGTGGGATCGGTGCTTCTTGAGGGTGAGGAAGTCTTCGGACGCTCGCCGCATGTGCTGTCCCACGACGGACTCACCCGCACTTGGCAGACGCTGGAGCTCTTCGACGACATCACGGTGCGGTCCAACCTCGACGTCGCCAGCCGCCGCCTCACCATTGGCTCCGCGCTGCTCGACTACTGGCGGCCCCGCCAGCGCGCCGACCGAGTCGACGAGGTGCTGGAACTGCTCAATCTGGGCGACATCGCCGAGCGCCAGCCCCGCGAGCTGTCCCAGGGGCAGCGCAAGCTGGTAGGGGTGGGACGGGCCCTGGTGGCGGAATCGTCCAAGATCCTGCTGCTGGACGAGCCCGCGGCCGGCCTCGACAAAGCCGAGACCGAGTGGTTCGGCGCCCAGCTCCGGCACCTCGTGGATCAGGGCTACACCATGCTGCTGGTCGACCACGACATGGGGCTGGTGCTCAACGTGTGCGACTACATCCACATGCTGGTGTTCGGCCAGTTGACGGCCTCGGGCACGCCCGGACGAGATGCGCAACGATCCGGAGGTCATCGCGGCCTACCTCGGCCATAGCGGGGCCGAGTCATGAGCCGGCGGCCAGTTCGGGCGGGAGCCGAGTCATGAGCGAGCGTCTGTTGACCATCGAGAGCCTCGACACCGGCTACGACGGAGTGGCCGTGGTGCGCGGCCTGAGCCTGCACGTCGATGCGGGAGAGGTGGTGGCCCTGCTGGGCCCTAACGGTGCGGGCAAGACCACCACGCTCATGACGATCTCGGGCATGGGCCAGATCCTGGCCGGCTCGGTGATCATCATGGGCCGGCCGGTGCCGCGGCTGCGCCAAGCCCACCGGGTGGCCCGCTGGGGCGTGATCCACGTGCCCGAGAACCGGGGCCTGCTGTACCAGCTGACCGTGCGCGAGAACCTCCAGCTGGCCAAGACCAGCGGCAAGGTGGACATCGACCGGGCCGTCGACTTCTTCCCTGCCCTCGGCCCCTTGATGAACCGCCGGGGCGGGCTGCTCAGCGGCGGCGAGCAGCAGATGCTCGTCCTCGGCCGGGCCATCGTGGCCGAGCCCAAGCTGATGATGGTCGACGAGATGAGCCTGGGCCTGGCCCCGGTCATCTACGAGGAGCTGATGCCGGTGGTGCGCCGCATCGCCGACGAGACCGGCGCCGGGGTGCTGCTGGTGGAGCAGCACGTGGACCTGGCCCTGGAGGTGTCCGACCGGGGCTACGTGCTCAACCACGGCGACCTAGTGATGCAGGGCGCCGCTTCGGATCTGCTGGCCGACCGGGCCCTGCTAGACGCCAGCTACCTGGGCGTTGCTCGACGGCGGCTCCGAACACGGTGACACCGTCGCGCGTGACGTCTCGCCACACTGCGCCTTGGCCGCTGAGCCGCTCGGCGATCTCGTCCTCGGCGATCTCAAAGACCTCGATCGAGTTGCCGGTGAGGCGTTCGGCGTTGTGGCACCAGTTCTCAAGTGCCCGGCGCCACCGATCGTCGTCCTCATCGAGAGCCTCGGGTCGCACCACCACAACGTCGATGTCGCTGTGGGTATCGGCGTCACCGCGCGCCAACGAGCCGAACACGATGACGCTCACCGGCGCCGGGTCGAGCGCGGCCGCCGTCTGGCCCAACTCATGGATCACCCTCTCACGAGCGCGGGCGAGCAGCGCAATCGCTTGAGATGCTAGATGGTCGTGCACGAAGCGAAACAGGGCCGATGGGGGAGCCTCGCGTCGCTTGACAAGACCGAGAGCGACCAGCGAGGGCAAGATCCGGGACGTCTGAGCGACACTCACCCCGGACAGCCGAGCAACGGTTCGCAGATTCAGTTCCGTCGTCGTCTCGACCAGCACGGCCAGGATCTTGCCCTGTGCACCAGGAATCACGGCTTCGACAGGCCGCTTGAAGTCCACGCACCAACTCTACCCGGCACCGATCATTAATGGGACAATTGTACCATTTTTGAATGATTAGGGTATCGAGTTGGCACCCGACAGAACTCGCCATGCACTGGAGCAGCCAGCAATCGAGGAGAAGACAGTTGGAGACCAAGACCAACACCGTGCTGACCATCCCCGAGCCCCGCACCACCGCGCTGGCCACCAAGCCGTACCCGGTGGCCGGGCCGGGGTTCGTGATCGTGGAGGTGGCGGTGGCGCCGGTGTGCAACGAGGGCCGCATCTACCGCGACCACCAGTTCGAGTGGCACGACAGCCCCGAGCACCTCGGCCACGAGGGGGTCGGCACCATCGTGGAGACGCAGCCGGGGTCGCGGTTCAACGTCGGCGACCGGGTGATCGTCTACCAGGGCAACAGCTGCCAGGAGTGCTTCGTCTGCACCGAGGGGCTGTCACCCACCCACTGCCTGGGCATCCCTTACGAGTCCTACGACGAGGGGATGGCCCCGCAGGACGTTCCCGCCGGCCTGCTGGGCATCGAGAAGGTCAACGGCAGCGCCTCCGGCGGCTTCGGCATGGTCCAGTACCGGCTGGCCCCCGAGCACATGATCCAGCCGATACCCGACGACCTGTCGTTCCATCACGCCGCCGCGGCCAACTGCCTGCTGGGCTGCACCTACACCGCGGCCGAGGAGGCCGGAGTGTCCGAGGGCGACGTGGTGCTGGTCGGAGGGGTCGGCTTCATCGGCCTGGGCGCCATCGTCAACTCCCTGTACCGGGAGGCCACGGTGGTGGTGCTGGGCCGGCACCCGTACCGCATGGAGCTGTGCCGCCGGCTGGGGGTGCAGCACATCATCGACCCCGACGACGCCGACTGGCTCGCGCGGGTCCACGCCCTCACGGGCGGACGGCGGGGCGCGGACGTGGCCTTCGAGTGCGCCGGAGTGCCCTACTACCTCGACCGCTGCATGGCCGGCCTGCGCCGCTACGGAACGCTCTACTCGCTGGGCCACGGCGACCCTGCGGTGCCCTACTCGCTGAGCATCCTCACCGATCTGGTGGACCGCCACATCAACTGGACCGGCGGCCACGACGTGCGCTTCCGCGACCGCGCCGGCCTGCTGAGAATGCTGTGCGATCCGCAAGTGCAGGGCTGGATCGACACCATCGTCACCCACACGTTCGGAATGAGCCAGGCCGGCGAGGCCTTCGAGATCGCCCTCGCCAAGGAGTGCGGCAAGATCTACCTCCTCCCCCAGGAGTGACGACTCAGAGTCTGTGGCCATGGGTCACTCTTCGGCGAGTTCGGCTTGGATGGCGGCCTGCTGGCCGACCGGGCCCTGCTAGACGCCAGCTACCTGGGCATCGAATCACTGGAGGACTGACCGAGCGCCGCCTCCACCAAGGGGCGCACCTCCATTGCGATGCGCTCCCAGGCGGCCAGGATTCCCTCCACAACCGGCAAGTTCCTGTACGCCGGGCCCGGTCCCAGGATCATGTTGATGATGATCTGGTCGATTCCAAGCTCGGCCTGCTTCACGAACTCTTCAGCGATCACCTCAACGGGACCGATCGCCATGCGCTCATAGGCCGCCACATAGTCGCGCACGTAGTCGCCGCCGGTGCCGTACTCTTCGCCTACTCGGCTCAACTCGGCCTCGACGTCTGGCAGGTCGTCGGTCACCCACACGGACACGCAGCGCGAGAACTTGATCGGCGCGGGGTCGCGTCCGATGTCTCGGCACAGTGACCGGACCTGCTCGATGGTCGCGGCCACATCCTCGTCATGCTTGGAGTAGAAGTTGACGCCGTCGGCGTGGCGGGCGGCGACGCGTGGCATGACCTTGCGGCCGAACACGAGACCGATCCAGATCGGTGGGTGAGGCTTCTGCAGCGGCTTCGGGGCAAGCGTGGCATCCCGCAGCTGGTAGTGCTTGCCCCCGTAGGTCACGCGTTCCTGTGTCCAGAGGCCCTTGATGATCTCGATCTCCTCTTCGAGGATCTCGATGCGTTCGGGCGGCTCCGGATAGCGCAGTCCCCAGGGCTCGTATTGATGGGGCTCGTCACCGGGACCCATCCCCAAGTCGAGGCGTCCGCCGCTGGTGTTGTCGAAGGATGCCGTCATCTTGGCGAAGACGCTTGGGTGGCGCCGCCCCATCGGCGTGACGAGCGATCCGAGCCTTATGCGCGACGTGGCCTCGCCCAACGCACCTAGGACGCTCCAGGAGTCGTACACCGCGGCATCGGGCTTCCAGGGCACCGGCCCGACCACGTTGTCGTGGATCCAGGCGGTGTGGAATCCCAGTTCCTCGGCGCGCAGGAACATGGCGCGGACCTGCCGCCAGGTCACCTCGACCGGCAGCACATAGACGTCCAGTTTGGGCGCCGAGACTTCGCGCCCGCCCGGTCCGGTCATCGGCGGATCGCTCCTCGTCGACGTCGGGCGGTCGAGTCGCTCCCCGGAATGGTCAACGATCTCACGCGGCCACCAGAGTCTCGGCCTCGGCGATCACCCGATCCACCTGAGACGGCGACGTTAACAGCGCGGCCAGCGCGGCCCGGGCCACATGGTGGGCTGCGCCGCGAGGTGTCACCGGCCCGCCTCGCTCGAACCAGGTGATGATGCTCTCGATCATCCCGAATGTGGCGTCTACGGCCAGGCAGATATCGGGGCAGGACAGCGACCCGTGCCGCACACCGGCCGCGATGGTGTCTCGGTACCGGTCCTTGAGTTGCTCGCGCTTGGCCCAGAACTGGTCGAACTCGTTGCTTCGTGCTTCGGGGAGCAGCATTAGACTGGCCAGATTCTGCTCGCCCGACGCCAGGTTGAAGCAGTCGGTCGACAGCAACAGCCACAGGCGGACCTCGGGCGGGAGTCCTGGGGCGAGTCCGTCGAGCATCGACATGGCAGGCTCGACCGTGCGATCGAGCAGCTCCACGAAGATGTCCTTCTTCCGGGGGAAGTAGTGGCTCAACGACCCCTGTCGCAAGCCGACGGCGGCCGCGATCTGACGGGTGGTGGTTGCCGTGTAGCCCTGACGGATGAACAACATGGCCGACGCCGCGAGGATCTGCTCCCCGACGTCGCCTTCGGGGATGCGCTTGTCGGCTCGGGGCCGGCCGACCCGCCTGGTCGGGGGAACGAGGCTGTCGCTTGACATGGGTAGGAGGGTAGTATAACGTCCCATATGATTTCGTTCAACCGAACGAAAGATATCTTGGCCGACAGATCGGAGCAACCATGAACGGGCAGCGAGCGAAGGCAGGAACAGGAGCACCGACCGCCACGAGCTCTCGCCAAGCCTCCGCAAGGGGAGTTCGGTTGCTCGTGGGGCTGGCCGCGGTGTTCGCGTTGATCGCCGCCGCCTGCGGCGACGGCGACTCGACCGAAGCCGAGGCACCGGCAACGACGGCCGCCCCGGCAACGACGGCCGCCCCGGCAGAAGAGCCCGCCCCGGCAGAGGACGCTCCCGAACCCGACGATGCCGCGGCCGAGGCTGCCATGGACCCGGTCAGGATCGGATTCGACTCCCAGGAAGAGGAACTCTTCTCCATCATCGAAGCCCGCAGGGCCGCCGAGGCCGCGGTTGCCTACGTCAACGCGGAACTCGGTGGTGTGGACGGGCACCCGCTGGAACTCGAAGTCTGCACCTCGGGCGACGGTCCCGAAGGCGCAGTGGCATGCGCTCAACAGTTCGCCAACGACGATGACATCCACGTGATGATCACCAGCAGCTTCTCGAGCAACGAGGCTGCTGAGGTCACAGTCCCGGCCGGGCTGCCCCAGCTGGCACTGGCCAATTTGCCCGACGACTGGCAGCGTCCGACGGAATGGATCTTCGATCCCGGCTTCCTGGGATTGGTGCAGGGCCCTGTGGCCTATGCGGCCGATGCCCTCGGCGCCGACACGATGACGATCATCTGTCTCGACGACCCCTTCTTCCTGGAGGCCTGCGATGCAGCCAGCGTCTTCGCCGAGAACGCTGGGCTGGAGGTGGTTGGCATCACGCCGGCGGCCTATGAGCAGGCAGACTACGTCGGCGTGGCCACCGCGTCGGAAGCGGCCGACGTGGACGTCGTGATGGCGGCTATCGACGGCACCCAGTGCTCACCGCTTGCCGACGCGCTGTCGTCGCTGTCGGTCGAAACGACCGTCATCACCTTCGACACCTGCGCTCTGGAGGACACCGTGGCGAGCGGCGCAATAGGCGGGTGGCTGGTGTTCGGCGCCAGCGCACTGCCGGTCGACCCGTCCCTGGCCGACGACGCGATCCTCGAAGGTCAGAGGATCATCGAGACGTACGGATCCGAGGAGGCCGAGGTCTACGGCCTCTCCGGCTGGGCTCTCGTTTCTGTGCTCGGTGTCCACGCGGCGCTGGTCGACGTGGGATACGACGACCTCTCCCGCGAGACGGTCAATGAAGCGCTGAGCCGGGTGCAGCTGTCGACCGGCTACTACGCCGATGTCTCCTGTCCGGGACCCGACCCGTTCCCGGGTGCGTGCGTGTCGAGCCTCATCGTGCTCGAAGTCGACGGCACAGTGATGAAGTTTGTCGGCGTAGCTCCGATCGACTTCGCCGAGTTCGAGGCTCTCGGCTGAGCAGCAGCCGGAGGCCCCACCGGGCGGGGCGGCCTCAAGCCTCCCCGTCCAGAATGGCGATGGGATCAACTGAAATCGTCGTCGACGGACCATGAGCCTCTATCTCCAATTCCTGCTCATCGGTATCGGAACCGGTGTCATCATCGGCGCGCTCGCGATCGGGCTCACCCTGAGTTTCCGAGCCTCGGGCGTCATCAACTTCGGCCACGGGGCCATCGCGACCTATGTCACCTACGTGTTCGTCGAGATGCGCAACAACGGCGAATACCCGGTGCCCCCGCTGCCCAATCCGCTGGCCCTGGCCGCCGGCATGGCCGGATGGTTCGGCCTCCGCTTCGACGCGCCCGACTTCCCGACCGTCATCGATGTGGGCGAGGGAACCTCCCTGCCGACTGCGATAGCCGTGGCGATGGCCACCGCGGTGCTGCTGGGACTCGCGGCCCATTTCCTGGTCTTCAGACCGCTGCGCTATGCCCCGGCCACGGCCAAAGTGGTTTCCTCCATCGGCATGCTGCTGTCGCTGCAGGCCGTTGTGGTGCTGAGGTTCGGGTCGCAGCCCAAGCACGCGGAGGCACTGCTTCCCGACGACACCGTGAACGTTCTGGGAGCGCAGATACCTCGTGACCGCTTCCTGCTGCTCGGGCTGTTGCTGGCGGTCACTCTGGCGTTGTGGGCCGCCTTCCGCTTCACCCGCTTCGGCATCGCCACCCGCGCCTCAGCCGAGAACGAGGAGGTCGCCACCCTGCTGGGCTACTCGGCAGACTTTCAGGCCGCGGTGAGTTGGGTCGTCGCCAGCGTGGTCGCGGGCGGCGTCGGCATCCTGGTGGCACCGATAACGGGGGTCAGCCCGGGCAGGATGACGCTGTTGATCGTGCCCGCAGTGGCCGCAGCCCTTGTAGGGGCGTTCTCATCGTTCTGGGCGTCGGCGCTGACAGGTGTGGGGATCGGCATGGCTCAGAGCCTGATCTTCATCCTGGAGCAGCGTCAGGACTGGGTACCGGACCTCGACCTGGCCGAGATCTTGCCGCTCGCGGTGATCGCCGTAGTCATGGCTCTGCGGGGAGATGCCATACCGGGGCGCGGCGCGGTCGGCAGCGAGCGCCTGCCTCTGGCCTACGCCGACCGCATACGGCCGGTGCCGGTGGCCCTGTTCGTGCTCGCCGTTCTGGCCGCATCGATCTGGCTGCCCTTCGAGTACCGCAACGGGATCAACAATTCACTGATCGGCATCATCCTCGCGCTCAGCCTGGTGGTCGTCACCGGTTTCGTCGGCCAGGTGTCCCTGGCCCAGGTGGCGCTGTCAGGCATCGCCGCCTTCGGACTCGGGTCATACGTCGCAGAGGCCGGCATCCCGTTCATTCTCGGCTATCCGATGGCCGTCGCGACCGCGGCCCTGTTCGGGCTGATCGTGGGGGCGCTGGCGCTGCGGTCCAGAGGTCCGAGCCTGGCCATCATCACCCTCGGCGCGGGGATCGCGATCGAGGCTGTCCTGTTCCGCCGCGACGGATGGTTCGGGACTTCGCGGCGAGCCAGCGCGGAAGCACCCGAACTCTTCGGGATAGAGTTCGGCTCGGCCTCGGAGTTCTTCCTCGGCGACGACAAGCAGCCATCGCCAGCTGTCGGAGTGCTGATCCTGGCCGTGGCCGTGGCCGCATGCGTGTTCGTGTCGCTGCTGCGTCGCAGCCCCACCGGCCGCCAGATGCTGGCCGTGCGAGCCAACGAGCGGGCGGCGGCAGCCGCCGGTGTCAACGTCGCCCGCATCAAGCTGACGGCGTTCATGATCGGCGCCGGCCTGGCCGGCGCGGCGGGGGGACTCAAGGCGGCACAGCTCGGATCGTTCCAGTCCGACACGTTCGGATGGACGGCCTCGCTGGTGCTGATCGCCTACGCCTACCTCGGCGGCATTAGCACCGTGAGCGGGGCCTTGTGGACCGGCACGCTGGTAGGAGCGGGCATCGGCACGGTCGTCGGCGAGGAGTTCATCGTGCTTGGCCGTTACGAGACCTACATAGCGGGGACCTTCTTGATTGCCGAGTTGGCCTTCGACGCCGACGGCATTGCCGGATCGACCAGACGCTTCAATCGGTACGTGGCCAGGAAGTTGCGTGCCCGCCGCCACCACGGAGCGCCCGCTTCAGCGCCGATGGGCGGCGTGCCGTGAGTCCCACCGTGCTTGAGAGCAGGGCTCTGCGGGTGGCCTTCGGTGGGGTGGAGGCACTGGCAGGCGTGGACATCGTGTGTCGCCAGGCCGAGTTGACCGGCCTCATAGGCCCCAATGGCGCGGGAAAGACGACGTTCATCGACGCGGTCACCGGGTTCTTGCCGTCCAACGCGTCGGGCGAGGTTCTGCTCGACGGGCGAGACATCAGCTCAGCCCCGCCCCACGAGCTGTCCCAACGGGGCCTCAACCGGACCTGGCAGTCTCTGGAACTCTTCGACGACATCGACGTCTGGTCGAACCTTGCCGTTGCCAGCCAACCCCTGACGCTACGCCGAGCCGTCACCGGGCTATGGCGTCGCCAGCGCGACGAGCGCATCGAGGAGGTGCTGGAACGATTCGACCTGTCCGGTGTGAGCTCCCGACTGCCTCAGGAGTTGTCACTGGGCCAACGCAAGCTGGTGGGGATCGCCCGGGCCATGGTGGCTCGGTCGCGGATCGTGCTGCTGGACGAGCCGGCGGCAGGCCTCGACCGGGCCGAGACGGCCTGGCTCGGTGCCCGGCTGCGCGCCATGGTCGAAGACGGCACCACACTGCTTCTGGTGGACCACGACATGGATTTGGTGCTCTCGGTGTGTGACCGCATCTTCGTACTCGAGTTCGGATCGGTCATCGCCGAGGGAACCCCCGAAGAGGTCCGCCAGGATCCGCGGGTGGTGGAGGCCTACCTGGGTGAGGAGCACTCGGAGGAGGGAGATCGCTCAGCGAGCCCGCCGGAGGCCCCGCGTCGACATCGTGAGGCTCCGAGATGACCGAGACCCTGCTCGACATCGACGGTCTGAGCGCCGGTTACGACGGAGTGCCCGTCGTCAGAGGCCTGTCGCTCCAGGTCCGCGCCGGAGAAGTGGTGGCCCTGCTGGGACCAAACGGGGCCGGCAAGACCACGACTCTCCGGGCGGTGTCCGGACTGGTGGGCCGGCTCGAAGGGGACATCACCGTCATGGGGGGGCCGGTCCCAAGGATGCGGCGAGCACACGAGGTCGCCCGCAGAGGAGTGGCGCACGTGCCGGAGGGCCGGGCTGTCCTCGGCCAACTGACCGTACGGGAGAATCTGGTGCTTGCAGTGCGGCGCGGACGGCCGGACTTCGACAGGGTACTCCACTACTTCCCCGCGCTGGCTCCCCTGATGGAGCGGAAAGCCGCCCTGCTCTCCGGTGGCGAGCAGAAGATGCTGGTCATGGGTCGCGCCATCCTGTCCGAGCCGAGGCTGCTGCTACTCGACGAACTGTCTCTCGGGCTCGCGCCGCTGATCTTCTCCCAACTGCTGCCGATCGTGCGTCGAGTCGTAGAGGACACCGGTGCCGGCGCACTGCTTGTCGAGCAGTACGCCGAACTGGCACTGTCCCACAGCGACCGGGCCTACGTTCTGAGCCATGGTGACCTAGTGCTATCGGGGCCGTCGAGTGAGCTCCTTGCCGACCGAGCTCGCCTCGACGCTGCCTATCTCGGCTCCGGGGACACTGCGGAGGAGGACGAGTTGTGAGCATTGAGACCTTCGTCGGATCTGCAGGCGTGTCGATGCTGCTGGCGGCCTTCGCCCTCAACCTCGTCGGCCGACTCACCGCCGCCTCGCGCCTCTACCAAATACTCAACGCAGTCGGCGCGGCACTCGCCTGCATCGCCTCGGCCATGATCTGGTATCCACCGTTCGTGGTGCTCGAGTTCGTCTGGTTCTGCGTGGCGTTGCTGGCCCTGCTAGGCATCGCACGGACCCGGGACGCCGCGTGAGCCGACCGGAACGCCTGAGCGCAGGGCGCCGCACGAACCCGAATCGGCTGCCCGTCGCCGGGGCTTGGTGGAAGCGAACCGAGTTCGCCCCGGGCATTGCCATGCTGCGAGAGCCCTGCGTCGCAGATGTGCTTCGATGCAACGTGTGGCGGGTCGCGGGCAAGCGCTTCGACCTGGTGGTCGACACTGGACTCGGCCTCGCCCCCCTTCTGCCGCACCTGAAGCTGGCGCCCGATCGGCAGGTCGTGGTCGTGCTCACTCACACCCATGCCGACCATGCAGGCGGGTGGCACGAGTTCCGGCAGCGCTGGGTGCATCGGGACGAAGCCGAGTTCGTGGACCCCGCCACTGCGACTCCCGACATCGTCAGCCTGTGGAGCGCGGACCTCGACCCGGCCGAGAACGCCCACATGCGAGAGGCCGGATACGAGATGCCGGAGTGTTTCGTGACCGCGCTCCCCTACGACGGATTCGACCTGAACACGCTGCCACACCACCCGGCTGCACCGACCCGGCTGCTCGTCGAGGGAGATGTGATCGATCTGGGCAATAGAGCCTTCGAGGTGCTGCACCTGCCCGGTCACTCCCCCGGCAGCATCGGGCTCTACGACGCCCGCGGCGGGCTTCTGTTCTCCGGCGACGCGGTGTACGACGGGCCGCTGCTGGACGAACTGGCTGGCAGCGACATCGAGGCCTACGTCGAGACGATGCGCCGCCTGGCTCGGATCCGCGTGGACACGGTCCTGCCCGGGCACGGCAAGGCTTTCGGGCCGGAGCGGTTGCGCGAGCTCGCAGCCGACTACATCACTCGCCGAGCGACCACCCAGGGAGGTACCAGGAGGTGAAGGTCCTGAGCCACGCCCAGCATCCTGAACTGCTTGAGATGTTCGAGCAGATGGAATCGGATGCCTTCCCCGAATTCATGCTGCACGACCCGATATGGAACGAGCACTGGCCGCTCGTGCTCGCCGAGTTCGCCGACTTGCAGCTATACCTCCTTGACGAGGCCACCGGCGAGCTGGCAGGCATCTTCAACTCCGTGCCCGTGGCCTGGGACGGCACCACCCAGGATCTGCCCCACAGCGAGCACGAGGTGCTGGCCCGCAGCCTTCGCCACCGGCGCGAGAGCCGGGCAACCACCGCTCTCTGCGGGATCCAGGTCGCGGTGGCCGGCTCCCACAGCGGGAGAGGCGTGGCAGTCCGAGCGCTGGAGGAGGGCCAACGCCTGTGCCGCGATCATGGTCTGTCGCACCTGATCGCCCCGATCCGGCCCACCCTCAAGCACCGTTACCCGACAATCCCCTTCGAGGAGTACATCGACTGGAAGCGTCCCGACGGCACAGCCTTCGACCCTTGGATCCGGACCCAGGTCGCCGGCGGCGCCCAGCGCCTGGGCGTGTGCCGGGAGCCGATGCGCTTCGGCGGCTCGGTTTCCGACTGGCAGCGGTGGACGGGCCTCGCGCTCCCGGCAAGCGGCCGGTACGTGATCGACGGCGCGCTGGATCTGCTCCACGTCGATGTGGACGCCGATCGCTGCTGGCTGGAGGAGTCCAACGTCTGGTACGGATACACCGTCAAGCACCATGGGTAGCGCACTCCCTCTCACGAAGGCCGAAGTCGAAGCTGTCCGCCGGCCCATCGACCGAGCCCGGACATTCCCCCGGCGAGCCTTCACCTCTCCCGATTTCTTCTCCTTCGAGCAGGAGCGGATCGTCGAACGGAACTGGCTCGCGGTCTGCTTCGCCGACGAGATAGCCAACGCTGGTGACGCGGTTCCCATCGACGTGTGGGGGCTGCCGCTCTTTGTGGCAAGAGGCCTCGACGGCCGGATCAGGGCGTTCCACAACGTGTGCGACTACGACGGCTGCCCGGTGGTCACATCGCGGTTGCAGGGTGCCCCCCACCTGCGGGTCGCCTATCACGGATGGCGCTACGACCTCGAAGGGCGGCTCATCGATGCGCCCTACTGGGCGGGCCCTCCCGGCAACGGCCTCGACGCGGTTCCTGCGCAGCATCGAGCCCTCAAGAGACTCCCCTGCGCCGTGACTCTCGGAGTCGTGTTCGTGAACACCGGTTCCCGGTTAACCGATTTCTCGGATCACATCGGCGGGTTGGAGGAACTCCTGGCCGAATTCGACCTCGGCGATCTGGGCACTGCCCCCGACGAGTCGGGCGAGATCGACGTGTTCGAGTCGGCACTGGCCACGAACTGGAAGACCTTCGCTGACAACGACTGCCTGAACATCCTGCACGAGTCGTTCACGCACGCCATGTATGCGACCTCCCCGGAGATTCCCAGGGTCAGCCCCGACGGCACCCCCAAGTTCGAAGTGGTATCGGCCAGCAACGTCTTCGGCTTCAGCTACGCCGAGTCGGACGTGATGGACACCTACCCGCCCATCGACCTGCCCCACATAGGTCGGGAGCGCAGGCCCGAGCGGGGCTTCTTCCTGCAGATCTACCCCAACCTGTCGGTAGCAGTGATGGACACCCTGATCGCCCCCGTCATCCAGTTCCCGGAGGCGCCCGATCGCACCCGGGTTCGAGGAGCGACCCTGGTGCGCAAGCAGGCCGCCACTCCGGGCTACGCGTCCAGACGTCGCGTTGCGGACGAACTCTTCGCGGAAGCCGCCGAGGAAGACGCGGCGGTGATGGAAGCCATACAGCGGTCGCGGCGCTCCCCGGCCCGTGACCAGGGCTTCTACGCGCCGTTCTGGGACGAACCCCAATACCGGTTCGCCAACCGGATCCTCGACGACCTGCTCGACGACGGAACCCTCTGAGATGCTCCCGTCGGTGCTGCTGGTGGGATGGGGCTGGACCGCCGCGGAGTACTTGGACGCAACCGCGGAGATCGAATCGCTCGGTTTCCACGCCTGCTATATCGGTGACGACATCTTCGCGCATCAAGCGAACATCGGTGTGGGCACATTCGAGCCTTGGACGATGCTCCCGGCCATGGCAACGCGCACGAGACACCTGCGTCTCGGGTCACTGGTGTCGCCGGTGGGGAGGCGGCATCCCGGCCTGTTCGCCAAGATCACCACGACCGCTGACCTGCTCAGCGGTGGCAGGTTGATCGTTGGCATGGGCGCGGGAAACGCACCGGAGCAGCAGCGGTCCCTGGGGGTCGAGTTCCCAAGTGCCCGTGAGCGCGTCGCCATGCTCGGTGAGGAGCTCGAGATCCTGCGATCGCTGTGGACCCGGACGAGGACCGACTTCGAGGGTGACCACTACTCGATCTCTGGCGGCGTCTGCGAACCGAAACCGACCCGTCCCGGCGGCCCGGAGATCCTCCTGGCCGCCGAGAGACCGAAGATGGTCGCTCTGGCCGCCCGCTACGCCGACCGCGTCAATGTGTTGTCGAGGGGCAATTCCAGGGCCGCCGAAATCGCTGGCCACATTCGCCGTGCGGCCGACGCACTAGGCCGCCGCGGCGGCGACCTGGTGATCAGCCGGATGTGCACGATCCTGTTGACCAACGACCCGGTCAGCACCGTCGACGAACGGTACGCCGCCATAGATCGCCGCGCCCATGAGATCGGCATGGATCCCTCAGTTCTCCGTCACGAACTCGATCGTTGGATCCACTCTTATGTCGGTCCTCCGGAGGGCCTGCGTCAGTGGGCCCATGACTCCACCGACGCGCTGGGGCTCGACGAGATGATCATCTGCATCGACACGATCGACACCGTCGACTACCAGCACACCATGGCGGGACTGCGCCTCTTCTCCTCTGTCGTCATCAACGGTGGATAGGACGGGCGGCGGTGCCGCCGTCGACCACGAGACGCTCTGGTAGGCGACGACGCTCCGGCCTGGCGCCACCGCAGTATTCTGGTTCGTCCAGCTTGAGGGGTCTTGGCCGCGGCCACCGCGGTCATGCTCACCGCGGCCACTTGGGCCTATCGGGGCGCCACCGCGTGAACTCAAGGACGTAGTAGAGCGCCGACACCGCGTAGGTTGGTTGAGTAGCAGGTCGGGTGCCGGCCCCGTGTCGGGGCGGGTCAGGCTCTGCCTGCGGCGGCGGAAGTCTCTAGTCCACGGATCCTCGTGGCACGATCCACTCGCACTTCTGGCCGGTCGCTGCGGCGATGAAATCGAAGTCGGCGTCGTAGTGCAACAGAGTGAGTTGCTCCTGCTCGGCGGCAGCCGCGATCAGCAGGTCGGGGATCTTGCGCCCCTGGAGACCCTTCCCGGCCAGCATGCGCTGGGTCTGACGCGCCCGACGCAGGTGCTCGGAGGTGGTCTCAACCAGTTGCAGTTCCGACAGGCTGCTGGCGAGCCTGTCCCACTCGTCGGCGTTCCGGGCCGAGAATCCGATCTCCAGGTCGGTGATCCCCGCCCGGGCGGCGCGGCCTTCAGCGGCGAGCGGCTCTACTGCTGCCCTTATGGAGGGTCGCGCTAGGCGAGTCAGCACGCTGGTATCGAGCAGGTGAGTCAGCGCCATGCGTTCTCACGGTCGGCCAGTTCGGCGTCGGCCAGCAGGTCGAGGGCAGCGGCTACCCGCGGGGCCCGAGGAGAGCCCGCGGCCCGGAGCGCGGCATTGACCGTTGCTTTGATTGTGTCAGTCCCCAGTTCTGCGCGGGCCGCAAGGAGGGCCTCTTCGTCGATGTCTACAAGGTGCTTGCTCACGACAATCAGTATATAGTCTTGTGCGGACGTATATACGACCAGCAGTTCCGTACTCGGGTTTTCCGAGTATTTTCTACTCGGGTTTTCCGAGTATACTGGGTGCCGTGAGCGCCAGCCCGTTCCCCTATCACGGGCCGCTGCGGCCGGAGCAGGTGTCCGGACGCGAGAACCTGGCCATCGACATCGCGCAGCGCATATCGGATCGACGGCTCACCGCTCTGGTCGGGCCTCGCCGCTACGGCAAGACCAGCCTGCTGAAGCGAGTGGCGGCAGACCTCGAGGCTGTCGGCCCCCAGCCCGTGTGGATTGACCTGTACCAGATGACTTCGATGGCTGATCTGGCAGCCGCCTTCGACCGGGGTCTGGCGGGCGTTGTCGGTCCAGCTCGGCGGGCTCTCGACTCGATCGCGGCGACGGTTTCGCTCTCGATCGGTGTGCTGAGCGTGGAGATGACCCGCAGCCCCCGTCGCAGAGCAGACCCGGTGCTGGCCTTGAGGTCGATGCTCGATGTGCTGGCCAGGGCTGCTTCTCGTCACGACATCTTCGTTGTCATCGACGAGTTCTCAGGAATCGCTGGCGTCGAAGGCGGCGCCGGGGTGCTGAGGACTGCTCTGCAGCACCACTACCAGTCGCTTGGCATCGTTTTCGCGGGATCCGAGCCGTCGACGATGCGGACTCTGTTCAGTGAACAGTCCCAGCCCTTCTTCGCTCAGGCCGACCTCATCGAGATCGGACCGCTCGCCGATGAGGCCGTGCTGAGAATCATCGAGGAGGGGTTCGCCCGCACCGGTCGTGACGCTGGAGGCGCGGCAGGCCGCGTGGTGGCCCTGGCCGGCGGCCACCCGCAACGGGCCATGCAGCTAGCCGACGCCGTTTGGCGGCTGACGGAGTCCGGTGTGGCTGCTGACCTTCGTGTCTGGGAAGCGGCGCTTGCCGAGGTGCGCAGCAATACCGACGCTGCCTCCGAGCGCATTTTTGAGCTGCTGCCCGCAGGTCAGAGGCGCACCCTGAGGGCCATCGCCGCAGGTGACAGCATCTACGGGCGAGCGGCCGAACTGCTCGACCTGCCGCCGGCCACGGCACGCGACGCCGCGATGTCGCTCATCGGCAAAGGCGTTCTATCCCGAAG
Organism: Acidimicrobiales bacterium; assembly: GCA_963667505.2. Taxonomy (GTDB): domain Bacteria; phylum Actinomycetota; class Acidimicrobiia; order Acidimicrobiales; family Aldehydirespiratoraceae; genus Aldehydirespirator. The sequence goes on along the minus strand of CAXXIZ010000014.1, from coordinate 11,485 downwards.
CGGCAAGCAGATGGGGATCGTCGACCCGCTGCTGGCCGACTGGCTCCGCCGGCGTTTCGTGCTCTAGCAGGCTGAGCGAGCAGGCGACGGCGAACGGTCCTTCGCCATGGGCTGAATCGAAGGTTGCGAGGGCTTCATCAAGCGCGTTGTGGAGGGCTGCATCCGCTGCTGCATGGTCCCTCTACCCAAGTTGGGCGAGGAAGCGGTTGAGGACGTTGCGGGTGATGATCTCGACCTGGGTGTCGCCCACGGCTAGGGCGTGGCACCACTCGGTGGTTCCCGCGCAGAAGACCTCGCCTGCGCCCTTGGACATGGCGGTGATGACTGCGCTGCCGAAGCGGATGCGGTCGCGGTTCTCCGGCGTGTCCTCGGCGAATAGGGCCTCGGCTGCGAAGGCCAAGTCGCCGTCGGCGATGGAGATCAGGTTGCCGGCCTGGCCGTGGTCCTCCTCCTCCAGGGTCACCGGCGTCAGGGCGAGGATCTCCAAGTCTGCGGGGGCACCGTCTTCGCCGGTGGGATAGGGGAGGCCTCGATGGAACGTGTAGGCCACGCCGTCGGTCTCGTAGCCGACGAGGGGAACGTCGGGGCCGAGGACATCGCCGTAGTACACGTCGGCCCCGTCGAAGGCCCAGTGGCCGGGCCGGTACACGATGAACCCGCCCGCCCCCCGGGGCGACAGACCCGCCATGCGGGAGTACACGCCCCTGAGGCCGTTGGCGCCGAAGGTGGTGACCGGGGGCCGGTCGATGTAGTGGGCCTCGAACGCCCCGGTGCGCCGGTCGATGTCGTCGCGGTGGCGCTCGGGGTCGGCGTGGGCCGCGTACTTGTGGCACACCTGGGTGCTCAGGCCGTCCTCCATGCGCACCTGCCACACGATGTTGCCGCCCAGGCGGGCGTAGCGACCGCCCCGCTCGATGAACCGGTCGAGAACGCTTCTGCCCGCGGCCGTCCAGTACTCGTCGTGGCCGGTGGTGACCACCGCCTCGGTATCCGTCGAGCACGCCTGGGTCGCGGTCGAGGTCCCACTGCGACAGCAGTTCGGGCCCGTACCCGTTGGCCTCCAGCCACCGGAACGTCAGGGCGTCGTAGCGGGCCCAGCCCGCGGCCACCGTCCACACCGAGTAGCCGTTGCTGATGGCCCAGTCCGCGGCCGGGACCCCCACCGCCGCGCCCACCGGCGGGGGCGGCTGGGCGATGCGGGGCGCACCGACCGGGGTGCGGATCAGGCCCCTCGACCACGGCCGGTGGAAGCTGAGGCGGGGCTTGAAGCTCTTCTCGCGCACCTCCAGCGGGTCGGCGGTGTGGTCGACGTACTCGTCGGAGAAGTACCCGCAGCCCCCGCCCCAGTCGTTGTACTCCTGCCAGGTGTAGGTGGCCGCCACCATGGCCAGCTTCGAGCCTTCGCCGGGCACGGCGGCCCGGAGCACGAAGAAGGCGTCCTGGGTGACCTCGCGGCCGTCCCGCTCGCCCCGCAGCACCACGATGTAGCCGCCCGAGGCCCATCCGGCCGGGATCTCGAAGGATGCACCCTGGGGCCAGCCGCAGCCCGACGCGACCACGTCGGCAGGGGTCGGATAGCGAGCACCCACCAGCCCGCCCTGCGCGAGCACCTTCTCGAAGGAGTGCCCGTCCCGCCACACCTCGAACCCCCACACCGGCGCAGTGGTGGAGACGTGCAGCCCCACCGTCTCGCCGGGCGCCGTAGCTGGGCCGGTCGGTGTAGCCCCAGATCTCCAGCGCCTCGGGGTCAGAACTGGGGCCGTCGGCGCTGATGCGCTCCAGCCATGTGAGCCACTGCCCCTCCGAGCTCCCCCGCTCGACGGTCACTGCGGCCACCGCCAGTTCGGCAAATTCCCGCTGTCCACTACGGCATCACCATGACTTTGCATTGGTCGGTGGGGGTGCGCAGCGCCTCGAAGGCGGCGGGCAGGTCGTCGAGGCCTATGCGGTGGGAGATCATCGGGGTGGGGTCGATGCGACCTGACGCCATCATCTCCAGGATGAACCGGTTCTCGTCCTTGGTGTAGACGCGGGCCGTGCGGATCTGTGGCTCCTTGAAGTAGGCGAGCAGGTGGTCGAACGAGTCGGGCTCCATGCACACGCCGCCGGTCACCACCGTCCCTTGGGGGCGGACGGCGGCGATGGCCGCATTGAGCATTCCGGGTCGTCCGACCGCCTCGATCACCGCGTCCGGCTCGGCGCCGGTCAGCTCGGCGAACTGCTCAGCGACGTCGGTGCCGGAGCCGGCGTCGATGGTGTCGGTGGCCCCGAGGCGCAGAGCCAGTTCGCGCCGGTGCTCGACCCTTTCGGACACCACCACCCGGCGAGTTCCCAGGAACCGGGCCCAGATGGTGGCGGCCAGCCCGATGGGGCCGGCGCCCAGGATCAGCACCCGGTGGCCGATCTCCAACTGGGCCTGGCGTACGCACATCAGTCCTGTGGCCAGCGGCTCGCACAGCGCGGCCACGTCCATGCTCACGCCGTCGGGAACGGCCAGCAGGTCCGACAGCGACACCGTCAGGTGCTCGGCGTAGGCGCCGTCGGGCTCGTCGGGGCCTAACCCCCCGAAGGTCAACTGGTTCGGGCAATCCTCGGGGCGGTCGAGCCGGCAATGGGGACAGCGCCCGCACGATCCGAGCGGGATGGCGTAGACCCGGTCGCCCACGGCCCAGTCCCCGACCGGCTCTGGGCCGATCTCGACGATCTCGCCGGTGACCTCGTGGCCCAGCACGGCACCCCGGCGGGCCAAATCGCCCTCGGGAGTGGTGGCGTGCAGATCGGAGCCGCAGACCCCGCAGGCCGACACCCTGATGACGGCCTGACCGGGGCCAGGTCGGGGATCGGGCACCTCGGCAATGCGCAGCGGCAGGCCGGGGGCGTCGTAGATGGCGGCTCTCATTCTCGGCGGCCTCCTTCGGGTCGAAGGGTCCGGACGATCATTGTCGACTCCCGACCCGGTGCATCTGCAAGGCGGTGTCGCCCCGGCGGGGGAGCACCGCCGGGCTGCGCTGCCAGTCGTCCACCCAATGGTTGTCGCAGCGGCCACGGCGATGGGCGTCGACCATCAGGTCGGCCGGCACCGGGCTCATCAGCTCGATGTGGGTGCCGTCGGCGTCGTACAGCCAGGCGATGGTGCTGTCGTACTCCGGGTAGTAGGCCGGCTCGCTCAGCGGCTCCACCCCCCGGTCCACCGCCCGCCGCCAGGTACCGGCCACGTCGCCGGTGGTGAAGCAGATGTGGTCGTAGCAGCTTCCCCGCCGCTCGAACACCGGCCCGTCGATGGTGTCGAAGGCGCCTCCGATGATCTCCAGGCTGAACTCGTGGCCGGCCGCGTCGAAGAACGGGTCGCTGAGCATCACGAACCCCTGGGTGCCGCCGTCGGGAAGCGGCGCGGTGAAGTCGTAGGTCTTGACCAGCCCGAAGTGCTCGACCCAGAAGGCCTCGGCCCGAGCCAGGTCGGAGGTCACGAAGCACACATGGTGCAGGGCCAGATCCTCCCGAGGGCCCCGAGCAGGCCGGGGAACGGCCACATCGCGATGCTCGACCAAGTCGATCATCAGCCCCTCCGGCGACCACACCCCCGCGGCCACGGCCAGCGTCACACCGTCGACGACGAACGGCTCCGGCACCCAAGCCGACGGCACTCCCGCAGCCACGAGCCCGGCGTAGGCCGCCTCCACGTCCTCGCACACCAAGGCGACCCGCTCGATGCTCCAAGGCTGTCGGGTCAGGTACTCCTCAGACTCGGCCAGCAGCGGCGGCCCCTGAAACTCCAACAGCACATCGGTCCCCGCCCCGCCGTAAGCCACATCGTGGACGCCGCGCCGGTAGACCCGCTCGGTCAGCTCGCACCCCAGCGCCCGGTACACGCCGAAGCCGTAGTCCACATCGGGGGCCAGAAACCCCACATGGTCAAACCGAAAGGCCATCGCCAGCTCCTCAGCCCGCCGCTGCGGGGTCTTCTGGCCGCGCCTTGTGGCGAAGCCACTGCCGGGCGGTGTGATGGGCCAGGTCGATCTGGCCCCGACTGGTCGCCATGATCATGCCGGCTCGGATCAGCCGCCTCCGGTAGACGCCTGCGTAGCTGGTGTCGACGCCTAGGCGCTCCGCCACGTCGGCGAGACGGGACTCGCCGTCGTCCTGTGCCATGGCGAGAAGAAACCGGCGGTCCACCTCGGAGAGTCCCCGCCATGTCGGGCCGATGACCAGCCTCGCGATCCTGCCTTGCGCCCGGGCGAGTCCGACGGTTACCTCCTCGGCGGTGATGCCCGAGGAGGGGTCGGACGCGGCCGCCCAGCTGTGGAACCCGACGAGCTGGACCATGAAGGCGTACCCCGACGAGGCTTCCACCGCACGCCTCAGTGCCTCCGGGTCGATGCTCGCGCCCTCGTCCTCTATCGGTTTGGCAATTGCCAGACGCGTCGCCTGTGAGTCCAGCCGGCCTATGTCGTAGCGCGAGCATCGTTGCATGAAGGTTGCGGCGTCGTCTGACTCCAACACCTCTTCGAACTGTGGCAGGGCTGCGCCCATGAAGGCGATCGGCTGCTGCTCTCGGCGGCAGACGTGCTGCATGACCGAGCCGAATTGCCGGACCTCGTCGACGTCGGCGCTCAGCAGCTCGTCCAGCGTGATCAAGAGACCCGTGCTCCGGTCATTCAGGGCCTTGCCAATGGAGGTGAGCGCGCCGCGGAGCGCTTCGGCTGGCCCTGGCTCGGGAGGCTCGGCTCCGGCGACCGGCTCGAACTCGATGCCGAGCCCCGCGGCTGTCACGCCCCGGACCCGTCTGCCGGGAGATTCTTCGAGGCTGTCCAGCAGCCTGGCCGAGGCGCGGGCGAGACGGCCGAGCAGGCCCGGCGTTGAGGCGTCCTCGCTGACGGTCAGCCAGCCTCGAGCCCGGGCCAGATCCTCGACGGCGTTGAGCATCACCGTCTTGCCCGCACCCCTGGCACCGAGAAACAGAGTCGTGTAGTCGGGGTGGGTCGGGCCGGTCCCCAGCGCGTCGTCGACTGCCTCCAGCAGGTCGTCGCGGCCCGCGATCACGGGTGGGGACGCCCCGAAGGTGGGTGAGAACGGATTGCGGCCAACCATTGGCGTGCTCCTGAGGACTGATCCCAAGCAAGTGTAGCCGCGTGCGCTTTGCGAGCTTTAGCTTTTTTGCAGCCTTTATTGTTTTTGCAAACTTTAGTGTTCTGCACCGATGGCTTCGTTCCACCGTACGTCGGAGCCGTGATCGTTGGTGGTGGGGCTAGGCGGTGAACTCGGATCGGAGGGTGTCGATGTCTAGGCCTACGCTCTCGACGATCTGTACGAAGGACTCCCAGTGGGCGGGGAGGATCTCGACTGGCTCACTTGAGGCCATGGCTCGCCAGCCTCGTTCGCCTGGGAGGTAGATCTCGTCCACTCCGGGGCGGCGTTTGGCGCCCTTCACCGCCTCGACCAGCCGGTCCGACTTGCGGCCGGCGTCGTCGGCGGGCATCCAGTGCGACGGGTCGATCACGATCACGCAGGCGCCGCCGGTTAGGGCCTCGTCGCGGGGCTCCAGCCAGTACGACGGCGGCCCTGCGATCTCGGGGCTCAGGCGGGCGCCGGGATTGATGAGCCCGGCCAGCATCTCGGTGAACAGGTTGAAGGCATACAGCCGGGGTGTGCCGAACACCGACGGTGCCTCGCAGTCCGATATCCGGCCGTAGTCCTCCATCTGCTTGAAGTAGGGAGCCGGGTCGTCGGTGAGCTCGCCCGTGTCCGGGTCCACCAGGAACGGCCCAGGCAGCCGCTTGCCCTGGAAGTAGGCCTCGCTGAGGTTGCCGTCGTGGACCTCGATGGCCTGAATGTCGCTGACGATGGGTGGGTGCTCGCCGCCGGGCGACGCGGCCGCGAACGGCGCCCCCGACAGGACGTTCTCCATCCCGCCCCAAGGCGACACCAGCGGCAGGCTGTTGTTCGTAGCCATGGCGAGCATCCCCTCGCGGGCCGCCATCCGTACGTAGGTGCCGAAGGCGCCGGCGTCGTTGAAGTCGCGCACGAAGGCGATCGCGATGGCGTGCTCACGGGCCTTGGCGATGGCGGCGGTTGTGGCCATCGTGATCGCCCACTGGCCCGAGGATCGGCGGGCGTCGATCACCAGCCAGGTCGGTCCCTCGTCAACGACCTCCGGAACCGCGGTCACGTCCATGGTGCCGGTGCGGGCCAGCAGCACCGGGATCTCGAACACGCCCATGCCCTGGGTGAGCTTCCCGTTGCGGTCCCCGTCGGAAACGCAGCCGGCCACCACTTCGGCGTGCTCGGCCGAGAAGCCCAGCTCGCCCAGCACTCGGCGGTAGCAGTGCTCCAGGAAGTCGGCGTCCTCCCGTCGCCTGGCATCGCCCTCTGAAGCGTCGGGGTCGCTCATGACCGGCTCCCTTCGTTCGACCGGTTCAGGATGCTGCAAGACTCTCTTCCATGACCACTTGCAGAAGCGATGCCTGATCTGGGGCGGCTGCCGGCCGACTGCACGGTGGACGACATCGTCGAGGCCAACGAGCGCGACGGTGGTGTGATCGTCGACGGGTGGCTCTCGCCTGACCTGCTGGGGCGGTTCAACTCAGAGCTCGACCCCTGGCTCGGTGCCCACCGCGGCACCGACTCGGGCTCTGATACGTCCGACGAGTTCCTCGGGCGGCGCACCCGGCGGCTCCAGGGCCTGTGTGCCAAGGCGCCCAGCTTCGTGGAGATCATGCTCGACGAGCGGCTGCTTGGCTTCGCCGAGGCGGTGGTTGGACCGATAAGTCCCACGCTCGTCCTCAACGACGGCGAGGTCATCGACATCGGTCCGGGGGAGTCGGCCCAGCCGTTCCACCGCGACGACGACGCCTGGAACTTCGCCCATCCTCCGGCGCCCATGATCGTCAACACCATCGCCGCCCTGGTGGACGTCACCCCCGAGATGGGCGGCACGCTGGTGGTGCCGGGCAGCCACCGCTGGGAGTCCGGCCGCCAGCCCGCTCCCGAAGAAGTGGCCGCCTGCTCGCTCCCTGCCGGGTCGGCACTGTTCTTCCGGGGGGACACGCTGCACGCCGGAGGGGCCAACCGGACGAGCGACCGCTGGCGGCGGGCGCTGTCCACCGGCTACTGCTGCGGCTGGCTGCGGCCGGTGGAGAACAGCTACACCAACATCCCGCCCGAAGTGGCCCGCAGCCTGCCCCGGCGGGCCCAGGAACTGCTGGGCTACGCCCTGTACGACGCCTCGGCGGTGGGCGGCGGCTACCTCGGCTACCACGACATGGGCGACCCCATGCGTCTGATGGAGAGCTGAGAGGCCGAGCCGGGCTACAACTCGTCGAGCGATTCGCCGGACGATCCGACGGACATGAACTCGATGATGGTGCCGAAGGGGTCCCGGCAGTACACCGCCTCGCCGCCGTGGTCGTAGCCCAGCGGGTCGCCCGTCCGGGTGCCGCCCAGTTCGACGAGCCGGTCGAGGGCGGCGCCTACGTCGTCCACCTCAACGGCGAGATGGCGCAGCCCCAGCTCTTGGGCGCCCCGGTCGGCGGGATCGTCCCCGACTCGGTCGGGGGCGTGGTACTGCCACAGCTCCAGGTAGCTGCTCGATCCCCGCATCATCACACCGTCGGCGGAGGATCCGACCAGTCCCACCGCGCCGTCGGCGTCGGGGGAGGGGTCACGCCATCGGTCCCGTGCGATGATCTCCATGTCGAGCAGCGCGCCGTAGAAGGCGACCGCCGCGTCCAGGTCGCGAACCACCAACCCCGCGTGGTGGATCCCTCTGATCTTCAAGTCAGGCAGCCAGTCGCTCTCGTACCTGCACCAGGTTGCCGCTGGGCTCTCGCAGGTACCCGGTGCGGGCGCCGATGCGGTCGTCGTGAGCGGGGGCGGCGACCTCGCCGAAGCCGGCGGCTATGGCGTCGCGCCAGGCGGCGTCCACGTCGCCGGCCTGGTACAGCACGGTGGAGATCACCGGCCCGTGGCGCTCCATCAAGGCGTGCTCGGCCTCGGTGCTGGGGGTGGCCAGCACGTTCACGCACTGGCGGCCGTCGTAGGTGTGGTCGGCCAGGTACACGAGACCGTCGTTGCCGCTGCGGGCGTCGAGGATGATCCGCTGCCCCAGCACGTCGGTGTACCACTCGACCTGGCTGTCGAGGTCGCGGCAAAGCTGCACCACCCCCAGGGTCTGCAGGCCGGGATGCCCCACCGGGCGGAACTCCACGTCGGGGGTCTTGAACTCGCTCGGGTACGACATGATCTCCACCCAGCGGCCCTCGGGGTCGATGGCCACGAAGCCGTGGTAGGTGTCGCCGAACTCCTCGTACGGCATGGCCACGGTGGCGCCGTTCGACTCGAGGTGGTCGACGGTGTCGTAGGCGCTGGGCACGATCCAGCAGATGTGGTTGATGCCCGAGTCGTGCTCCGCGAACCAGTTGCGCTCGTACTCGAACTGGTACGGCGGCGACTCCAGCTGCATCTGGAACGGCGCCCCGCAGGCCAGGAAGGTGTAGTCCACGCCGCCCTCGCCGGTGTGGTGCAGGTCGGCGACACCCTCCCAGTAGTAGGCGGGAATGGCGTGGTACCAGCGCAGCCAGTTCCACATGGCGTCGCGGGGCTGCTTCTCGAAGATGCACAGATGGTGCAGCTGGTAGGTCGGAACAGTCATCGGCGTCTCCCGGCCCGGTCGTTGCTGGTGCGGGTGCCCAAGATAGAAGCCAAACCGCCACAAGGCCCGATCCGGCAAGCCTCCATGACTCGGATGCGAGCACGGTGGGTTTGTGCCCTGGGCGTCGGGGGAACTTCAGGGATGTCCCCGATTGGGGGGCGAGGCTGCCGGCCGCAGAGTGGATGCATGGACGACGACGCGCCGAAGCCGGCGCGCGGCAGGACCGCAGGTCAGCCATATGCTGCCGCGGTGTCGATGGTGGAGGCCCAGGGGCTGACGCAGCGTTTCGGCCCGACGGTCGCTCTCGACGGCCTCGACCTTGAGATGCAGGCGGGTGTGACCGGGCTCGTCGGCGCCAACGGCGCGGGCAAGACGACGCTGCTCAACGCCATGCTCGGCCTGCGAGTGCCCACGTCGGGCTCGGTCACCGTTCTCGGCATCGACCCGCAGAAGGCGGGCCACCGGCTCAGGGCCATGGTGGGGTTCGCGCCCGAGCGCAACGTGCTGCCCGACGAGATGCGGGCTGTCGACTTCGTGCGCCACCTCGCCGAGGTCCAGGGCCTGCCTCGGGGCGAGGCCCGCAACCGGGCCTCCGACACCCTGTGGCTGGTCGGGCTGGGCGAGGAGCGCCTCCGGACGCTGGGCACGATGTCCACCGGCCAGCGCCAGCGGGTCAAGCTCGCCCAGGCCATCGCCTCGGACCCCAAGCTGGTGCTGCTCGACGAGCCCACCGACGGCCTCGACCCGGTGCAGCGCAGCGAGATGCTGACCCTCATCGGCCAGATCAGCCGAGACTTCTCGATCAGCGTCGTGCTGTCGTCGCACCAGCTCGAGGAGGTGGAGCGGGTCTGCGACAACATCGTGGCCCTGAACGCCGGCCGGCTGGTGGCTTGCGGGCCCATCAGCGACCTCGTCGGCGCGGGCGACGGCATCACCCTGGAGTTGGTGGACGTGGCTGAGTCCGCCGGGTCGGTGGACGCGGTGGAGGCCGCATTGCGGGCCGGAGGCATCGACGTAAGACGCCACGAGGCCACGCTGGCCCTGCGGGGCGCGGGGTTCGAGGAGCTCTGCGACCGGTCCCGCGACGCGGTGGCCGCGGCCGGCGCCCGCATCCGCCGCCTCGACACCCGTCGCCGCACCCTAGAGGACCTGTTCGAGGACGCCGCCCGATGAGCGACCCCGCCGTCCCGAACGCGCCCGCCGCATCGGCCGACGCGGCTCAGATCATCGACCAGGGCTACCGGTCCTACGACGGGCCGCGCACCGGCCTGCCCGGCGCGATCCGCTCGGTGGTGCGGTACTCGGTGCGCCACACCCTCGGCCTGGGGCGCAGCGCCCGCCACAAGATCCTGCCCTGGCTGGCGGTGGTGATCGCGCTGGTCCCCGGCGTGGTGTTCGTCGGCCTGGCGGTGGTGCTCGACATCGACGTGATCACCGACGAGATCCTCCCCGACTACCACGAGTACTACGGCTTCATCACCGTCGCCCTGTTCTTCTACTGCGGCATCGTCGTGCCCGACATCCTGGTAGCCGACCGCCGCAGCGGGATGCTGCCGCTCTACCTGTCCACCCCGCTGCAGCGGTGGAGCTACCTGACGGCCAAGGCGCTGGCGGTGGCCCTGACCCTGGCCGTGCTGACGGTCGGGCCGGTGCTGTTCCTGCTGGTGGCCTACACCATCGAGGGCTCGGGGCCCGACGGGTTCGTCGAGTGGATCCGGATCTTCCTGCGCATCCTGGCGGCGGGAGCGGCCATCTCGGCCGCCTTCACCGCGGCCAGCCTGGCCGCGGCCAGCCTCACCGACCGCCGGGCCTTCGCCTCCATCGGCGTGATCCTGCTGCTATGGGGCAGCGGCGGCCTGACGCTCGCGCTGGTGGAGGGCGCCGAGATGACCGAGCAGGTGTACGCGTTCGACCTCGGCGGGATCTCCGACGAGCTCAAGAACAGGATCTACAGCGCCGAGCCGCCCGAGGCGCCCCGCAACGGCGAAGTCAATCCGCTCCACAGGCGCGCCCAGCTATCGACGATGTTCGTGGTCGGCGCCAACCTCGTCTGGGTGGCCCTCGGCACGGGCGTCGTGTGGTGGCGCTACCGGCGACTGGCGCTGAGCCGATGAACGGCGCGGACTCCGGTCCGGGGCCCTCGGGGCCGTCGGTGCTTCCGCCGCCGGGCGGGCCGCCCGCGGGCGGCCGGACACCGCCTCCGCCGCCGCCGGACGGCTCGGCCATGATCGAGGTGAACGGCGTGTCGAAGGTGTTCGGCGACGTGGTGGCCGTGTCCGACGTGACCTTCGGCGTGCGAGCCGGGGTCACCGCGCTGCTCGGCCCCAACGGCGCGGGCAAGTCCACGCTGTTCAGGGTCATGTGCGGGCTGACGCCGCCCACCAAGGGCACGGTCCGGGTGCTCGGCGCCGACGCCCGCCGCGACCGCGACGTGAGGGGCAGGATCGGGCTGGCCCCCCAGCAGGACGGCCTGTTCGACCGTCTCAGCGCCCTGCAGTTCGTCTCGCTGGCCGCGGCCACCGAGGGCGTGCCCGAGCCCGACCGGGCCGCCCGCCGCGCCCTCGGGTTCGTCGAGCTCGACCCTGACGACTCCCGGTCGGTGTCCGGATACTCCAAGGGCATGCGCCAGCGGGTGAAGCTGGCCGCCGCGCTGGTGCACGACCCCGAGGTGCTGATCCTCGACGAGCCGCTCACCGGCCTCGACCCGGTGCAGCGCCGCCGCATGATCGAGCTGTTCCACGGCCTGGGCGACGAGGGCCGGTGCGTGCTGGTGTCCAGCCACGTGCTGGAGGAGGTCGCCCGACTGGGATCCCGGATCCTGGTGATCGCCCAGGGCCG
>CAXXIZ010000013.1:0-7760 GCA_963667505.2 Acidimicrobiales bacterium | reverse complement strand
CCCCGCAACGTCGCCTGCCTGCGCACCAACGGGCGCATCATCCAGGTCGGCACCATGGCCGGCGGGCCGGTGCCGTTCAACCCGGCCGGGCTGATGATGAAGCGGGCCGCGCTGATCGGCACCACCCTGCGGGCCCGTCCCATCGAGGAGAAGATCGCGGTCACCCGCCAGTTCGCGGCCGAGATGCTGCCCCACGCCGCCGCCGGGACGCTCGCCCCCGTCATCGACAGCCGCTTCGCGCTCGACGACGCCCCCGCCGCCCACCAGCGCATGGAGGCCAACCTCAACGCCGGCAAGATCGTCCTCGACGTCCGTCCCGCCTAGTCGCCGCCCCCGGCCCAGCCGCCTAGCGACAATTTTGCGCTTTTCGGCTATATGAGCCGATTTTCGCCAAGATTCTCGGTCGCCCCCGGCTAGCGCCGGGGCGACGAACGGCTAGCGGGCCTCCATCGGCACGTAGTCCCGCTTGGGCTCGCCGACGTAGATCTGGCGGGGGCGGTAGATGCGGGAGTTCTGGTCGACCATCTCGTTCCAGTGGGCCAGCCAGCCCGGCGTGCGGCCGATGGCGAACAGCACCGTGAACATGTTCGTCGGGAACCCCAGCGCCTGGTAGATCAGCCCCGAGTAGAAGTCCACGTTCGGGTACAGCCGCCGGCTCACGAAGTAGTCGTCGGCCAGCGCGACCTCCTCGAGCTTGAGGGCGATGTCGAGCAGCGGGTTCTTGCCGATCACCTCGAACACGTCGTGGGCGGCGTCCTTGATGATCATCGCCCGCGGGTCGTAGTTCTTGTACACCCGGTGCCCGAACCCCATCAGCCGGTGCCCGCCCCGCTTCACGCCGGCGATGAAGCTGTCGACCTCCTCGAAGGTGCCGATCCGGGTCAGCATGTTGATCACGGCCTCGTTGGCCCCGCCGTGCAGCGGCCCGTACAGCGCCGCGCAGCCCGCCGCCAGCGCGGTGTACGGGTCGGCGTGGCTCGACCCCACCACCCGGGTCGCGGTCGTCGAGCAGTTCTGGCCGTGGTCGGCGTGCAGGATGAACAGCACCCGCATGGCCCGCACCAGCGCCGGGTCGGGCTGGTAGTCGCCGTTCACGTCGAACATCATCTTCAGGAAGCGGGTCGGGTAGTCGTCGGCGTTGTCGGGGAAGATGAACGGCAGGCCCCGCGAGAACCGGTAGGCCGCCGCGGCCAGCGTCGGCATCTTGGCGATCAGGCGCACGATCTGCGCCCGGCGGTTCTCGGGGTCGAAGATGTCCTTGGCCTCCGGGTAGAAGGTGGACAGGCCGGCCACGCCCGAGGTCAGCAGCCCCATCGGGTGGGCGTCGTAGTGGAAGGCGTCGTAGATCCGCTTGCGGAAGTTCTCGTGGATGAACGTGTGGGTGGTGATCTCGTGGACCCACTCGTCGAGCTCGTCCTGCGACGGCAGCTCGCCGTACACCAGCAGGTAGGCGACCTCCGGGAAGCTGCTCTGCTCGGCCAGCTGCTCGATCGGGTAGCCGCGGTAGCGCAGGATGCCGGCCTCGCCGTCGATCTCGGCCACCGAGCTCGAAGTGGCCGCCGTCTGGGCCAGGCCCGGGTCGAAGAACCACACCGACCCCAGCAGCTTCCGCCACGCCGAGGCGTCCACGCCGCCGCCGACGATGGGGACCTCGATGGACTCTCCGGTGCGGTTGTCGGTGATCGTGACGCTGTTGTCCATCGGCTTGTCCATCGGCGAACAGATTACAGGGGAGTGTTGTCGTGGCGTCGCGTCGGCATGCGCTCCCGCTTGGCCGACAGCATCTCCAGCGCGGCGCACACCTCCCGCCGGGTGTCGGCCGGCTCGATCACCGCGTCGATGGCGCCCCGCTCGGCGGCGATGTAAGGGTTGAGCAGCCGCTGCTCGTAGGCCGTCTCCAGCTCGGCCCGCTCGTCGGGGGTGGCCGACCGGTGCAGGATCTCGACCGCCCCCTTGGCCCCCATCACCGCGATCTCCGCGGTGGGCCAGGCCAGGGCCACGTCGTTGCCCATCGTCTTGGAGTCCATCACGATGTAGGCGCCGCCGTAGGACTTGCGCAGGGTCACGTTCACCCTCGGCACGGTCGCCCGGGCGTAGGCGAACGCCATCTGGGCGCCGTAGCGGATCATTCCCCGCCACTCCAGGTCCTTGCCCGGATAGAAGCCCGACGTGTCCACGAACGTCACCAGCGGCAGGTTGAACGCGTCGCAGAACGCCACGAAGCGGGCGCCCTTGCGGGAGGCGGTGATGTCGAGCGTGCCGGCCAGCGACTGCGGCTGGTTGGCCACCACCCCCGCCGGCCGGCCGCCGAACGAGGCGAAGGCGGTGACCAGGTTGGTGCCCCAGAAGGCGTGGGGCTCCAGCAGGATCCCGTCGTCGGCCACCGCTGTTACTACGTCGCGGACGTCGTAGCTGCCGCCCGACTCCGCGGGCAGCACGTCGAACGCCTCGGGCACCGACCGGTCGACCGGGTCGGTGCAGGCCCGGGCGGGCGGGTCGGCGCCGTTGCTGTCGGGGAGGAAGCCGAGCAGGTCGGCGGCGATGTCGTCGGCCTCGGCGTCGTCGGCGGCCAGGAAGCCGGCCACCCCCGACCTCGCCGAGTGGGTCTCGCCGCCGCCGAGCTCGCCGCGGTCCACCGGCATCCCGGTGAAGTGCTCCACCATCTGCGGGCCGACCACGAAGGCGTAGGCGTCGGCGGTCATCACCACGAAGTCGGCCAGCCCCAGCAGCAGCGCCGGGCCCGACACGTTGGGACCGGCCGCGATCACGATCACCGGCACCACCCCCGAGCAGCGGGCCAGCTCGGCGGCGGCGGCGGCCCAGCCGTTGAGGGCGTCCACGCCCTCGGTGAGGTCGGCGCCCGACGAGGCCAGTCTCAACAGCACCGGCAGCCGCTGGTCGCGGGCCAGTCGGGCGGCGGCGGCCATGCTCTGGCCGTCGGCGGGGGCCAGCGCGCCGCCCCGGTTGTCGGCGGAGCCGCGGGCGTCGATCTCCACCACGCTGCGTCCGCCCAGGGTGGCGACCCGGCTGCGGACGAACCCGGAGGACCCGGCGCGGAGGCTGATCTCGGCCGGCGCGGCGGAGGCGGGCGACACGCTGGCCATGGTAGAGACGGCTGCGGGTCTCAGGCCTGCTGGGCGGCGCGGCTGCGGATGATGTTGAGCGCGCTGCCGGCCCGGAACCACTCGATCTGGTCTTCGCTGAGGGTGTGGTGCGTCTCGAAGGCCCAGACCGCGCCGTCGGGGGCGGTGACCTCCACCGTGACCGGCTCGTCCGGCGCCAGGTCGGCCAGGCCCCGCACCGCGATGCGGTCGTCCTCGCCGATGCGCTCGTAGTCGGCCGGGTCGGCGAACGTCAGCGCCAGCACGCCCTGCTTCTTGAGGTTGGTCTCGTGGATGCGGGCGAAGCTGCGGGCCAGCGCCACCACGCAGCCCCGGAAGCGGGGCTCCATGGCGGCGTGCTCGCGGCTCGATCCCTCGCCGGTGTTGGAGTCGCCGATGAACACCCAGCGCAGCCCGGCCTCGTGGTAGGCGCGGGCGATCTCGGGCAGCGGCTCGACCTCGCCGGTGATCTGGTTCTTGCCGTGGCCGACTTCGTAGCCGCCGCCGTGGCCGTTGCCGTTGCCGTCGGCGGGGCCGTTGCTCGGCGGGGCCGAATCCGTTGACCACGCCCAGGTACAGGTTGCCGGAGATGTTCTCGAGGTGCCCCCGGTAGCGCAGCCACGGGCCGGCCGCGGAGATGTGGTCGGTGGTGCACTTGCCGGCGGCCTTGGCGATGACGGGCAGGTCCTCGTAGTCGCGCCCGTCCCACGGGGCGAACGGCTCCAGCAGCTGGATGCGCTCGGAGGTCGGCGACACCCGCACCTCGACGCCGGCCATGTCGGCGCGGTCGGCGGGCGGGGCCACGAAGGTGTCCTCGCCGGGGTCGAACCCGGCGGGGGGCAGCTCGATGCCGGTCGGCTCGGCCAGCGCCACCGTCTCGCCGTCGTCGTTGGCGAGCGTGCCCGCCACCGGGTCGAAGTCCACGGTGCCGGCCAGCGCCAGCGCGATCACCGTCTCGGGCGAGGTCACGAAGGCGAGCGTGGCCGGGTCGCCGTCGTTGCGCTTGGGGAAGTTGCGGTTGTAGGACGTGACGATCACGTTCGGCTCGCCGGGGGTGTGGCCCTCGTCGCCGGAGCGGTCCCACTGGCCGATGCACGGGCCGCAGGCGTTGGCCAGCACGGTGGCGCCGAGGGCCTCGAAGTCGTCCATCAGCCCGTCGCGCACGATGGTGGAGCGGATCTGCTCGGAGCCGGGGGTCACCAGCAGCCGGGTGCGGGCCCGCAGCCCCTTGGCGGCCGCGTCGCGGGCGATCGACGCCGCCCGGGTGATGTCCTCGTACGACGAGTTGGTGCAGCTGCCGATCAGCGCCGCGCTTATCTCCAGCGGCCAGCCGCGGTCGCGGGCCTCGTCGCCGAGCTCGCCGACCTCGCGGGCCAGGTCGGGGGTGTGGGGGCCGTTGATGTGCGGGCCGAGCGTGTCGAGGTCGATCTCGACGACCCGGTCGTAGAAGCGCTCGGGGTCGGCCTCGGTCTCGGGGTCGCCGCACAGGTGGTGGGCGGCGTCGGCGGCGAGGTCGGCGGCGTCGGAGCGGCCGGTGGCCCGCAGGTAGCGGTCCATCGACTCGTCGTAGTCGAAGATCGAGGTGGTGGCCCCGATCTCGGCGCCCATGTTGCAGATGGTGGCCTTGCCGGTGGCGCTCAGCGAGCGGGCGCCGGGTCCGAAGTACTCGACGACGGCGCCGGTGCCGCCGGCCACGGTCAGGATGTCGGCCACCTTGAGGATCACGTCCTTGGGGGCCGACCAGCCGCTGAGCTCGCCGGTGAGGCGCACGCCGATCAGCTTGGGCCAGCGCACGTTCCACGGGAACCCGGTCATCACGTCCACCGCGTCGGCGCCGCCCACGCCCACCGCCACCATGGCCAGGCCGCCCGCGTTGGGGGTGTGGCTGTCGGTGCCGATCATCATGCCGCCGCAGAAGGCGTAGTTCTCCAGCACGACCTGGTGGATGATGCCCGAGCCGGGCTTCCAGAACCCGGCGCCGTAGCGGGCGCAGACGCTGCGCAAGAACTCGTACACCTCGTCGTTGCCCGACAGCGCGGCCAGCAGGTCTCGCCTGGCGTCGGTGCGGGCGGTGATCAGGTGGTCGCAGTGGGTGGTGGTGGGCACCTGCACCTCGTCGAGCCCGGCGGTCATGAACTGCAGCCAGGCCATCTGGGCGGTGGCGTCCTGCATGGCCACCCGGTCCGGCCGCAGGTCCACGTAGGTCACGCCCCGCTCCGGCACCCCCGTCTCGGACGGGTCGAGATGGTTGACCAGGATCTTCTCGGCCAGCGTCAACGGCCGCCCGAAGCTCTCGGTGGCCCGCCCCACCCGCTCGTCCAAGGTCGCATACACGCCCTCGATCAGCCCCACCGGAGTACTAGCAAACACACCCATCCCCCCAGCCTACGAGCTTGGGCGGCGGGCTAACAGGCGGAGACTATGCCCGTGCCATGCCGCAGATTGTGCGTAGGCCATGCCGCAGATTGTGCGTGGGCAATGCCGCAGAATGTGCGACATCCATGCCGCAGTTTGTGCGTGGACTGTGCCGCAGATTGGGCTGGTTCCGGTTGCCGGGCTATAGGTCGGGCCAGCGGGGGGAGCGGATGGACGTTGTGCGGCGGGGGCTTTCCAGGGCCCATTGGCGGCGCCAGACGCCGGCCTCGGGGCCGGTGAGGGTGCCGCTGGATCCGGCGTGGGCCCGTTTGCGGGCGGAGTACCAGTCGGTGCTGACCTCGTCCGCTAGGGCGTTGACCGCCTGCTCGATGCGGGCCGCGAAGCGGGGGGCCCGCTCGCCCGGCTCGGGCCGCAGCGGCATCCCGAAGGTCACTGTGGTCGACGCGGGCCGCGGCATCGTGCGGCCCTTGCGCAGGATCCGGCCGGTGCCGCCCACATGCACCGGCACCACCGGCACGCCGCAGCGCACCGACAGATAGGCCGCCCCGCCCCGGAACCGCTGGCCCCAGCCGTCGGGGCTGCGACCGCCCTCTGGATAGATCAGCAGGCTCCAGCCGTCGTCGATCAGCCCGGCGGCCAAGTCGGCGGACCGGCGGCCCACCCTGGCCCGCTCGATGGGGATGGCCCCCATCACCAGCGCCGCGGTTGCGCCGGCCGCCCGGGTGCCGAAGAAGTAGTCGGCCGCCGCGCCCACCACGATCTTGTGGCGCCACGGCTCCGGGATCGACGTCAACAGCAGGGGAGTGTCGATGTGGCTGTGGTGGTTGGCCGCGAAGACGACCGCGCCGTCGAGGTCGGCGAGCCGGTCGGCGCCCCGGCGGCTGGGGGACGCCAGCGCCTGCACCATCGCCCGCATCGGACCCTCCACGACGGCGGCCCGGCACATGCGGGCCGCCCAGCGGCGGGACCAGTCGGTCTCGAAGTCCACGCCGGTGCGACGAGGCGCCTCCAGCGGCGCCACCCCGCCGGGAACGGTCGGCGCCCGCAACGGGAACGAGCGAGCCCGCAGGGCCCGAACCGGCGAAGGCAGACGGCGCCCCAGCTTGACCACGCCAAGGTCGTGCGCGATCCCCATCAGCCGTTCATTCCACGTCGGCCATGAGGATGGGGGGGTTGTGCAGGTGGGTGATCGTTGGCGACGGGCCCACCACGTCGCCGGCCATCTCCAGAGCGTCCGACAGCGTGGACGCGGGCTGGAAGCCCATCCGCCGCACCGCCCGCGTGTCGCCGCCCACCACGATCACCCGGCCCAGCCACTGCAGGGCATGCGCCCCCCAGTACCACATGTAGAACGGATGCACGCCGTGGTAGGCGTAGCTGGTGCGGTAGAGGTGCACGTACCACTCGTCGGCCGCGAACTGGGCCTCGTACTTGGCCTCCAGCTCGGCCGGGTCGGTGGTCTCGGCCAGCAGCTGCTCGAAGAAGTCGATGTAGCTGGGATGGTGCACCGGATGGAACTCCCAGCGGGTCGGGTGGCCCATGATCACCACGCCGCCCTCGCGCACCAGCGGCCGGCCCCGGTACAGGTTGAAGAAGTAGCCGAGCCCCAGGCACATCACCAGGATCGGGTTCATCACCGAGTTCACGTTGTAGGGGCAGATGTAGGGCAGCCCCATGGTCAGCACGTCGGTCTGGCCCTGCACCGGCACCAGATGCTGGGCCAGCACGTTGGCGGTGGTGCTCTCATGCACCGCCTCCACCTCCCCGGCCTGCACCGACGTCATCTCGTAGGGCGCCAGCCAGCGGCTGAAGATCCCCCGCCGGGCCGACATGGGCATCGCCTTGAGACCGGCCTGCATGGCCATGAACGAGCCCCGGTCGCGGCCCGACCACTCCCACTCCCGCTTCTGCAGCACCGCCAGCGGGCCGTCGAGGCCGAAGGTGTTGTTGTTGACGGTGGTCTCGATCTGGAAGATGCGCGGGCCGTGGGCCTTGATCACCTCGCCCTGGCGCCAGTTGGAGCGGTGCAGCTCCGAGCGGGGACGGTCCATGAACGACCGCGACTGCTGCATCGTGTGCACGTTGTGGTGGTGGCGCAGCGCCCGGTAGTCGGCCAGGCCGGTGGCGGTGGACTTCCAGCCGCCGTCCATGGCCACCAGGTTGATGTTGACATAGACGAGCAGGTCGCTCTCGGCCGCCCGCCGGTTCATGGTGACCAGCTCGTCGTGGCCGGTGCGGCCCAGCTCGACCATGCCGTCGGGGTCCTCGGCGTCGTGGTTGTAG
>CAXXIZ010000012.1:0-1410 GCA_963667505.2 Acidimicrobiales bacterium | reverse complement strand
GGATGCGCTCGGGGGCGACGACCAGGAAGTACGCGGTCGGCGCGCCCTTCTTCTCAGAGCCGTACTTCGGGTTCGCGCTGACGTGAATGACCTCCTCGGGCCGGCCGAACTCGTCGACCTTGGTACTCCGCGCGGCGAGGAAGTCGTTGAAGTCACCGATGATGGCACCGAGGTTCTTGCCGGTGGTGATGGCGCCCCAGCCCCCGATGGAGTGGAACCGGACCGCGATCGAGCCCTCGGGCAGCAGCGACGGCGTCTCGTCGGACTTCACCTCGTAGGGGTGGTCGATGCCCAGCGCGAAGAAGCTCGCCCCGTCGCGGGCCCGCTGTCCGTCCTTCCGCGCCCGGTCCTCCTTGACGAACTCGTACGCCCCCAGGACGTCCTCGGGCCGGAAGTCGCGCGAGCCGAGCCCGTAGACCCCGTGGTACAGCCGCGGCATCCGGCCGGCCTCAATGACCGGGAACCCCGCCTCGACGGGCTGGCCCTCGATGTGCAGCGCCTTGTGCAGGGCGGTGCTGATGTCGCGCCCCACCGGGTTGGCGCCGGCCATCGCCTCGTCGGTCCGTTCGACGATGATGACGCTCTTCTTGCCGGCCAGCGCCTCGACCACCGCCCGCTCGGGGAACGGCCGGATGACGTTGAGGTGGATGGAGCCGACGCTGGCGTCGCGGGTCGCCCGCAGGTGGTCCACCGCCGCCTCGATGTTCTCGGCGGCGGAGCCGAGGGAGACGAAGACGGTGTCGGCGTCCTCGGTCTTGTACTCGGTCACCGGCCCGTAGTAGCGGCCCGTCAGCTCGCCGAACTCCTTCCACGCGGCCTCGAGGAACTCGAGGATCGGCTCGGTGAAGTTGTCGCGGCGGGCCACGACGCCCTGCATGTAGTGCTCCTGGTTCTGCACCGGGCCGAGGAGCACGGGGTTGGCGAGGTCGATCATCGGCGGCACCCGCCGGCGGGTCGGCCCGAAGAGCTTCCGCTGGGCCTCGGTCGGGCACTCGATGACATCGTCGGGGGCCCCGAGGAACTTCCGGATGAGCTCGGACTCGTGCTTGTAGAACGTGCGCTCGAGGTGCGACGTCAGGAACCCGTCCTGCACGTTCAGCCCCGGCGTCAGGCTGAGCTCGGTGACCTTGCGCAGGATCAGCGCCTGGTCGGCCGCCTGCTGGGCGTCCTTGCCGAACACCGTGGTCCAGCCCGTGTCGAGCGAGCCGTACACGTCGTCGTGGCCGCAGTGCACGTTCAGGGCGTGCTTGGTCAGGGCCCGCGCCACCACCTCGACGACCATCGTCGAGGCCTTGCCGGGGGCGTGGTAGTACTGCTCGATGCCGTACACGATGCCCTGCCCCGAGGTGAAGTTGCAGACCCGGCGCCCGCACACCGAGTAGGCGATGGCCCCGCCCCTGGGCGGCGTGC
>CAXXIZ010000011.1:0-10151 GCA_963667505.2 Acidimicrobiales bacterium | reverse complement strand
TGGTGCGCGGTCCCGACGCCAGCAGGCGGGTCTCGAACCATCCGCCGCCCTCGGCGATGGCGGTCCGGTGCATGACCGCCCACAGCTCCTGCTCGGTGATGCCGGGCGCCAGCGCGGCCTCCATGGCGCCGATGGCCCGCTCGCAGGCCTCCAGCGCAGTGCGCATGGCCGCGATCTCGCCGCCGCTCTTGATGACCCGGGCCAGGTTGGCGACCTCGCCGCCGTCGACCACCTCCACGCCGAGACGCTCCAGGGCCCGCAGCCCGTAGGGGTCGAGCCGGTCGACCGCCAGCCGCTTGGTCCCCGATCCCCGCCCCCGGCCCGCGCCCAGCAGGTCGGCAATCTCGGCGGCCCAGCGGCCAGCGAACTCCTCGGTGCGAGAGCCGGTGAAGAAGTGGAACCAGTTCACCGCCTCGCGGGTCTCGCCCACCGCCGGATGGCCCTCCGAGAGGTGCTCGCAGCTCTTGAAGTCGAACAGCGTGACCGGCCCCTCCGCCGGGACGAACGCGTAGCGGCACGGGATGTGCAGGACGTACACGTCCATGTTGGAGGTGCCGGTGGCGTAGCGGATGTTGTTGGGGTCGTAGAACAGCCCGGCGTCGCAGCCGTGCGCCACCAGCTGAGCCTGGAGCCGGGCCAGCCGGTCCAGCTCCATCGAGACGCGGGCCGGGCCGTCGCCGCCGTCCTCTGCGGCGAGATCGCCGGTGTGTCCGCCGAGACCCATACTCCGGCTCAGACCAGTTCGAGGGGGTAGCGGGACAGCAGCTCGTTGCCGGTCTCGGTGATGAGGACCTGCTGCTCGAGCTTGACGCCCTCGCCGCTGGACTTGGGGCCCACGAAGGCCTCGACGCACATCACCGTGCCCGGCTCTAGCACGGCGTCGTAGCCCTGGCGGCCCCAACGCTCGCGGGTGAACACCGACGGGTACTCGTCGCACAGGCCCACCCCGTGCGACAGCACCGTGTAGCAGTTGTAGTCGTCCAGCGGCGGGTACCAGGCACGTTCCACGATGTCGCGCACCGAGGCGCCCGGCTGGTGCAATTCGGTGTTGCGCTCGATCTGCTCAGCGGCCAGCGACCACACGTCGTGCTGGGCCGGTGTCGGACGCCCGTCCCCGCACAGCCAGGTGCGGGACACGTCCACGCAGGCGCCGTAGGCGCAGACCATGTCGGTGTCGAAACCCATGAGCTCCCCGGCCTGCACCCGGCGGCTGCTGGCCTCCTGGTACCAAGGGTTGGTGCGGGGCCCCGACGCCAGCAGCCGGGTCTCGATCCACTCGCCATAGCGGATGTAGTTGCCGGCCTGCAGCACCGACCACAGGGCCATCTCGGTGACGCCAGGCTCGAAGGCGGCCCGCATGTCGGCGATGGCGGCCTCGCAGGCGTGGATTGCGCAGCGCATGGCCGTGATCTCCTCGGCGCACTTGACCACCCGGGCCTCCTCCATCAGGCCGTCGGCATCGACGAGGCACGCGCCGCGGCCCTCCAGCGCCCGCATGCCGATCACGTCGATCCGGTCGACGGCCAGCCGCCGGTCGCCCCGGCCGTGCTCGGCGAGCAGCTCGACGATCTCCTGGGCCCAGCGGTCGGCGACCTCGACAGCCCGGTCGCCCGCGTAGAAGTGGATGTACGACAGGCCCGGACGGATCTCGTCCACCACCTCGGAGTGGGTGTCGAGGAACTCGCCCTTGGAGAACTCGAACACCACCACCGGGCCGTCGGTGGCCACGAAGGCGTAGCGCACCGCGTTGTGCATCGTCCAGATCGACATGTTGGTGGTGTCGGTGGCGTAGCGGACGTTCAACGGGTCGTATAGCAGGGCCCCGTCGCACCCGGCGGCCCGAAGCTGGGCGCGGACCCGCTCCAGCCGGTAGCGCCGGATGGCGCGGCGGTCGGGCAGGCGCAGCCCGGCCGCGGTCCACTCCGCCTCCAGCTCCGGGCCCGGCCCGAGAGCGTGCATGTTGCGGTCGCCGTGGTCGAGCAGCCACTCCGGCGGCGCCGAACGGTCCACCCCGATCCGCGGTCGGTGCCTCGGCCCAGTCACGGCGAGATTCTGTCTCACCGCCGACCCCTCAACACGCATTTCGATTGCGGGAACTACCTTGGCCCCATGGCAAGCACCGCGGCCGGACACCTGACGGCCGCGTCGGGAGACTGAAGCCGTGGTCCGACGAGGCCGGCCCCGGGTGGCTACCCGGTCGTCGGCGATCGCCCAGCTGCCCTGGCGTTCCGTCGAGAACCCGCACGGAACCCTGGAGGTGCTCGACGACGAGGGCCTCGACACCGTCCACGCCGCGTCGATGCGGGTGCTGGAGGAATTGGGCATCGAGCTGTGGTCGCCAGAGGCCCGCCGGCGCTTCGCCGACGCGGGCGCGGTCGTCGAGGGCGAGGTCGTGCGGGTCGGCCGCGACATAGTCGAGGCCGCGCTGGCCGCCGCGCCGGCCGAGTTCACGCTCACGTCCCGCAACCCAGCCAAGCGGCTCCGTGTGGGCGGCCGCAGCATGGCGTTCGGCCTGGTGGCCGGCCCGGCCGCGGTCCACGACGAGATCAACGGACGGCGGGTCTCCAACATGGCCGACTACGAGAACTTCATCCGGCTGGCCCACTACTTCAACGCCATCCACATCGTCGGCAACCAGGTGGTGGCGCCGATGGAGCTGCCGGCCAACACCCGCCACCTCGACGCCTACCGGGCCAACCTGGTGCTGTCGGACCTGTCTTACCACTGCACCTCGATCGGCCGGGGCCGGGCCCTCGACGGCATCGAGATGATGGCCATCAGCCGGGGCTGCACCCTCGACGACATGGCGGCCTCGCCGGGGGTGACCACCATCATCAACGTGAACTCGCCGCGCCGCTTCGACGTCGAGATGGCCAACGGCCTGATGACCATGGCCGGGCACGGCCAGCCGGTGTCGGTGACCCCGTTCACGCTGATGGGAGCGATGGCCCCGGTGACGCTGGCGGCCGCCCTGGTGCAGCAGAACGCCGAGGCCCTGTTCGGGATCGCGCTCACCCAACTGGTGCGACCCGGCTCACCGGTGCTGTACGGCGCGTTCACGTCCAATGTGGACATGCGCTCGGGCTCGCCCGCGTTCGGCACGCCCGAGCAGGTCAAGGCCAACGTGGCGTCGGGGCAGCTGGCCCGCCGCTACGGGCTCCCCTACCGGGCGTCGAACTCGAGCGCCTCCAACGTCGTGGACGCCCAGGCCGCCTACGAGACCCAGATGTCGCTGTGGGGCTGCATCCTGGGCGGCGCCAACCTGGTGTACCACGCGGCCGGATGGATGGAGGGCGGGCTGCAGGCCAGCTACGAGAAGCTCGTCCTCGACGTGGAGATGCTCCAGCAGACGATGGAGTTCCTGACGCCGGTGGCCTGCTCGGGCGCCGACCTCGCGTTCGAGGCGATGGCCCGAGTGCCCACCGGCGGGCACTTCTTCGGCGACGAACACACCCTGGAGCGCTACGAGACCGCCTTCTACCCGCCGCTGATCTCGGACTGGCAGAACCACGGCGCCTGGACCGACTCCGGCGGGCTCAACGCCACCCAGCGGGCCACCGCGGTGTGGCAGGCGGCGCTGCAGGAGTACGCCGAGCCGCCGCTGGACAGCGCACGCCGGGAGCAGCTCGACGACTACGTGGCCCGTCGCAAGCTGCAGATAGGCGACGGCGAGCCCTAGCGAACAGCAGCCTGGACGCGAGAGGGCGGGGCCGAAGCCCCGCCCTCTGGTTGTTGGGTTGTCGATGAGGCCTCAGGCCTCGCGTGGGATCAGGCCGCGGCTAGCGCAGCAGCGATCCACTCGTCGACCAGGCCGCGGTTGTCGGCGATCCACTGGATGGCGATATCGCGGGGATCCTCGCCGTCGCCCTGAGCGACGTTGGCCAGCGACACGTCGATGACCGACAGCGTGACCACCTCGAACAGCGCCTCCGCGGCCGGATTGGCCGAGAGGAAGTCGTTGTTGGCGGTCACCAGGATGTCGGCCGCGATCCAGCCGAGCTGGCACAGGCCGTCGGCGCTGTCAGCTGCCGAGGGACACAGTTCCGCGCTGAGCTTGGCGTTGACGGGCTGGCCGTCGGGGCCGAGCTGGCTCCAGGCCTCTCCGCCCTCGAGCCCGAGGGGATTGGTGTCGTCGATGACGTTCTCGACGCCCATCCAGTACACGTTGTCGCCGGGGCGCAGCTGGGTGAGGTACGCGGTCGGGGTCCAGGTGTACATGACCATCGGCTTGCCGTCGTCAGCGCTGTCCACCGCCTGGGCGAACATGGCGTCGTAGCCGGCCTTGGTCTGCGTGATGTTGCCCCAGTCGCTGAACGCGATCTGGCTCTCGATGATGTCGTCGCAAGTCCAGTCCTCGGGACAGCCGAAGATGTCGGCGACGCCGTTGCCGGGCACCGCATCCTCAGCGTCGAACGCAGCCAGCGCATCGGCGTTGCGGTTCAACTCGTCCATCGTGTAGACGCCGTACTCGTCGGCGAAGGACCTGGTGACCAGGAATCCCTGCAGGCCGCCGGCGACCATCTCCTCGCCGACGATGGTGACGTAGTCCTCCACCAGCGAGCCGTCGGGAAGCTCGTTCTGCAGCCACGAGAGGTGGCCCGGATACCAGCTGTTGGGCCAGTAGTCCATCTCACCGAGCGCCATCGCGGTGTAGCCGTTGCTCGGGCCGAGCTCAACCTCGGCCGGGTTGGAGACGTTGTAGCCGAGCTCCTCCAGCAGCAGCTTGTACAGCTCCGCCTGGAAGTAGCCGCTGGACCAGTTGGCCCGGCCGGCGATCACGTCCACGCCCTCGCCGGGCAGCCCGGCAGGCTCTTCGGCCATGGCGTCGTCGTCAGCCATGGCGTCGTCGTCAGCCATGGCGTCGTCATCAGCCATAGCGTCGTCATCAGCCGGGGCCTCTGGCTCCTCCTCGGCCGGGGCCTCTGGCTCCTCGGCGGGAGCAGCAGGCTCCTCAACCGGGGCAGCAGGCTCCGCGGTCGTCTCCTCGTCGTCGCCGCAGGCCGACGCGATCATCGCGAAAGCGGCCAGCAGAGCAAGCCAGATGCTTGCGTGCTTCTTCTTCATAAGGTTCCCTCCTCCTTGGGGTGGGCTTGTTGGGCCGGGCCAAAGGCTAGGCCCGAAGGAACTAGGTATCAACACCCTGTCCGGCGAGACCGTAGCCACCGAAGGCACCAGCACACCTCCGCCATCGGCGGCACGGAGCGGGTTCAGCCCGCCATCGGCACTCTTCAGGCGCTGTCGGCCGACTCGCCGGCAGTGACGTCGTCGTAGATCTTGTTGCGCTCGAACTCGCCGAGGGTGCCGCGCGACGAGGCGAAGATCGTCGCTCCTGCCGCCAGCGCGAACACCGCGCCCGCGCCCGACACGAAGTTCGTCTCGGCCACCCGGACGATGGTCACGATCCAGCCCAGCGGAACGAGCGCCATCGCCAGACCGACGCCGGCCACCAGCGCGCTCCAGCGGTAGCGCAGGCCCTCGTCGATGCCGAACAACCCGATCGCCGGCAGGGCCAGGCCCAGCGCGGCGACGCCCGCAAGGAGCGTCCAGATGCCCAGGCGCGAGCCGCTGCTCTCGAAGCCGTTGAAGATGACGTCGCCCTTGCGCTGCGCCTCCGACCGCTTCGAGGACCACTCGGCACCGAGCACGCCCTCGTCGGCCTTGGCCTCGACTGCGGCGTTGCGCAGCTCCTCGGCGCGTGCCGTGTTGCCCGCGGCCTCCTCCGCGTCGGCCTCGGCGTCGAGCTCGCGTGCCTCGAGGGCCTTGGCCCGGGCCGCGTCCGCGATCGCGTCGAGCTCGGCTTGCAGCTCGCCGCCGATCACCGACTCCTCCCTCGTGTCGAAGCTCCAGCCCGAGAATCCGCTGATGACCAGCAGCAGCATCGCGAATCCGCAGCCGATCAGCCGGCCCCAGCCGATGCGGGCTGTCAGCGGCCGGCGCGCCGTCATCGGCGCCCGCCACAGCCACAACACCGCGCCGGCGACCGAGACCACGCCCCCGAGGACCGCCACCCAGACACCGAAGCCGGTCGAGTGGACGGCCACGTCGGCCGGCGGGTTGGTGAGCAAGAAGGCGAACGCGCCGCCGAGCGCGCCCGACGCGAACACGGCCGCGCCGTGCGCGCCGAGCCACAGCGAGCCCGTGCCCGGACGTGACAGCGTCGTCGCTGCCGACCAGACCACCACGATCGCGAGCCCGGCCATGAAGATCCCGTACCAGGAGCCTCCCGAAGGCGACACGCCGTTGAAGCTGTTCGAGACGTAGGTGATGTCCCCGGTGCAGGTCAGCTCAGTCCCGTCGCCGGCGGCGGCGAGCGGGTCGAGTTGGGCGGCGTCGATCCACTGCCCGTCGCACTGCTCGGTCCGGAGATCGGCATCGGCGAAGCGGGCCCACGAAGAGACTCGGCCGGCGTCCACGCTCCACGGCAGCAGCAGCGACAGCAGCATCAGCACCGCGCCGGCGCCCGTCGCGATCACAGCAGCACGCTCAGGCCCGGAGGCCGGCACGAACTCCTCGGCGGGCGCCTCGGGCTCCTCGGCCAGCTTCGAGACCTTCTCGTCGGCCGCGGCCTGCGCCTCCTCGAGCAGCACCTCGGGCGTGCGGCGGTTGGCCCACGCCTTGGTGATCCGCGAGAACAGGTTGCGGCGGTCGGCGTCGGTCTGGCTGATCCGGTCGAGCACCACCGCCACGAGGAAGAAGGCCAGGCCGCCTGAGACGCCCAAGGCGATGTCCTGGTTCTGGATGCCCTGGTAGAGCAGCCGGCCCAGGCCGCCCGCGCCCATGATGGCGGCGATGCCCAGCATGGAGATCGCCAGCAGCAGCGTCTGGTTGAGCCCGGTCATGATGGCGGGCCGCGCCAAGGGGAGCTGGACGTCGAACAGCACCCGCCGCTCGGGCGCGCCGTAGGCCCGGGCCGCCTCCACCACGTCCTCGGGCACTTGTCGGATGCCGAGGTTGGTGAGCCGGATCAGCGGCGGCAGGGCGAAGGTCATCGTCACCATCGTCGCGGAGACGAAGCCGATCCCGAAGAAGTAGATGAACGGCAGCATGTAGACGAACGAGTGGACTACCTGCATGGCGTCCATTACCGGCCTGACGACGGTCCAGGCGCCGTCGACCCGGCCGCACAGCACGCCTATCGGGATTCCCACGACCACGCAGAGCAGCACCGCGACAGCGATGAACCCGATGGTTCGGGCCGTCTCCTCCCAGTACTCGCCTCCCAGCAGACCGCAGATCAGCAGCGCCACTGCGGACAGGGCGCCCACCTGGACGCCGCGCATGGCCCAGCCCAGGGCGCCGACGATGAGGCACACGATCAGCCACGACATGCCGACGAGCCACTCGTCGACGATCAGCTCGAGCAGCCTGGCGAACGGCCACTCGATCACCTCGAGCGTCTTCTCGAGGTTGTTCTCCACCCAGCGGACGGTCTGCTCGCCCCAGTCCCCGACGGGAATCGACCACTGGTCGAGCACGCTGTTCTGGCGCAGCTGGGAGACCAGCCCCGAACTGCACTCCAGCAGCTCGCCCTCGTCGTCCACGATGGCGTTGACGCACTCGAACGTCTCGCCGTCCTCGCCCGTGTAGGTCCGCCTGCCCGAGGCGATGCTCTCCTGGGGGAGGGTGCGGTACCACCACACCGCGGCCAGCGCGATCAGGCCGCCGGCGCCCATCCCGTATCGGCGGCCTCTCACACCTCCGAAGATCATCAGCGCGGGCACCGCGAACAGCGAGATGATGAGCAGCCACTCGATGCCCACCTGGAGCCAGTCGACGATCACGTCGCCGGCCTCGGGGCTGGTGACCGTGTCTATGAAGCGGTCGATGAAGTGGCCCTTGTACTCGTCTCCGTTGGCTTGGGCCAGGATCCCCGCCCCGGCCGTGGTGAGCGCGCTCACATGAACACCTCCCGCTCGAAGCCGTCTATCAGCTGCTCGACCCGGCCCATCTCCTCCATGATGAGGCGTGGGTCGAGGTTGCCCACGAGCCGGCCGTCGTCGTCAACTACGGCGATCGACAGGCCCCGCCCGGCGGCCGCGTACATCTCGTTGAGCGTGGCGTCGGGGCTGCACTTGTCGAAGTCGGTGCGCAGGGCGGCCTGCAGGTCGTCGGAGTCCATCGAGCGGACCCTCAGGCCGTCGGAGGCGGTGAGCAGGGCGGTCGGCTTCCCCTCGGAGTCGCAGCAGAAGCGGCCCATCACGTCGTCGAGCCGACCGAGCGCCTCGGAGAGCGACTGGTCCTGCCGCACCGGCTGCGGCTCGGTCATGACCTCGTGCACCTTGATGACCCGGCCCTGGTCGACGTCCTGGACGAACTCGGCCACGTAGCCGGTGGCGGGCTCGGTGAGGATCTCCTCGGGCGTGCCGATCTGCACCACCGCCCCGTCCTTCATGATGCACACCCGGTCGCCGATGCGCAGGGCCTCGTTGAGGTCGTGGGTGATGAACAGGATGGTCTTGTGGACCCGGCTCTGTATCTCCATCATCTCGTCCTGCATCTGGCGGCGGATCAGCGGGTCGAGGGCCGAGAAGGCCTCGTCCATGAGCAGGATGTCGGGGTCGGAGGCCAAGGCTCGGGCCAGGCCGACCCGCTGCTGCATGCCGCCGGAGAGCTGGGCGGGCCGATGCTCCGCGAACGGGGCCAGGCCCACCAGGGCCAAGGCGTGCAGGGCGGCCTGGTTGCGCTCGTCGCGGCTCACCTTCTGCACCTTGAGGCCGTAGCCGACGTTGTCGATCACGTTGCGGTGGGGGAACAGCGCGAAGTGCTGGAAGACCATCCCCATCTTGGCACGGCGGAAGGCCTGGAGCTGGGTGCCCTCCATCCTCTGCACGTCCTCGCCGTCCACCAGCACCTCGCCGTGGGTGACGTCGTAGAGCTTGTTGACCATGCGGATGGCGGTCGACTTGCCCGACCCCGAAAGGCCCATCACCACGAAGATCTCGCCCCGGTTCACGGAGAAGCTCACGTCGGTCATGCCGACCACGTGGCCGGTCAGCCGCTGGACCTCCTTCTTGGGGATCCCCGACCGGGCCAGCTCCAGCGCTCTTCCCCTGGGCTGGGGCCCGAAGATCTTGAAGACATCCTTGAACTCAACGATCGTGTCGCCCATGTGCATCTCTTCCGTTTGCCGCCCGATGTCGGCTAGCTACCCTAGTCGCTCCATGTCCGAGGGTGAAGCAGCTACGCAGTCCGCCGCCAAGCGCAGGACGAGGGACGGAGGCAAGGGCGGCGCTTCGGGGCGTCGCAGCGCGGCGACAGCCACGATCGCCCCCACCCTCGACGAGGAGACCGCCGCGGCCCTGACGCTGTACAACACGTACCTCGTGGCCGACCGGGAGCAGCAGGCCCACGAACGGGCCCTCAAGAAGGCCGTCAAGGCTAAGGACGACGCGGCTGCGGCGGTGCGCAAACTGAACAGCCGCAAGGCGCCGGCCGCGGAGACCGCGGAGGCTGAGGCCAAGTATCGCGACGCAGTCGAGGCGCTCCGGCGCCTGCAGGACGGCGACACGTCGACCCGGCAGGCCGCCGACGAGAAGGCCGAAGAAGCCGACGACACCGAAGAAACCGACGACACCGACGCTGAAGAAGCCGACGAGGGCGATGTCGATGTCGCTGTCGACGAGAAGGCCGACGACGACGGATCAGTGGGGGTGGAGGCCTCCGTCAGCGACAATGACCTGGCCGGTGACGAACCGGCCAGCGTCGCCGGCTAACAGCAGCGCCGGGCCCACCATCTCGTCGGGGTCAGCGACGCGGCCCAGCAGGGTCGCCGCGCCCATCGACTCGGCCGCCCCGGGCCCCTGGTTGCGCACCATGTCGGTGTCCACCGGGCCGGGCGCCAGCGCGTTGACCCGGATGCCGCGGGGCGCCAGCTCGCCGGCCGCGGCCCGGGTGTAGGACAGCAGCGCGGCCTTCATGGCCCCGTAGATCGAGAAGCCCCGCGAGAACATGAAGGCCCCGACGCTGATCACGTTGATCACCGAGGCGTGCGGGCTGGCCTCCAGTTGCGGCAGGCAGGCCTGGGTGAGCAGAGCCGGGCCGCGCAGGTTGACCTCGAAGGACTTCTGCCAGGCGGCTGCGGTCTGGGCGCCGATGGGCTGGGCCAGGGCGTTGGCCGCGTTGTTGACCACGATGTCGATCCCGCCGAAGCG
>CAXXIZ010000010.1:0-23144 GCA_963667505.2 Acidimicrobiales bacterium | reverse complement strand
GACGGGAGCGTCCAGGCGGCGATCTGCGCGGTGACCAGAGCGTTGTGGGTGGTGTGGTCGATGCCGACATTGCCGTTGACGGTGGTGATCCCGACCATGTCCCCGAAGTGGGCCGCGGTGAGTATGGCGATGGCGTCGTCGAGCCCCGGATCGCAGTCGAGGATGATCTTGGGCCGGTCCTTGGCGGTGTCGGCGGTCACGGTCCGAGCCTAGAGCCTGGAGTCAGGAGGCCGAGTCCGACGGGCCCGTCCGCTCAGTGGCCTGTCCGTCCAGCAGTTGAGCGACTTCGGACCTGGTGGGCAGAGACGGCTGCGCGCCGGCGCGCAGCGTGGTGGCCGCGCCCACCCGGACGGCCCAACGGCACGCGTCCACAAGGCCGGCGCCGCCCACGAGGGCGTCGGCGAGCGCTCCGCAGAAGGCATCCCCCGCCGCGGTGGTGTCGACGGGCAGCACCGTCGGCGCGGGCACATGGGTGGCCTCCGAGGGGGTCACCACCATCGCGCCGTCCGCTCCCAGGGTCACCACCACCGCGGCGACCGGCAGCCCGCGGGCAAGAGCCACTGCGGTGTCGGGGTCCACATCGCCGATCGCCGACAGCCCGGCGTGGCCGGCCAGGGTGGCCAGCTCGGTCTGGTTGGGCACGATCACGTCCACGCCGTCGAGCAGGTCGGCCGGAAGCGGCGCCGCGGGAGCGGGGGCAGGATTGAGCACGACCGTGCCTCGGGCCAGACGAGCGGCGGCGGTCACGGCCTCGACCGGCACCTCGAGCTGCAACAGGACCACCCGTGCGCCGCCGATGACGTCGGCGGCATCCTCGACGTCGGCGGCGCTGACGCGGCCGTTGGCCCCACGGGCTCACCACGATGGCGTTGTCGCCGCCGGCACCGACCGCGATCAGCGCTGTCCCGCTCGGAGTGTCGTCGGTGTCGAGCAGCCATGCAGCATCGACCCCGGCTGAGTCCATCGCCGCCCTCAACATCGACCCGGCGTCGTCGTCCCCGAGCCTGCCGACCATGGCCACCCGCCGGCCGAGCCGGGCCGAGGCCACGGCCTGGTTGGCGCCCTTGCCGCCCGGAATGCGTCGCAGGTCGCCGCCCAGCACGGTCTCGCCGGCCACCGGGACCGTCTCCACCTCCACCACCAGGTCGAGGTTGGCGCTGCCTACGACCGCAACCTCCGGCCTCGCCTTCGGGTCATCGGCCATCGCCCGAGTCTAGGGCTGCGAACTCCGCTGCTTCCGGCCCGGCCGCCCGCCGCCCGCCAGCGCGCCAGAACGCCGCTACAGGACGGCTACCGGGTTGACCGGGGAGCCGCAGCCTCCCACGAAGGGCTCCGGGTTGGCCTGCAGCAGGAACTCGTAGCGGCCCTCCTCCGCGCAGGCCGCGGCCAGGGCCTCCAGATCCCAGTTCTGGCCCTGGGTCAGGCCCATGTCCACCACGTGCAGGCAGTGAACGCCGAGCGCGTCGTTCCAGTCCGGGCCGGGGAAGATCTCGAAGATGTAGGTGTCGTCAGCCACCGCGGCCACGTCTTGACGCCAGAACCAGCGCACCGCGTCGAAGCCGGGTCCGGGGCTGGTGCCGTCGGCGTCGGGCCCGGTGACGTAGGCCATAGCGCCCATCTCCCGGAACACCTGCATCCGCCCGGTGCGCAGCAGGACTATGTCGCCGGGGCGCATGTCCACCCGCCCGTGCTCGGCCGCCTCGTCGAGGTCGTCGGCGGTCACCTCGTGGTCGCTGGCGAGCCGCTCGAGCCCCTTGGCCGCGCACACGTCGAGCAGCACGCCCCGCCCGGTGAGGTGCCGGACGTTCTCGATCCCGAGCACGGTGGCCCCGCCCGTCGGGTTGATCGAGGAGACCGGCACCCCGTTGTAGAGGGTGTTGTCGTAGCTCACGTGGGACAAACCGTCCCAGTGGGTGGCGGCCTGCAGGGGCATGGTCACGATGTCGTCGGAGAAGTGCGGAACCATGCCCTCGCCGTCGGCGTCGCCGAGGTCGGGGCTGTGGATCTTCACCATGGCGTGCAGCGGGTTGATCCGCCCGTGCATCTGGCCGATCTGCACGCCGTCGGAGTGCTTGAGGTCCAGCGCGCACGACACCCGCCGCCCGGTCCGCACCAGCGAGGCGGCGTGGGCGACGGCTTCGTCGGTGATCAGGTTGAGGGTGCCGAGGCGGTCGTCGTCGCCCCAGCGCCCCCAATTGCGGACCTCGTCGCGCAGAGCGAAGAAGGCGTCGGTGAAGCTCATGGAGTCTCCCGGTGGGCTCGAGTGGGCTGCCGGCCACCCTGCCGAACAGGGGCGCAGGCCGGTTCTGTCGGTGCGGACGGCACGGTCGGGATACTAGCTTTGGCCCATGATCGGCTTGCCGCCCGGCCTGCCCGCCGCCCGGCCCGTTCCGCCTGAAGCCGAGACGGGAGCGGCCCGATGACCTGGCTCTACGCGTTCATGCTGGCGGCCGGCGCGCCGGTGCTGCTGTGGTTCGTGTTCAGCGGCGGCGACGCCGACATGGAGGCGGGCATGGAGGCCGACGGGCTGGGGGAGGTGTTCTCGGTCATCCCGCTCAGCAGCCTGGCCTTCGTGGCCACCTTCTTCGGCGCCACCGGGCTGGTCTCGGAGTGGCTCGGAACCGGCGGGGTGTTCACCCTGCTGCTGGCCGTCGTGGTCGGCGTCCTGGCCGGCGGGCTCAACAGCGCGGCGTTCGCCTACCTGCGCCGCAGCGAGGCGTCCAGCGACGTCAGCGACCGCGAGATCGAGGGCAGCATCGCCCGGGTCTCCCTGCCGATGTCCAACGAGCAGCGAGGCCGGATCGTGCTGACCGTGGCTGGCGCCCGGACCCAGATGACGGCCGCGCCCATCGATCCGCTCGACGGCGATCAGGCCATCGAGTCCGGCGCCAGGGTCATCGTGGTGCGCATCGAGGGCGGCGTCGCCCTCGTCACCCGCCTGGACCCCGAACTGGAATAGAAGCGAACGGCCGCAAGTCCTAGGGCTGCCATCGGGAGAGGGCTGGTACGCTCGGCCGGGCAGTGGGCTTCTGAGCGCGTGAGCGCGGGAGGGAAGGCGCAATGTCCTCAGCAGTAGTGGCCGGCATCGCCTTGGCGTTGGCCGTGTTCTTCGTCATCCTGATAGTCAGGTCGTTGATAGTGATCTGCCCGCCCAACCGGGTGGCGGTCATCTCGGGCCGCAAGCGGACCCTCTCCGACGGCCGCACCGTCGGCTACCGGATCCTCAAGGGCGGACGCACCCTGCGCATCCCGCTCATTGAGCGGGTCGCCTGGATGGACCTCAACACCATCCCGCTGGAGGTGGCCGTGCAGAACGCCTACTCCCGGGGCGCCATACCCCTCAACGTGATGGGCATCGCCAACGTGAAGGTGTCGAGCGGTGAGGGCCTGCTGGAGAACGCCGCCGAGCGCTTCCTTCACGTCGATCACGCCCACATCGGAAAGATCGCCAAGGAGACCCTGGAGGCCAACCTGAGGGGCGTGCTGGCCACGATGTCGCCCGAGGAGGTCAACGAGGACCGGCTCAAGTTCGGCCAGCAGCTCATCGACGAGGCCGACGACGACATCAAGACGCTGGGCCTGGAGCTCGACGTGCTCAAGATCCAGAACGTCACCGACGACGTGAACTATCTGGAGTCGGTGGGCCGGCGCCTCACCGCCGAGGTGATCCGCGACGCCCGGGTGGCCGAGGCCAACCGCACCGCCGAGTCCGAGCAGGCCGAGGCGGCCGCCCGCCGCACCGCGCAGGTGGCCCAGATCGAGGCCGACAAGAAGATCGTCGAGGAGCAGAACGCGCTCCGGGTCCGCACCGCGGAGCTGGAGGCCATCTCCAGGGCCCGGGAGGAGGAGGCGCTGGTGGCTGGCGAGACCGCCAAGGCGGTGGCCAGCCAGGAGCTGGAGACCGAGCGCATCGAGCTCGAGAAGCGCCGGGTGGAGGCCGATGTGGTGGTGCCCGCCCGGGCCGACCTGGAGGCCCGCCAGCTCCAGGCCCAGGCCGAGGCGGCCACCATCGTCGAGGACGGCAAGGCCCAGGTCGAGGTGTTCAAGCGGCTCACCGACCAGTACCAGGCCGCCGGCGCCGACGGCCACGACGTGCTGGTGCTCAACATGCTGCCCGACCTGATCGACAAGATCGTGGCCACCGTGGCCAACGTCTCCATCGACCGGGTGGCTGTCGTGGACACCGGCGGAGGCGGCGGCTCGAACGGCGACGGCAACGGCGACGGCGGCGCCCGAGGGGGGATTCCAGGCCTGATGAGCCAGCTCCCGGCGTCGCTGGTGGCTATGACCGAGCAGATCGAGGCCGCCACCGGCGTGGACATCCTGGCGTCGCTGCGCCGGCGCGACAGCGAGCAGGGCGACTAGCGCCCACGGCGCCCAGCCCTGGACCGGCGTTTCGCGGACGGCGCGTGAGCAGGCATCTCGAAGGAAAGTCCATCGCGGTCACCGGCGGCGGGGGCGGCATCGGACGGGCCGTCTCGCTGGCCTGCGCGGCCGAGGGCGCCAACGTGGTGGTGGCCGACTACGGGGTCGGACTGGACGGCTCGGACCCGTCCAGCGAAGTGGCCGACTCGGTGGCGGCCGAGATCCGCGCCGCCGGCGGCCAGGCCGTGGCGGTGGCCGGCGACGTGTCGCGGTTCGATGTCGGGACCGGCATCGTCGAGGCGGCCTGCGACGAGTGGGGAAGCATTGACGGCGTGGTGTGCGCCGCGGGCGTGCTGCGCGAGCGGATGCTGTTCAACATGGGCGAGGACGAGTGGGACCAGGTGGTGGCCGTGCACCTCAAGGGCCACTTCAACGTCTACCGGGCCGCGCTGGCCCGGATGCGCAAGCAGCCGTCGGGCGGGTCCCTGGTCGGGGTCACCTCCGGGGCGTTCTCGGCGTCCACCGCTCAGGCCAACTACTCGGCGGCCAAGGGCGGGATCGTGAGCCTGACCCGGTCGGCCGCCATGACCGCGACCTCGATACGGATCCGGGGCGGGCCGGAGATCAACGCCAACTGCGTTGCGCCGGTGGCCCGCACCCGGATGAGCGAGAACGTCCCCTTCGAGTTCGAGACGGGAGAGCCCGAGGCGGTGGCCGCCATGGCCGTCTACCTGCTCAGCGACGCCGGCCGGGAGGTCAACGCCCAGACCTACACCGTGGTGGGCAACCGGATCTCGGTCTGGAACCAGCCTGCGGAGGTCCGCTCGATGTGGGCGGCCGGCGACCAGTGGACTCCCGGCGAGATCGCCGAGCACCTGCCGCGGACGATCGGGCAGGAGCCCAACCCGATGATCGCCGACCTCGAACGGCGCATGGCCGAGATGGCCGACGGCTGAACGATGGCCTCCGAGTCGGGCGGGTGGCCCTGGCCCGAGCCTCCGGCCGAGCCCCCGGGCCGGGGGCTGCTCGACGGCAAGCGGGTGGTGGTGACCGCCGCGGCCGGCGCCGGCATCGGCTCGGCCGTCGCCCGCCGTGCCCTCGTGGAGGGCGCCCGGGTCCTGATCTCCGATGTCCACGAGCGCCGCCTGGCCGCGACGGGCGACCAACTGGAGGCCGACACCGGCGCCCGCCCCGAAGCGGTGCGATGCGACGTGACCGCAGAGGACGACGTGCAGGCCCTGATGGACGCGGCCGACAGCCTGCTGGGCGGGCTGGACGTGATGATGAACAACGCCGGCCTAGGCGGCTCTACCCGTCTGGTGGACATGACCGACGAGGAGTGGTCGGCCGTGCTCGGCGTGACCCTCGACGGCACCATGCGCTGCACCCGGGCCGCGCTGCGCCGCATGATCGACCAGGGCAGCGGCGGCGCCGTCGTCAACAACGCGTCCGTGTCGGGCTGGCGGGCTCAGGTCGAGCAGGCCCACTACGCCGCGGCCAAGGCCGGGGTCATGGCCCTCACCCGCTGCGCGGCGCTGGAGGCCGCCGAGCACGGCATCCGGGTGAACTGCGTGGCCCCCAGCCTGGCCTGGCACCCGTTCCTGGCCAAGACCTCCGACGAGGCCCTCCTGGCCGACCTGGCTGACAAGGAGGCGTTCGGGCGGCCCGCGGCACCCTGGGAGGTGGCCAACGTGATGGTGTTCCTGGCCAGCGATCTCTCCGGCTACATGACCGGAGAGGTGGTCTCGGTCAGCAGCCAGCATCCCTGAGGCCGCCGCCGTCGGGTCTCTGGCGACCCGCATCCGTGAAGGCAGCGAGGCGGGCCGGGACCGGCAGCCGAAGCGGTCGCGCTGGCGGGGCGACCGTGCCGTCTGGCAGAGTAGTTGCACCACCGGCCGGACGACCGGCCTCGGATGGAAGGGCGAGGGGAATGTCTGATCGAGCGATCCGCAAGCGTTGGGCCCACTGGACGGCGGTGTTGGTGGCGTTGGCTCTGGTGGCCGCGGCCTGCGGCGGAGGCGACGACGGCGGCGACACGTCGGCCGCCCCGGCGGTCGAGACCACCGACACTGCCGCCCCAGCCGCGCCCGAAGACCCCGGCGACGACTCCGCCGCCGACGACGACAGCGGCGACGTGGAGGCGCCCGCCCCGGCCGACGACGAGCCCGAAGCCGAGCAGGACGAGCCCCTGGTCGCTCCGGTGGACACCACGACCACCACCACGCCGCCCGACGAGGGCGAAGTCGTCCCCGAGGAGCCCGCAGAGCCCGAGCCGCAGTTCGGCGGCACGCTGCGGGTGGCCGTGGAGGCTGAGGGCGACGGCCTCAACCCGGCGGCCAACAACTTCGCGGTGTCGGCCTACGTGATGACCTACCCGGTGTTCGATCCGGTCGTCTACTGGAACACCCGGGGCCAGTGGATCCCGTATCTGGCCGAGTCGTTCATCCCCATCGACGAGGGACGGTCCTGGCAGATGAAGCTGCGCGAGGGCGTGCGCTTCCACGACGGCACCGACCTCGACGCCGACGACGTGATCGCCACCTTCCACGCCCAGCTGGCCGACCCCATCGTCTCGCTCGCGGTCCGGCCCTTCTTCCCGGAAGATCCGGCGGACGCCATCGTCAAGATCGACGACCTCACCGTGCAGATGAACCCCCTCCATCAGACGCAGCACTTCCCGCAGTTCGTGACCAGCCAGCTCGGGATGATCGCACCGTCGGAGTGGCTGGCTCGGGCCGCGGAGGATCCGACCCTCAACCAGTACCCGGTCGGCACCGGCCCGTTCATGATCGAGAGTCGCGTCCAGCATGAGAAGACGGTGCTGGTCCGCAACCCCGACTACTGGGCCGCTGACCTGACAGACGTATACCTGGACCGCATCGAGGTCTATCCCATCACCGACCCCGCCATCGCGGCGGAGCGGCTCGCGGCCGGCGACCTCGACCTGATGGTCACCAGCAACTCCGACGCCATCCTCACCCTGCGCGACTCCGAAGGGGTCCAGACCATCGAGAACCTCCGCTCCGGCGAGGACTTCGCGATGATGAACACCGAGATCCCGCCGTTCGACGACATCCGGGCCCGTCAGGCTCTCACCTTCGCCACCGACCGGGACGCCTACGTGGCCCTGATCCGCCAGGGCGTGTCCCCGCCGGCCGACGGGATGTTCCACCCCGACCTGATCTGGCACAACCCCGACGTGAAGCAGGAGACGAACATGCCCGAGCGGGCCGGGCCGCTGGTCGCCGAGTACTGCGCCGACAACCCGGGCAACTGCACCGACGGCAAGATCAACATGGAGTTGCAGTACTCGGGCCCGTCGGTGGCCCAGACCCGGATCGCCGACCTGCTGATCGACAGCTGGGAGGACTACTTCTACATCACCCAGGACGAGTTGCTTCAGGGCGACCACATCATCCAGGTGGCCCTCGGGCAATGGAACGTGGTCACCTGGCGCCAGTTCGGCGCGGTCGACCCCGACAACGACGTCCTGTGGCTCACCTGCCTGGCCGTGGGCTTCATCTCGCTCAACTGGCCCCGCCACTGCGACCCCGAGCGCGAGGAGATCATGTACGAGCAGCGCCGGATCGACGACCTCGACCGTCGGGTGGAGATCTGGCACCAGATCTCGGAGATGGTCCGGGACTCCTACACCTACATCTTCTTCAACCACGCCAACTGGACCATCGGCGCCGGCGACAACGTCCACAACATCTGCGGCCAGACCTCGCCCGCGGACGGCATCGAGCTGTTCTGCAACAACCAGGGCAGGGTGCAGCTGCACCAGGTCTGGTTGAGCTAGCCCCCGGCGGCCCCGGACCGCAGGCGCAGCCGGCCGGCGGGAATTGCGACGACTCGTGGCGCGTCTCGGGGTCAGCCGTCTGGCAAGATTGCGGGGTCCGCATAGCGTTCACCGGCGCGTGCAGAAGGAGTAGGGAATGTCTGTTCGGATTGGTTCCAGCCGTTCGGTCCGCTGGCTGGCGGCGGCCGTGGCGCTCGCGCTGGTAGCGGCGGCCTGCGGGGGAGGAGGGGACGACGGCGACGGGCAGTCCGCTCCGGCCGTCGAGCCCGCAGACAGCCCGGAGACCGCTCCCTCCGAGCCGGCCGACTCGGGCGACCCCGCCGACGAGGCGCCTGCCCCCGCCGAGCCCGAGGACGAGCCGGAACCGGACGACGAGGAACGGCTGGTGGCACCGGTCGACACCACGACCACCACCACGCCGCCCGCCGAGGGCGAGGACGCCGACGATGCGCCGTCCGAGTCGGGGCCGCAGTACGGCGGCACGCTGCGAGTCGGGTCATCGGCCGAGGGCGACGGCCTCAACCCGGCGGCCAACAGCCTCTCGGGGCCCGTCTACCTGATGGCCTACCCGGTGTTCGACCCGCTGACCTACTACGACACCGAGGGCAACTGGGTGCCGTTCCTGGCCGAGTCGTGGACCAAGATCGGCGACGGCACCGTCTGGCAGATGAAGGTGCGCGAGGGGGTGCGCTTCCACGACGGAACCGAACTCGACGCCGACGACGTGATCGCCACGTTCAACGCCCAGTTGGCCGACCCGGTGGTCGGGTTCGCCTACAAGCCGGGCTTCGACGCCGAGGTGCCCATCCGCAAGATCGACGACTACACCGTGGAGTACAAGGGCGTCCGGCCCTCGGCCCGGCTGCCGATCGCCTTCACGAGCCAGCTCGGGATGGTCCTGCCGTCGGAGTGGCTGGAGCGGGCCGCCACCGATCCGACCATGAACCAGATGCCGGTAGGCACCGGCCCCTTCATGGTCGCGAACCGCATCCTGGACGAGGTGACGGTGCTGGAGCGCAACCCCGACTACTGGGCGGCCGACATGATCGACGTCTACCTCGACCGCATCGAGGTCTACCCGATCACCGACTCCACCATCGCCTCGCAGCGGCTGATTGCCGGAGAGCTCGACGTGGTGGTCGTCTCCACCGCGGAGGCCATCCTGACCCTGCGCGACGCCGCCGACCGGGGGGTGAGCACCTTCGAGAACCCGCGGGGCGAGGAGACGATGGCCATCATGAACGCGCAGAGCCCGGCCTTCGCCGACATCCGGGTCCGTCAGGCTCTGACGTTCGCCACCGACCAGGACCTGTACGTGGAGCTGATCGGCCAGGACACCGTGCAGGCGGCCGAGACGATGTTCCATCCCGACCTGATCTGGCACAACCCGGACGTGGTGCAGGAGACCAACATGGCCGACAGGGCTGCGCCGCTGGTGGCCGCCCACTGCGCGGACTTCCCGGACAACTGCACCGACGGCAGGATCAACATGCGCTTCGCGATTCCCGGCCCGTCGGTGGACAGCCAGCGCACCGTCGAGCTGATGGCCGCCACTTGGGGCGAGCTCTTCAACGTCGACTCCACCCAGCGGCCCATGAGCGAGATGATCGTCGATGTGGTGCTGGGCAACTTCGACGTGGCCCTGGTGCAGGCGTTCGGCACGGTCGACCCCGACAACGACGTGCTCTGGATGGAGTGCGGGGCGATCAGCTTCATCTCGCTGAACTTCGCCCGCTACTGCGACCCTGAGCGCGACGAGCTGATCTACGAGCAGCGCCGGGTCGACGACCTCGACCGGCGGGTGGAGATCTGGCACCGGATCCAGGAGATAAACCGAGACTCCTACACCAACATCTTCTTCACCCACTCCAACTGGACCATCGGCGCCCGCGAGAACGTGAACAACGTCTGCGGGCAGGTCGGGCCCGACGGCGACCGGCTGCTGTGCAACAACGTCGGCCGAGTATGGATGAACCAGCTTTGGCTGAGCTAGGGGTCCCGCGCAGGCGCCGAGCGCGCCGGCTGGCTGCGGCCGCGCTGGCTGCGGCCGCGCTGGTCGCGGGTGCGTGCGGAGGCGGTGACGACGGCGAGGGGTCACCGTCCGTCCAGGCCGGCGGGACGGCCGGTTCAGCGGACCCCGGGGACCAGGGCGATCAGAGCAGCCCCGCGGGGGAGGACGGCATTTCGGGCGACGCCGACACGGACACGCCCGCCGACTCGTCGACGGGCAGCGAGTCCGGGCCGGAAGCGTCACAGGAGGGCGAAGAGTTGCTGGTCGCCCCGGTCGGCACAGAAGCGCCGCCGCCGCCCGAGGATGTCGAGCCGCAGTTCGGCGGGACGCTGAGAGTGGCCGTCGAGGCCGAGGCCGACGGCCTGAACCCGGCAGCCAACAACTTCGCGACGTCCTCCTACGTGATGGCCGCCTCGATCTTCGACAACTACGCCTACTACGACGCCGAAGGCAACTGGATCCCCTACCTGGCGGAGTCCTTCACCGACCTCGGCGACGGCACCCTCTGGGAGATGAAGCTGCGCGAAGGGGTGCGCTTCCATGACGGGACCTACCTCGACGCCGACGATGTGATCGCCACCGTCGGCGCCCAGCTCGCCGACCCGGTCATCGCGCTGGCGTTCCGCAACGCGGTCGACCCCGCCGATTTCGTCCGCAAGATCGACGACCTGACGCTGGAGTTGCGGGTGTCCCGGCCCAGGAGTCGGTTGCCGGGCGTGTTCGCGGGGCAGCTGGGGATGGTGCTGCCGTCGGAGTGGCTGGAGCGGGCCGCCACCGATACGACCATGAACCAGATGCCGGTCGGCACCGGTCCGTTCATGATCGAGAGCCGCGTCCAAGACGAGAAGACGGTGCTGGTGCGCAACCCCGACTACTGGGCGGCCGACCGCGTCGAGATCTACCTCGATCGCATCGAGATCGAGCCGATCACCGACATGGCCATAGCCGCCGAGCGGCTGGCCGCCGGGGAGTTGGACGTCGTGATCACCACCAACGCCGAGGCGACCCTCATCATGCGGGAGGCCTCCGGCGTCAAGACCATCGAGAACGTTCGGGCCGACGAGGGCTTCGCGGCGATCAACTCGGAGCGGCCGCCGTTCGACGACATCCGGGCCCGCCAGGCCCTCACGTTCGCCTCGGACCGGGACGCCTACGTGGCCCTCATCCGTCAGGGCACATCGCCGCCGGCCGACACGATGTTCCATCCCGACCTCGTCTGGCACAACCCCGACGTGAAGCAGGAGACCAACCAGCCCGAGCGAGCCGGACCGCTCGTCGAGGCGTACTGCGCCGACTACCCCGGGAACTGCTCGGGGGGTCGGATCGACATGGAGATCGTCTTCGGCGGCCCCTCGGTGGAGAACACCCGCATCACCGAGTTGCAGACCTACGCCTGGGAGGACTACTTCAACGTCACGCCGGTCGAGGTGCTGCAGGACAAGCTGATCACCGATGTGGTGCTCGGAGAGTACAACGTGGTCAACTGGCGGCAGTTCGGCGGCGTCGACCCCGACGGCGACGCGCTGTGGCTGGAATGCGACTCGGTCGGGTTCATCTCGCTGAACTTCACCCGCTACTGCGACCCCGAGCGCGACGAGCTGATGTTCGAGTCCCGCGGCATCCACGACCTCCAGCGGCGGGTGGAGATCTGGCATCGGATCCAGGAGATGGTCCGCGACAGCTACACCTACATCTTCTACTACCACACCAACTGGGTGATCGGCGCCCGCGACAACGTCCACGGCATCTGCACACAGGCGTCTCCCGATGGCATCGAGCTGTGGTGCAGCGGCTCGGCGCGGATGCAGTTGCGCGGCGCCTGGCTGAGCTAGGCGCCCGACGGCCGGGCCGGGCGGCGCGGCGGGCACCGGCCCGCGGTGCGGTAGTAATCTCTGAACCGAGTG
Organism: Acidimicrobiales bacterium; assembly: GCA_963667505.2. Classification (GTDB taxonomy): domain Bacteria; phylum Actinomycetota; class Acidimicrobiia; order Acidimicrobiales; family Aldehydirespiratoraceae; genus Aldehydirespirator. Next base: position 11,062 of record CAXXIZ010000010.1, on the reverse strand, counting down.
GTTGCCGGAGTTCAATTGGTTCGCGTGTCGGCGAGCGCGCCGCGGCCGTCAGGGCGGTAGGGGCTCGTGGCGAGGTTCGCGGTCCGGCGGCTCGTGCTGCTGGTGGCCGTGCTGTTCGCGGTGACGTTCCTGGGGTTCTCGGCGATGAACCTGCTGGGCGACCCGCTGGTGAACGTGGTGGGCGTGCTGGCCGAGCTCGACTGCGAGGGCATCGAGGCCGGAACGGTCGAGGACACCTCCGTGGACCAGGCCAGCAGGGACTGCGACACCGTGGCCGCGGCCAAGGAGGAGTACCACCTCGACCGGGCGGTGCCCGTCCGCTACGTGCTGTGGCTGCGCGACATGGCCACCGGCGACTTCGGCACCTCCTTCCAGAACGACCAGCCGGTGAGCCAGGTGATCAGAGAGAAGCTGCCCGAGACGCTGATCCTGCTGGTGATGGCCCAGATCGTCTCGCTGGGAGTGGCCATTCCCTGGGGCGTGATCACGGCCTACCGGGCCAACCGGGCCTTCGACCGGGCCTCCACGGTGGCGTCGTTCGGCCTGCTGTCGGTGCCCAACTTCGCGCTGGGGGTGGTGCTGCTGTACCTGCTCGCCCTGCGGTGGCAGGTCTTCCCCTCGGCGTACGAGAGCGACAACTTCGGCGGGCTGGTGTTCTCGATGGTCCTGCCGGCGCTGACGCTCGGCCTGCCGTTGTCGGCCAGCTACCAGCGGCTGCTGCGCACCGACCTGATCACCACGCTGCAGGAGGACTTCGTTCACATGGCCCGGGCCAAGGGCCTGCCTCCGCTGCGGATCATGTTCCGACACGCCCTGCGGCCGTCGCTGTTCTCGGTGGTCACCGTGTTCGGCGTCAGCACCGGCGCGCTGATCGGCGGGTCGCTGGTGGTCGAGCAGATCTTCGGCATACCGGGCATCGGCCGGGAGATCGTGACCGCGGTGGTCCGCGACGACTTCCCGGTGGTGCTGGCCATCGTCATGCTGGTGGCCTGCACCTTCGTGGTGATCAACTTCCTGGTCGACCTGTTCTACGGCTGGCTCGACCCGAGGGTGAGGGCCCGATGAGCGCCGAGAGCGGGGACCCGAGGGCGAGCGCCGAGAGCGGGCCGTCGCGCCGTCCCTCCAAGGCCCGCGAGGGCAAGGCGCCCCGGGAGCGGCTGCTGATGCGCTTCCGCATTCTGCGGATGCTGGGCTCCGGCCCGGCCTCCGAGGCCGACGGCGAGGCCGGGGCCGCCGTGCGGAGGCGGCTGGGCTTCGGCTTCTGGCTGGCGTTGGTCTGGCTCCTGTGCATGTCCTTCGTCGCCGTGTTCGCTCCCATGCTGCCGATCGCCGACCCGACCGAGGTGGCTTTCGGAGGCCCGCGGGAGCCGCCGTCGTCCGACGCCTGGTTCGGCACCGACGCCCTGGGCCGCGACGTGTTCTCCCGCACGATGCACGGCGCCCGCGTCAGCCTGGCCGTCGGCGGGTTCGCCATCGTCTTCGGCATGCTGGTCGGGGGAGGGCTGGGGATCGTGGCCGGCTACTTCCGGGGCCGTCTCGACCAGGCGGTGGGCTTCGTGTTCTTCGTGCTGCTGTCGTTCCCCGCGCTGGTGCTGGCCATCCTGATCACGGCCACCTTCGAGCGCAGCCTGCTGGTGGTGAGCCTCACCATCGGCATCCTGTCGGTGGCGCCCGTGGGCCTGCTGGCCCGGGCCTCCACGCTGGTGTACGCCGAGCGGGAGTTCGTGGCCGCCGCCCGGGTGCTCGGCGCCCGCCACGGCCGCATCATCGTGCGGGAGCTGCTGCCCAACGTGGTGATCCCCATGGGCGCGCTGACCTTGCTGGGCATGGCCATCGCGGTGGTGGCCGAGGGCTCGCTGGCCTTCCTCGGGTTGTCGGTGGCCGGGGACGAGGCCATCTCGTGGGGCAAGATGATCGTCGACGGCGCCGGCCTGCGCGACCTGCAGAACGCCACCCACGTGACCATGTTCCCGGTGGTGGTGATGTTCCTCACCGTGCTGGCCCTCAACTTCGCCGGGGACCGCATCCGCCAGTACTTCGACGTCAAGGAGCTCGCCTTCTGATGGCCGCGGACCGGTCTCCGGCGCCCGTCCCGCTGCTGTCGGTGCGCGACCTGAGCGTGCGGTTCCCCACCGAGCGGGGGACGGTGAACGCGGTCAACGGCGTCAGCTTCGACCTGTACGAGGGCAAGACCCTCGCCATCGTGGGCGAGTCGGGCTCGGGCAAGTCGGTCACCGCCAAGACGCTGATGAACCTGCTGCCCCGCACCGCTCTGGTGGACGGCGACGTGACCTACGACGGCCAGGATGTGCGGGCCCTCGCCGCCGCGGGCACCAAGCACTTCTTCGGCGTGCAGATGACGATGGTGTTCCAGGACCCCATGACCTCGCTCAATCCCGTGAAGAAGGTGGGCGAGCAGATCGCCGAGACCCTCCGCTACCACCTCGGCCGCTCCCGCGGCACGGCTCTGGACGAGGCCGAGGATCTGCTCGAGGTGGTCGGCATTCCCGAGCCCGGCAGACGGGTGTCGCAGTATCCCCACGAACTGTCGGGCGGGCTCCGCCAGCGGGTGGTGATCGCCATGGCGCTGGCCTGCCAGCCCAGGCTGCTCATCGCCGACGAGCCCACCACCGCGGTGGACGTGACCGTGCAGAAGCACCTGCTCGACCTGCTCGACGAGTTGCGCCGCGAGCGGGGCATGTCGATGATCCTCATCACCCACGACCTCGGCGTGGCCCACGGCCGGGCCGACGACGTGGCCGTCATGTACGCGGGCCGCATCGTGGAGACCGCCGACGCTCGCACCCTCTTCTTCGACATGCGCCATCCCTACACCGAGGCGCTGCTGCGCTCGATACCCCGCATCGACGATCCCGCCCATCACCGGCTCGACCCGATTCCGGGCCGGCCGCCCGAGCTGGTCAACCCGCCCGACGCGTGCGCGTTCGCGCCCCGCTGCATCTACGCACAGGCCGGCTGCCTCGACGGCATCCCGGATCTGAGCGGCCTGGTCGGCCTGCACCGCTTCGCCTGCCTCCATCCGACGGGCACCGAGCGGGGGGCGGCCGCGCTGGCCGCCAACAAGGCTGCGGGCGCCACCGCCGCGGGGCTGTCCATGGCCGAGGGCCTGGGAGGCGCGGGCTGATGGCGGGCCGCGGTCGGGCCCAGCTGCGCGAGCGCAGCGACGTGCTGTTGAGCATCAGGGACCTGGTGGTGCAGTTCCCCGCGGGCCGCCGGCGGGTCGTCCATGCGGTGTCGGAGGTGAGCTTCGACGTGGCCGAGGGAGAGACCCTCGGCATCGTGGGCGAGTCCGGCTGCGGCAAGTCCACGGTGGCCCGGGCCATCATCCGCCTGGTCGACATCACCGCGGGCCAGGTGCTCTACGGCGACCAGGACCTCGCCGAGCTCGAGGGCGAGGACCTGCGCAGAGTGCGCCCCGACCTGCAGATGATCTTCCAGGACCCGATCTCGTCGCTCAACCCCCGTCGCCGGGTCCGCGACGTGATCGCCGAGGGCTTGGCCGTGTGGGGCGACGAGGTCGGAAGCTGGAGCCTCGACCGCATCGACGAGCTGATGGACGCCGTCGGGGTGGAGGCCCGCTTCGGCGACCGGCGCCCCCACGAGTTCTCCGGCGGCCAGTGCCAGCGCATCGGCATCGCCCGGGCGCTGGCCCTCGACCCCAAGGTGCTGATCTGCGACGAGCCGGTGTCGGCGCTCGACGTGTCCATCCAGGCCCAGATCCTCAACCTGATCCAGGACATGAAGAGCCGCTACGGCCTCACCGTGCTGTTCATCTCCCACGACCTGGCGGTGGTGAAGAACGTCAGCGACCGGATCGTGGTCATGTACCTGGGCAAGGTGTGCGAGATCGGATCGACGGCCGAGATCTACTCCCGGCCCGTCCATCCGTACACCCGGGCGCTGCTGGCGTCGATCCCGGAGCCTGCGCCGACCGTGGACGTGAGCGAGGGCGACATCGGCGACGAGCTGCCCTCGGCCACCGATCCGCCCAGCGGCTGCCGGTTCCACACCCGCTGTCCACGGGCCTCCGACGTCTGCCGGGAGGTCGAGCCGACCACCGAGCAGGTCGGCGACGCCGACCACTTCGTCGCCTGCCACCACCCGGTGGCCGTGGAGATCAGCTCAGCCTGAGCGCGGGCGCCCTCCGGTGATTCTCGGGATGAAAGTCGGCACTGGTCCACAGAAATCGCCCCGAGATTCCTGAGGCAGTCGCTCGGCGCTCAGGTGGCGCACTCGGAGGCGCCCGTCTCGACGGTGTAGGGGCCGGTCTCGTCGAAGTCGACGTAGAAGGACGGGTCTTCGGCGTAGTCGGGGAACTGGTCGAGGTCCTTGAGGGTGGCGGCCAGTTCCTTGGTGCCGCCGGCGCGCTGCAGCCAGTCCCGGAACGTCTCCGACGGCCCGCGCTCGGCCGCGAAGCGGCGGACCACCCGGACGACAGCTTCGGGGGCGTTGCGGGCGGGCAGCCGCAGGGCCTTGGCGCCGAAGTGCATCTGCTCCTGGCCGATGTGGCCGCCGAGCAGCATCTGGTAGCCGGGCGCGCTGCGGCCGTCGGCCCGGCGCTCCAGACCGAAGAAGCCGATGTCGGAGGCGTGGTGCTGGCCGCAGGAGTTGGGGCAGCCCGAGATGTTGATGCGGACGCCGCCCACCTCGGCCAGGCCCTCGTCCTCCAGGCGCTCGCCGATGGCGTCGCCCAGGCCGCGGCTCTGGGTGACGGCCAGCCGGCAGGTGTCGGCGCCGGGGCAGGCCACCACGTCGCGGGCCAGCTCGGCGCCGGGCCGGGCCATGCCCATCGCGCCCAGGCGGTCGTGTACCAGCGGAAGGTCATCGGGGTGCAGGCCCCGGAACACCACGTTCTGGCGGTTGGTGAGCCGCACGTCGGCCGCGAGGTCGCGCTGCAGGGCGGCCAGGGACCGGAACTGGTCGCCGGTGATGTCGCCCAGCCGGGCCTGGGCGTACACCGACACGGTGCCGTCGGCGATGCCCCGCACCACGTTGGCCCGGTCCCAGCGCTCGTAGTCGCTGCCGGTGCCGATGCTCACCGGGGTGCCGTGGCCGATGGCGGTGACCTCGGCGGGGTCGCCCGCTCCGGCCGGGTCGTCGCCGTCGTCTTGCACCTCGGCCGGGATGCCGCCCGGCCAGGACGTGGACGCCACCAGGAACTTGCGCTGGGCCAGCACCCGGCGCTGGACCTCCTCGAAGCCGAGGGTGTCCACCAGCCACTTCATGCGGGCCCGCAGCTTGTTGTCGCGGTTGCCGGCCTGGTCGAACACTCGCAGGCAGGCCTCGATGGTGGGCAGCAGGTCCTCGCGGGGCGTGAAGTCCTCGAGGGCCAACGCCGGGTGGGGGGTGGTGCCGAGCCCGCCCGCGATGAACACCCGGAAGCCGCGCTCGGTCGTGCCGTCGGCGCCGGGGCGCACCGCGCCGATCACGCCCACGTCGTTGAACATGGCCTGGCCGCAGTCGGCCTCGCAGCCCGAGAAGTTGATCTTGAACTTGCGGGGCAGGCGCTGGCTGATCGGGTTGCGCACGAAGTGCCGGTAGGTGGCCTCCGCCCACGGCGAGATGTTGAGCTTCTCGTGGGGGCAGGCGCCGGCCAGGTGGCAGCCCTGGACGTTGCGGACGGTGTCGCCGCAGGCCTCCCGGGTGGTGAGGCCCACCGACGCCAGATGCTGGAGCACCTCCGGTATCCGGTCGAGCTCGACGAAGTGGAACTGGATGTTCTGGCGGGTGGTGATGTGGCCCCAGCCCCGGCTGTAGTTGTCGACCAGCCAGCCGATCATCTCGAGCTGCTCGGGGCTGATCGACCCGTAGGGCACCTTCACCCGCACCATCTGGCTGGTGCCGCCCTGGCGCTGGCCGTAGATGCCGTTGGTGAGCCGGAACACCCGGAACACCTCTTCGCTGAGGTCGCCCGCCTTGAACCGCTCGTACTGCTGGTTGTACTTGTCGATGTCGGCCTGCATGGCCGGATCGACGCTCCCGGCGGCGGGCGGCGGGCTGGGCGGGGGGACAGGCGGCGCGACGCGCGGCTCCAGCAGGGTCATGGCAAGGCTCCTTGTGTGGTCAGGGCGCCGAAGGCGCCGAACTCTGGGACGGCGAGCACGTCAGCGGACGCGGCCGGCCCCACGACGATCGTGGCCGGGCTGCGCACGCGCAGCCCGGCCAGCCCCTCCAGATCGGTGCGGACGATGTGCTGGGTCGGGGTGGTGGCTGAGCTGATCACCGCCACGGGCGTGTCGTGGGCCATGCCGCCGGCTCGCAGCCGGTCGGTGATCTGGGCGGCTCGGGCCGCGCCCATCAGGATCACGAGGGTGGTGCCCGCCCGGGCCAGGGCGTCCCAGTCGAGGAACCGGTCCGACGACGGATCCTGGTGAGCGGTCACCACCGTGAAGCCGCTGGCGACGCCCCGCATGGTGACCGGGATGCCGGCCGCGGCCGGGGCGGCCACCGCCGAGGTCACGCCGGGGACTACTTCGGTGTCCAGGCCGGCGGCGCGTAAGGCGGCGGCCTCCTCGCCGCCCCGTCCGAACACGAAGGGGTCGCCGCCCTTGATCCGCACGACGCATTCGAAGCGGCGGCCGCGGTCGACCAGGACGGCGTTGATCTCCTCCTGGGACGGGCTGGGCACGCCCGGCGTCTTGCCGACGTCGACCCGCTCCGCCCACGGCGGCGCCAGGTCGAGCACGGCCGGGTCCACCAGCCGGTCGTGCACGAGGACGTCGGCTCGGCGCAGCAGCTTGACGGCCCGGACTGTCAGCAGCTCCGGGTCTCCGGGACCCGCGCCCACCAGGTGAACGGTCACGAGGCTGCCGCCTGCTCGGGATCGAGTCCGAGGCAGCCGCGCAGGCGGGCTCGGGCCTCGCCGGTCCGGCCGGCTTGGACCAGTTCCAGGAGCCCGTCGTCGAGGGCCTCGTCCCAGCCGGCGACCTCCGAGGTGCCGTGGACGGCCTTGGCCTCGGCCCGGACCTCGGCTGCTAGGTCGAGCAGGGCGCAGTAGCCCGAGCCGAGGTCGCGGTCCAGTCTCCGTCGCAGCCACCTGGCCAGGGCCGGGCTCCGTCCGTTGGTCGAGACCGCGATCTGCAGGTCGCCCCGGCGGACGACCGCAGGCAGTGTGAACGTGCAGTTGGCCGGATCGTCGGCGGCGTTGACGAAGACGTTGGCGGCCTCGGCGTCGTGGTGGACCTGGGCGTTGACCGCGGGGTCGTCGGTGGCCGTGACGACGAGCCGGTAGGACGCGGCCTCGCCTCGCCGGTAGGGGCGACGTTGCCAGCGCACGTCGGGGTCGTCGGCTATCTCGGCCACCGCGGCCGGCGCCACCACGGTGACACGGGCCTGGGCCCGCACGAGGCCGGCCACCTTGCGGGCCGCTACGTCCCCGCCTCCCACCACCAGCACCGGCTTCTGGGCAAGGTTGAGGTTCACCGGGAAGAGCGCCTGGCCCGGCACGGTCGCGGGCTCGGCGCGGGCCGACTGGGCGCTCTGCCCGTTTGCGGGCACGGCGGCGGGCTGGGGGCTTTGCCCGTTCGCGGGTTCGACGGAGGCTGGCATGGCGGTCACAGGTGGATGCCGCACTCGGTCTTGGCCGCGCCGAGCCAGCGTCCGCTGCGCTGGTCGCCATCGACGGGGCGTTCGGTGCAGGGCCAGCAGCCGATCGACGGGTAGCCCTGCTGCACCAGCGGATTGACGATCACGTCGTGCGCCTTCGTGTACGAGGCCACGTCGGCATCGCTCCAGCGGGCCAGCGGGTTGACCTTGACCAGGCCCCGACGGTCGATCCCGACGATGGGGGCGCTGGCTCGGCCGGGGCTGTCGGCTCTCCTGAGCCCCGAGAGCCAGGCGTCGGCGCTGGCCGCGAGGTGGCGTTCGAGAGGGGCCATCTTGCGGTCGCGGCAGCAGGCGTCGCTGCCGTGCTCCCAGAGGTCCACGGCGTCGGGGGCGGGACGCAGCACGGTGAGGTTGAGGCCGTAGCGGTCCATGGCCCGCCGCAGCGTCTCGAGCGTCTCGCCGAAGTGGAAGCCGGTGTCGCAGAACACGACCTCGACATCGGGCGCAGTGCGGATGACGAGGTCGATCAGGACGGTGTCGCCGAACGACGAGGCGAGCACGAGCCGCGATCCGAAGCGGGCCGCGGCCCAGGCGACGATCTCATCGGCTTCCGCCCGCTCGAATCTTCGGTTCAGACGGGCGATCTCGTCCGGGTCCAAGACGGGGCGGGCCAACGGGCCGACGCTGATCTCCACTGGCACTGGTGCTCTGTCCATGGCGATATCCCATAAATCTGATAGGAATAGTCGGGATTAGAGGGGACCCTAGCGCAGCCGCGACGGCAATACAACACAAATCCGATCAGATTTGTCAGGTTTAGAGGCTGGCTGCGCTAGCCGGGGGAGCGTCCTGGCGTCGGCGCTGCCGACCGGCTGCTCAGGCTGCTTGACGGGAGGCTCGCCGGGCTGAGCGGGCGATGCGCCACATTATGAACGCCACCGCGGCCGCCACCATCCCCATGGTGGCGAACTGGAGGCTCCCGCCCCGGTCGCCGGAGTGCTGGGGATCGGGCCCCGGATCGGGAGAGCCGATGATCCGGTCGGCGCCGGCCGGGACCTCGTACACCGGTTTCAAGCCGTCTCCCATGTCGGCCGGGACCGGCTCGTCTTCTCCCTCGTGGGACGCGGCGACGCGGCTGTGGGCGCTCAGCAGCAGAGCGACCGTCGCCAGCGACATCAGCACGGCTCGGCCCGCGTTCCGGCCGCGTCCCGTCCTCACGACTCGGCCCCCGGATGCGCTGCCCGACGGGTCGGTCCGAGATCGGACGGGCCGGCGTGTCCTGTCCTCACGACGCGGACCCTGGCCGGTACTGGGCCACCTCGCCGGTGGTGGCCAGCAGGTAGGAGGGCACTTCGCCGCCGCCGTGCACCGGCACCGACGCCCCCGACATGTACGACGCCAGCGGCGAGGCACAGAACAGCACCACGTCGGCGACCTCGGCCGGGTTGCCCATGCGGCCCAGCGCGAGGGTCCGGCCCACGGCGTCGATCCCAGCCTCGTCGCCGTAGTAGAGGTGGGCCTGCTCCGTGCGCAGCAGCCCGACCATCACGCTCAGCACCCGGATGTCCGGCCCCCATTCGTGGGCAAGGGTCTGGGTGAGGCTGTCGAGCCCCGCCTTGGCCGCGCCGTAGGCCGCGCCCGCTGGAGTGGGGCGGATGCCCGACACCGACGAGATGTTGATGATCACCCCGCCGCCGTCCTGGGCGCTCATCACCGGATGCACGGCCTGGGCGAAGGTCAGCGGCGCCAGCAGGTTCAAGGCGATGATCTTCTCGTTGAACCGGGGCGACACCGTGGCCGTCTCCGCGGGCGGGGCGCCCCCGGCGTTGTTCACCAGCACGTCGATGCGGCCGGTCGATTCCACCGCTCGGGTCACCACGTTGTCGATCTGGTCGGGGTCGCGCACGTCGGCGGCCACGAAGGCCATCTCCCGACCGGCGGCGGTCACCGGCGCCTCCGGCTCGCGGCGGGCGCAGCCCACCACGTGGGCGCCGTGCTCGAGGAACCTGGCGGCGATCACGCGTCCGAGGCCGGCGGTGGCGCCGGTGACGATCACGGTCCGGCCGGTCATGTCGAGCGGATTGTCGGTCACGCAGCTCCCCGAGGCAGGCAGGCCTTTCCTGGCCCAGTGCTGCCTCTGAAGCTAGCGCCGCCTGCGAATTGGCAGCGTTTTGCTCGTATAGCGAGCTTTTTGCTGCCAGTTCCTGGGCGAGGCGGCGGCGACCCGGAGCCGGGTGGCGGCGGCTGAGGAATTGGCAGCGTTTTGCTCGTATAGCGAGCTTTTTGCTGCCAGTTCCCGTCGGGTGGTAGCGCGGCCGGCTTGGACGCTCTACCGTCGGGCGGTGGCCGACAAGCGGATGACCGAGGACGAGGTCGTGGCCGAGCTCAGCAGCGGCATGACTGTCGGCATCGGCGGCTGGGGGTCGCGCCGCAAGCCCATGTCGCTGGTGCGGGCCATTCTCCGCAGCGGGCTGACGGACCTGCACGTGGTGAGCTACGGCGGCCCGGACGTCGGCCTGCTGTGCGCCGCCGGGCGGGTCCGCAAGATCACCTACGGCTTCGTGTCGCTCGACTCGATCCCGCTGGAGCCGCACTTCCGCATCGCCCGCCAGACCGGCACGGTCGAGGCCCGCGAGTTCGACGAGGGCGCCTTCTACCTGGGCCTGCTGGCCGCCGCGCACCGGGTGCCCTTCTACCCGACTAGGGCCGGGCTGGCGTCCGACATGCTCACCTACAACCCCGACCTCAAGACGGTGACCAGCCCTTATGGCGACGGTACCGAGCTGGTGGCCGTCCCCGCCTTCGATATCGACGTGTCCGCTGGTCCACATGAAACCGGGCTGACTCGGCCGGCAACGGGCAGTTCCTCGGGCCGGACCTGTACTTCGACGACCTGTTCGCCATGGCCGCCGAGCGGCACCTTCATGTCGTGCGAGCGGGTGGTGGCCACCGAGGACCTGCTGAAGGAGGGCTCGGTCCACACGCTCAAGATCCCCCGCCTGCACACCCACGGCGTGGTGGAGGCGCCCGGCGGTGCCCACTTCACCGAGTTGCCCACCCGACTACGGCCGCGACGAGGCCTTCCAGCGCGAGTACGCGTCCACCGCCCGAGATGCCGAGGCCTGGGACCAGTTCAAGGCTGGCTGGCTGGACCTGCCCTCCCACGACGCTTACCGGGCTCGACTGGCAGAGCGAGCCGAGGCGGGAGCGGCGACCGTGAGCGGGTCTGCGCCCGGCCGAAGGTCCCTGTTGGAGGCGAGGCTGTGAACGACGCCACCATCGACGAGATCTGCCTGGTGGCGCTGGCCGAGGCTTTCCGGGGAGACGGCGAGCTGCTGTGCCATCCGATGGGACCGTTCCCGGTGGCGGCCGGACGGCTGGCCCGAGCCAGCTTCGAGCTTGACCCTGGTGCTCACCGACGCCATCGCCTATGCGGTGCTGGGCACGCCGTCGCTGGGGGAGACCGTCGGTGCGCCCGGCGGGGCCGACGAGGCCC
>CAXXIZ010000009.1:0-1402 GCA_963667505.2 Acidimicrobiales bacterium | reverse complement strand
CCCGGCCGCCACCATGGCCGCGCCCCCGCAGGTCAGCTCGGCCGCCCCCGTGCCCTTCACCACGATCACCTCGGTGGCGCACACCGTGCTCTGGAATCGGGCCCCGGGCCGCAGTTCCACCATCTCGTTCCTCCCGCCGCCAGTCGACTCGGTGCGGGGCCGATGCCCCCGACCCGACCATTGTGACCCGCGAACAGCAGCCGCCCAACCGGCGGCTGCCCCAACGCCGGGAGCGGGCCGGCACCCAGCGCGGCCTCCAGCCGAGCCGGGCGTCAGTTCGCGGGCTGGTGACGGGAGCGGAGGCCCAAGCCTCCCTCGCTGCGCCACCGCCGCCAGCGAGCCCGCAGTTCGGGTCGTCCGATCAGCAACTCCAGCACGACCGCCACGATCAGCACGATGCCGGTGGCCAGCGTCAGGATGTAGAAGGGGGCTCCTCCCAGGCTCAGCCCGCTGTTGATGAAGCGCAGTGTCAGGGCGCCGATGGCGATCCCGAACACTGAGCCTCTGCCGCCCAGCAGGCTGACACCGCCGATGAGCGCCGCGGTCGCCGCCGGCAGGAGCAGAGTCTCGAACGCCGCCGGGCCCGCGCTGCCGGACTTGATCGACGTGAGCGCTCCGGTCAATGCAGCCATCGCTCCCGAGAGCGCGAACGCGAGCACGAGGGGGCGAACCAGCGGAACGCCGGCCGCGGCTGCCTCCTGCCGCCCACCACCGATGGCGTAGATCTCTCGCCCGAAGCGGGTGTTGATCAGGAAGAGGGCCACGAGAACGAAACAGGCCAGCGTGACCAGGCTGAACGGCGAGAATATCCAGAGTTGGCGGCGCACGGTCTGGGCGAACTCCAGGTTCTTCATAACCACCGTGTTCTCGCCGGAGATGATGAAGGCCAGGCCGCGAAGGCCGATCAGCGTGCCCAGGGTCAGCACCAGCGACTGGATCCTCAGGCGATAGACCAGGTAGCCCTGAAGACCTCCATACGCCGTGCCGATGAGGATCGCTAGCAGCACCGTCGGGATCAGCCCGATCTCCTCGACCACCGACACCGAGATGATCCCCGCGACGGCCGCCGCCGACCCTACGGAGAGATCCAGCTCGCCCGCGATGATCGTCACGCCGACCGCCAGGGCGGCCAGGCCCAGGAATGCGAAGCCTTCGAAGATGGTGAAGACGTTGTTGGTGGTGAAGAAGCGGTCGTCGCGCCAGGTGAAGATCAGGAACACCGCCACGAACAGCACGAGTCGGGCCCACGCCGTCGGCTCCACTCGCCGGATCGCCCTCATGTCAGCTGCCTCCGGTTGCGGAGCACCGTGAAGGCGCTGACGCTGACCAGGATGGCCAATCCGACGAACAGGATGCGGACCCCGAAGCTGAAGCCGCGCAGGACCATCAGGTTCTGCAGACC
>CAXXIZ010000008.1:0-13741 GCA_963667505.2 Acidimicrobiales bacterium | reverse complement strand
GGCGTGACCAGGGCTGCGCTTTCGTCCGCACCACCGTGGTCTGACTCTGGTGCCCGCTCGCGTTCCGGCGTGACCGGGGCGGGTGTGGGCGGTACCGTTCGGGGCCGAACGTTCAGCCTTCCGCAACGATCGGGGGAGCCGTCATGACCGACTGGGATCGGATCCGAGTGCTGTGGCCCGACCATCTGGGGCTGGCCCGGGGCAAGTACCTGCCGGCCCGTCTCGCTCACAAGGGCACCAGCCACTGCGTCAGCGTCTTCGCTTTGGGCTACGACCGCAGCATGGTGCCCGCGCCGGGTGCCTACCTGCTGGAGGGCCTGCCCGACATGAAGATCGGCTTCGACGAGGCCGACGTCCGCCAGGGCTGGGACGACGAAGCCACCGGGGTCGTGGTCGGCGACGCCTCCATGCACGGCGAGCCCCATCCGGTGTTCCCCCGCCACGCTGTGCGCCGGGCCGTGGCCGACTGGGAGGCGCTCGGCTACACCCCGCAGGTCGGCATCGAGCTGGAGGCCTACGTGTTCGGCGGCGGCCTGGAGAGCCCGATGCCCTATCCCACGCCGGGATCGATGGTGTACGGCACCGGCGTCGGATCCGATCCCACCGGGGTGATCACCGATGTGGTGCGCACCGCGGAGGCCTCGGGCATCCCGATGGAGTCGGTCAACGCCGAGTACGACGAGGGCCAGTTCGAGCTGACCCTCGAGTACGGCGACGCCATGAGGGCCGCCGACGACGCCTTCCTGTTCCGGGTGCTGGCCCGCGAGACCGTCCAGACCGCAGTGGACCGCAACGGCGAGCCGCTGGGCCTCGACCTCACCTTCCTGGGCAAGCCGTTCGCGAGCATCTCCGGCAACGGCGTGCACGTGAACATCTCGATGGTGGACTCCGAGGGCCGCAACGCCTTCGTGGACGCCTCCGCGCCCGACGGCCTGTCCGCGCTGGCCCGGAACTGCCTGGCCGGGCTGGTCCGCCACCATCGGGGCATGACCGCGCTGTCCGCTCCCACCGTCAACGCGTACCGCCGCCTGCGCCCCGGCCAGCTCAACGGCTACTGGGCCAACTGGGGTGTCGAGCACCGCTGCGCCGGCAACCGGGTGCCCCGCACCACCGGCCCCGACATGCGCATCGAGAGCCGCATCGGCGACGGCGCCGCCAATGTCCACACCCTGGTGGCGACGGTGCTGCAAGTCGCCCGCTTGGGCGTGGTCGGCGGCCTCGACTGCCCCGATCCGCTCACCGGCGACGGCTTCGATGAGATCGACACCGACGTCCACTGCGCCCACAGCCTCACCGAGGCCCTCGACGACATGGAGGCCGACGAAGCCCTGTGCGAGGCGGTCGGCGCCGAGCTGTGTACCAACTTCGTGGTCAACAAGCGGGCCGAGTGGGACCGCTACATCTCAGAGGTCGAGTCCGACGACCCCGAGACGATCACCGACTGGGAGATGCGCCAATACCTCGCCTACCACTGATCCCGCAGAGCCCCGCCGAGCACCGTGACCGCCCGTGGCCGCGGCTGACGCTGAGTCTGTGACCGCCCGTGGCCGCGACTGAGGCTGGGCCTGTGAGCGCGGTTGCCGCGGCTGAAGCTGAGCCTGTGACCGCTACTGACGTAGGGGCGTGATGATGGCCCCGCCGAGGCTGCTGCTGATCCTCACCGAGAACGGCACCCTCGTCGATCCAGACGATCTGGTCGGGCTGGTGCGCCTGGCCACCGACGCCGAGCAGGCCGGCTTCGATGCGGTGATGGCCAGCGAGCACGTCGTGCTCGGCCCCTCGGCCGGGGCGCTCGGCCGGCCTGTGAACCTCCGGGCCTACGCGGCTCCCGGCAACCAGGACCCGGCAACAAGCTGGCCCAGTTCCAACGTGCTGCTGGCCGCGGTGGCTGCGGCCACTCGGCGGGTGCGCCTGGTGATGGGCGCGGTGATCGCGCCGCTGCGCCATCCGGTGCTGCTGGCCAAGGAACTGGCCACCCTCGACCGGCTCAGCGAGGGCCGGCTGGTGGTGCAGCCCACCGTGTCGTGGCACCGTGAGGAGTACGACGCGCTAGGCGTCCCCTTCGACCAGCGGGGCGACATCCTCGACGAGCAGCTTGAGGCCATGACGGCGCTGTGGGAGCACACTCCGGCGTCGCATCCCGGGCCCCGCTTCGGGTTTCGGGACGTGTACTGCGTGCCCAAGCCGTGGCGGCGCGACCCGGCCCGGCCCAGGATGTGGTTCGGCGGCCAGTCGATGCACCCTGCGCTGCTGCGGCGGCTCGTGCGCTACGGCGACGGCTTCCACCCCTTCGGCGCGCCCAGCGCCGCGGATGTGGCCGCGCTGCGGGCCGGACTCGCCGCCGCGGGCCGCGACCCGGACGGCCTCGAGATGGTCGGCGGCACTCGGGCCGTGTTCGCCGGCCCCGACGACACCGCCGACATCGACGAGGCGATGGCCGACTTCGGCGACCAGATCGACGCCGGCTTCACCACGTTCTGCGTGAAGCCCTCCCAGCACACCGACGACCCCGCCGAGGTCCGATCCCTCTGCGAGCACATCGTCGCCCGAGCCGCCCGCTTCAACGTTCCGACAGCCGGTTAGGGGATTCGCAGCCTCACAGGAAGGCGACGCAGGCCTCGTCCACGGTCTGCAGCACCGCCTCCTGGCTGAAGCGCTGCTTGTACACCTGCGAGATCCCGTCGAGTCGTGCCTTCGCGTCGCCCCCGGGCGGGGCCAGGATCACCAGGACCTTCGAGCGCTCCTGCTTGATGACGCCGTCGGAGCCCCGCCACTGGCCTTCGCCGTCGACCACCGTGAGTCCGTCGGGGAACCGCGGGGTCACTTCCTCGTCGAGGAAGACCTCCCAAGCATCGTCGTGCACGATCTCGCCGTCAGGACCGCCCCGGCCCATGAACAGCCGGTACTCGACCCACCGCTCGGTCCCCTCCGGACAGCTCAACGAGCGGGCCCCCGAACACGCTGAAACCGCGACCGCCAGCAGACAGCAAGCGATGGTCAATGCGATATCGCCGCGCCTCACGCCGGTGAGCCTAGGGTCCGGTCGTCGCGGTATACTGAAATTGGATGGTAAGCGCGGATGCCAACCGGGTGCTCACTGAGTCCGGCCCCGGTACGCCGGGAGGCCACATCCTGCGCCAGTATTGGCAGCCGGCGGCGCTGACCGAGGAGCTGGCAGGCAATCGTCCGCTCGTGCCGGTGACGTTGATGAACGAGAGGCTGGTGCTGTTCGCCGACGAACTGGGCCGGCTCGGGCTTGTCGGTCGACGCTGCCCGCACCGAGGCGTCGACCTGAGCTTCGGACGGCTGGAGGACGGGGGTCTGCGCTGCCCGTTCCACGGCTGGCTGCTCGACGTCGACGGGCACTGTCTGGAGACGCCGACCGAGCCGGAGACCAGCCGGCTCCGCGAGCGGATCCGCCATCGCAGCTACCCGGTGCAGGAGCGCAACGGCATCGTGTGGGCGTATCTCGGCGAAGGGAAGCCACCGCCCTTGCCCGGGTTCGACTGCTTCATCGCACCCCAGACCCATGTGTTCGCGTTCAAGGGCCTTTGGGACGCCAATTGGATGCAATCGCAAGAAGTCGGCGTCGATCCTTCCCACGCCGCCTTCCTCCACCGGTTCCTCGACGACGACTCCGAGCAGTACGGAAGGCAGTTCCGCGGCCTGGTCGCCGACACCGGGGTGACCGTCGCCAAGTTGATGCGCGAGGCCTCGCACCCCACCATCGTGGCCGAGCCGACCTCGTTCGGTTTCCGGATGCGGACGACCCGCGACTTCCGGGGCGAGTTCACCCACGTCCGGATCTCGTACTGCATCTTTCCCAATGCCATCACGATCCCCATGAGCCGGGAGATGAGCATCACCCAGTGGCACGTCCCGATCGACGATCACAGCAGCTACTGGTATTCGATGTTCGTCAGCTTCGATGAGCCGGTCGATGCCGAGTTGATGAGAGAGCAGCGGATAACGGCGGTGACGCTGCCCGAGTACCGGCCGCTCCACGGGCGGTTCGACCAGTGGGGTTACGACCCCGAGGAGCAGCGGACGAAGACCTTCACCGGGATGGGCAGCGACATCAACGTCCACGACCAATGGGCGGTCGAGTCGCAGGGGTCGATCTACGACCGGGCCGAGGAGCACCTCGGCCCCAGCGACGTCGGCGTGCGCACCCACCGACGCTGGTTCCTGACCGCCGCAGCCGACCCGTCACCGTCCAACTTGTCGGGGCGCGACAACCCCGTGTCCGGTCCTGGTGCAATCGACGCGGTCACCACCGGCCAGGACTTCGATGGGGCGTGGAAGGAACTCGACGCCGCCCGACGCGCCGCGTCGTCTTGGGCGTCGCCCCTGACCGACGACTGACGGCGAGACGACTGACGGCGAGCGGCATCGCGGCTCCGGTGCCGGTCGGCCTCGCCGACCGGGACTAGCAGACCTTCACCGGCAGGGTCTTGACGCCGAGGATCAGATTGGACCGGAGACGGGCGGTGTCGCCGGCCAGTTCGAAGTGGCCGACCCGGTCGAGGAGCTCCTCGAAGATGATGCGGACCTCCATCCGGGCCAGCCATGCGCCGAGGCAGAAATGGGGGCCGTTGCGGCCGAACGCCATGTGGTCGTTGAAGGATCGGGCCAAGTCGAAGCGGAACGGTCGCTCGAACGCCTCCTCGTCGTGGTTGGCCGAGAGGAACCAGATCACGACCTTGTCCCCGGCCTTGATTCTGCTGCCCCGAGGGTGGTGTCGGCGGTGGCGGTGCGGCGCATGTGAGCGGTGGCCGTGGTCGTGCGCAGTATCTCCTCGACCGCGGTCTCGGTCAGGGACCGGTCGTCCTGCCACGCCTTCCACAACGACGGGTGCTCGATGAGCGTCAGCAGCGCCGATGTCATCGTGTAGCGGGTGGTGTCGTTGCCGGCGATCACCAGGAGGGTGAAGAAGTTCTTGAACTCCAGGTCGGTCAGCGGGTCGCCGTCGGTGGTGGGGGCCAGCAGTTGGGCGATGACGTCGTCGCGGTCTTCCTGGCGTCGCAACTCGACCTCGGCGTCGGCGTACTCGAACAGCTCCAGCGCGGCTGGGCTGCGGAACGGGAGCAGCCGGTATTCGTCGGTGTCGGTGAGGCCCACCGGATGATCGGTGAAGTCTGGGTCGGTGTTGGACAGCAGGGCGTCACCCAGCTCGACCAGGCGCCGCCCGTCGTCGCGGATGCCGAGCAGCTGGCCCAGCATTCGCATCGGCAGCTCCTTGGCTATGTCGGCGACGAAGTCGAACTCGTCGCGTTCTAGCGCCTGCTCGATGACATCGACAGCCAGTTCTCGGATCGCATCCTCGAACCCTTCGACCGTGCGTCGGGTGAATCCCCGGCTGAGCAGCCGTCGCAGCCGGGTGTGGTCCGGGGGATCCGTCTCGATCATCGAGCGCCGAACTGCGATCTCGTCGGGGGCCATGTCGTCCATGCTGATGCCTTGGGCCGAGCTGAATCGCTCGACGTCCCGGCTGACGGTGAGCGCATCGCGGTAGCGGGTCACCGACCAGAACCCCGCGCCGTCCTCCTTGTCGCACCATGAGACCGGGTCCTCGGCTCGCAGTCGCTGGAACGTGGCGTGGGGAACGACCGAGGTGAACGAGTCGTGGTCGCTCAAGTCCGCGTCGGCCGCGCCTAGATCGGACAGGTACGGCTCGACCCAGGTCATGGGTGGAACGTAGCCCGCCGAAATCGTCGTGGACAAGTTGATCCGGCGTCGTTCAGGACACGTCGATCCCGCGTTGTTCTGGACGAGTTGATCCGGCGCGGCTCGGTTGGGTTCCGCGTGGCTCGGTGACCTATGGTGACCGCCGCCTCTAAAAGTAGGAAGGATCAGTATGAGCGAGTCCGGTAATTTCATTGACGACCAAGGCCTTTGGTCCGACGATCAGCGAGCCCAAGTGGCCGAGATCCGATCGCGGATCGAGGCCGAGGGCCTGGAGGCGGTCCGGGTGTCGTGGCCCGATCAGCACGGGCTCCTGAGAGGCAAGTCGCTGACGATCCCCGCCTTCGAGGCGGCGCTGCGCAGCGGCAGCGAGATCTCGATGGCCCCGTTCTCCCTCGACCCGGCCAACTCGATCGTCTTCAACCCCTTCATGGCCGGAGGCGGATTCGGGGTCGACGAGCTGAGCGGGGTTCCCAACGTCACGATGGTGCCCGACCCGTCCACCTTCCGGGTGCTGCCCTGGGCCCCTGGCACCGGCTGGATCCTGGCCGACCTCCATCACCGGGACGGCCGACCGTTCCCCCTGTCGCCGCGGGGGATCTTGAAGGCGTCCCTGGGGCGGCTGGCCGAGCGAGGCTACGGGTTCGTCTCCGGCCTCGAGGTGGAGTGGTATCTCACCAGGATCGTCGACCCGTCCCTCGATCCGGCCGGGCTCGGCGGCCCCGGCTTTCCGCCCAACCCTCCAGAGGTGATGCCGGTGGCCACCGGCTACTCGTACCTGCTGGAGAACCACCTCGACGAGGTGGACCACGTGCTCTCGGTGCTGCGGAGCCACCTGCTGTCGCTCGGGCTCCCGCTGCGGACGCTCGAGGACGAGTGGGCGCCGAGCCAGATCGAGACCACCTTCGACGTCCTCGAAGGACTGGAACCGGCCGATGCCATGGTGCTGTTCCGCACGGCGACCAAGCAGATCTGCCGTCGGATGGGCCACCTGGCCTCTTTCATGTGCAAGCCGCGCATCCCCAGCTTCTACCCCTCCGGCTGGCATCTCCACCAGTCGCTGACGAGTCTCGACACCGGCGAGAACGTCTTCGTCCCCAGAGGCGAGGAGGCACTGTCCGATGTGGGCCGCCACTATGTCGCCGGGATCCTGGCCCAAGGATCGGCGGCGTCGAGCTTCACCACGCCGACGGTCAACGGCTACCGGCGCAACCGGCCCTACTCCCTGGCCCCTGACCGAGCGGCGTGGGCGTTCGACAACCGGGCCGCGATGGTGCGTGTCATCTCCAGCCCCGGAGATCCGGCGAGCCACATCGAGAACCGGGTCGGCGAGCCGGCCGCCAACCCCTACCTGTACATGGCCAGCCAGATCGAAGCCGGCCTGGCCGGAATCGACCAGGCACTCGACCCCGGGCCGATGGAGATAGAGCCCTACGCCGCCCAGGTCGAACAGCTCCCCACCAATCTGGGTGCCGCCCTCGACGCCCTCGAGAACGACAGCGTCTACCGCTTGGCGTTCGGCGACCAGTTCTTGGACTACTGGCTCACGCTGAAGCGCTTCGAGTTCAACCGCTTCGTCGAGGCCAGCGGCGAAGATGCCGTCGACTCCGACGACGTGACCGAGTGGGAGCACCGCGAGTACTTCGCCCTGCTGTGAGACGCCGGTCGAGCGCCAGAATGTCAAACGCCAGAATGACGCCGGAGATAGGATCGATCCTGTGACCACGGTTGCACTGGAAAGCAAGAGACCCGCAACCAGCAAGAGGTTCGTAACCGGCGACGACGACGAGGTCAAGTCCGTCATCTGCGCGAGCTGTGACGGCTTCTGCCCTGTCTCGGTCAAGGTCAGGGACGGCCGCGTGGTCAAGGTCACCTCGCGTGACACGCCGATTCTGGAGGGCGTGCTGTGCATGAAGGGGGCGTATGCGCCGAAGTCGTTCGCCCACCCGGACCGGCTCATGCGGCCCCTCAAACGGGTCGGCGAGCGGGGCGCGGGCCAGTGGCTGGAGGTCAGCTGGGACGACGCCCTCGACGACATCGCCGCCCGCTTGACGACTGTGGTCGAGCGCTATGGGCCTGAGGCGTTCGCCATGGCCACCTCCGACGCCAATATCGGACTCGACAACGGCTTGAGCCGGCGGTTCATGAACCATCTCGGCTCCCCCAATTGGATCGGCGGTGTGGCCTACTGCATGGGCAACACCGCGGCCGTCAACCGGCTCGTGTACGGCTGGTACCCCCGCAGCGACTTCATGCACACCGGCTGCATCGTGCTGATGGGCCACGACCCTCGCCGTCACAGCTGGACGTTGGAGCACAAGTCGATCCGGATGGCGCAGGCCCGGGGAGCGAAGCTCATCGTCATCGACCCCCGGCGCAGCGGCAATGCCGATCTGGCCGACCTGTGGCTCCCCATCCGTGCGGGCACCGACACCGCGCTCCTGTTCGGCTGGCTCAACGTGATCATCGAGGAGGGGCTCTACGACGCCGACTTCGTCCGTGACTGGACCGTCGGCTTCGACCAGTTCGCCGAACGGATCCGACAGTTCCCGGTGTCGCGGGTGGCCGAGATCACCGGTCTCGACGCCGAGATGATCGTCGAGTCCGCCCGCATGTACGCCACCAGTGAGAGCGCATGCTTCCCGTGGACGCCGATCACCGACCAGCTGATCAACAGCACTTCGGCCATCCGGCTCCAGTGCGCCTTGCGGGCGATCACCGGCAACCTCGACGCCAAGGGTGGTGACGTCTTCGCCGGCTTCAACCCGGCCGTGAGGTCCGACACCGAGATCGAGATGCACGACGTGCTCGCCCAGGAGCAGAAGGACAAGCAGCTCGGCGCCCAGGACTTCCCCGCGTTCACCTACAGGGCCCAGATGGCTCTGAACGAGCCGACTCTGCGGGTGTGGGGCCACAAGTGGGCGAACCTGGTGAGCGGTTGCTACATGGCCAATCCGATGGCGGTGTTCAAGGCCATGGCCGAGGGTGATCCCTATCCCGTGAAGGCATTCTTCGCGTTGGCCAACAACACCTTGATGTCGTTCGCCAACACCAAGCGGATCTACGACGCGCTAATGGCCCAGGAGCTGTTCGTGGTCTACGAGCACGCCATGACGCCCACCGCGCAGCTGGCCGACTACGTGCTCCCCGGAGACTCCTGGCTCGAGCGGCCCGGCCTGCTGGCCGGCATCAGCGAACAGGGGATGGAGCCACCCGGCGAGTGCAAGAGCGTCGTCTACTTCTGGCACGGGCTGGCCCAGCGCATGGGCATGGGCGAGGTGTTCCCGTGGCAGACGGGCGAGGAGTTCCTCGACTATCGAGTCGAGCCGAGCGGCCAGGCCTTCGCCGACGTGGTGGCCGCGGGTCGCTTTCCGAGCCCCGACCCCGAGCCGGCACCGGCCAGCACAGAGCGCAAGTACCTGACGACGGGCTTCGCCACCCCGTCGGGCAAGGTCGAGCTGTACTCGTCCATCCTGGACGACCTCGGTTTCGATCCGCTTCCCTACTACCGGGAGACGCCGCCGTCCACCGACGAGTACCCGATGCAGATGTTCATCGGGCTTCCCGACGACGAGTACTACCGCACCGGTCAGCGCCACATCCCCGAGTTCCGCAAGCGGGCCAAGGACCCGACCCTCTACCTGGCCGCCGCCGACGCCGTGTCGCTCGGCGTCGACGAGGGGGACTGGGCCCGGGTGACGACCCCGACCGGGGCCATGATCGGCCGGGTGTTCATCCGCTCGACCATGCCAGACGGCCTCGTCCGGGTCCCGCACGGCTGGTGGAAGCCGGAGTCGCGCCCGGGACTGGAGAACATGTCGGGGATGTGGGACTTCTCCGACGCCCAGCTCACCTCCGACGACGACCCCGAGTTCATCGACTGGGAGCAGGGCATCCCCCAGTTCAAGGGCGTTCCCTGCCGGATCGAGAGACTGCCCGAGGACGATGTGGCCCGGCTCGAGGCCGAGTACGGGCCGACCGAGCACCTGCCCAAGGGCCCGGAGGGCACCAAGACACGGCCGGTCAAGCTTCCCGAGTTCCTTGACGAGCACGAGATGTCCTTCGACGTGGAGTTCGAGGCCGTGGAGCTGTCCATATACGGCCGCATCACTCTCTAGGGACTCTCCGGGGTTTCGTCAGCTCCTATTGAGCTGGCGAGCGGGCCACATCGTCGAGGAACCAGTCCACCAGCGCGGCGCACTGGCGGGCGTTGCGCTCCTCGTGGCGGCGCATCTCTTCCAGTATCCGGGCCGGGTCGATTCCGTACTCGGCCAGGTAGTCGTCGTCGGCCTCGGACAGGAAGCCCTCGACGTGGGCGTAGTTCACCTCCGGATGGAACTGCGTGCCTACGCAGCGGCCCAGCCGGAACAGCTGCACGGCGTTGTCGTTGACGGCCAGCACCTCGGCGTCTGGGGGAGGGTTGAAGCGGTCGTGGTGCCATTGGAACCACGGCCCGGGCCCCAGCGGGTTGCGCGCCCCGTCGGCTGCCCCGTCGGGCTCGCGGATCTCGTACCAGCCGATCTCGGGCTCCGGGGCCCGCTCCACGGATCCGCCGAAGGAGACGGCCAGCAGCTGGCTGCCGAAGCACACGCCGAGGATCGGGGTGCCCCGGTGTCGGGCCGCCCTCATCATGTCGATCTCCTCGAAGATCCAGCCGTCGATCTCGTCAGTGTTGGTAAGGAAGCGGATCGAGCCCATCGGGACCAGCACGTCGTAGTCGGCCGCGTCGGGGAAGGGCGCAGCGTCGTTGGGGCGCTCCACGTCGGCGGTCACCACATGGTCGTGGACGTCGTAGCCCCGCTGGGCCAGCCGCTCGCCCACCAACGCGCTGGTGCCCCCCGGCTCGTGGGCCAGGACCAGGGCTCGCCGGGGCCTACTCACTAATCGAGCCCTTCACCGGTCGAGCCTCGGTCGGGCCGCACCCCAGCGTTCACTCGTCGAACCTCGGTCGCATCCCGACGCTCACTGGTCGAGGCCCTTCATCGGTCGAACCCCGACGCTCACTGGTCGAACCATACGTGGGCTTGGCCGGTGCCCGACACCGACTCGTACTCGCCGAACTGGGTGCCCTCGGCGGTGCACGCCCGGCCGCCCAGCGCGCCGACCATTACTAGGTAGTGGCCGAAGTAGCCCTCGGGGGAGTGGCGGGCGAACTCGGGCAGGAAGTCCAGGATGGCGGCGTGGTCGCCGGCGGCCATCCACGCCAGCACCTGCCGGTCGGCCGCGGCGGCCTCGGGGGTGCGGATGTGGGCGTCGGGATCGGCGCCCTCGTGGTCGCGGAACTGTCGCAGCGGCCAGAACCGGTGGCTGAGGCCGCCGCTGGCGAGGATCACCACCCGCCGGTCGAGCCCCGTGACGGCTTGGGCCAGCAGCTCGCCGGCCAGCAGGAAGTCCTCGGGCTCGGCGGTCTGGCACACACCCATCGACATCCAGCGCTCGTCGCCCTGCAGGAAGCCGAGCAGGTTGACAATGGGGTAGTGCACCGGCAGGTGCGGGTCGTCGGTGGCGGTGACCCATGTGTCGTCTCGTCCGCGGGCTGCGGCCGCGAAGGCATGGGCGAGCTCGGGGTCTCCGGGCATGTCGTAGGGCATCGCGCTCATGCCGCGGGGCAGCTCCTCGGAGGTGTACAGCCCCCGGCGGCGCTCATGGGCCGCGATCACGTGCTCGATGGTGGTGAACCAGTGGGTGTCCACCACCAACACCGTGTCGGCCGCCGCCGGGGCGAGGCGCTCGGCCCGCAGCGCGTGCAGGCCCGCGAACAGGGTGGTGTCCTCGCCGCCGTTGAGGGCCCGCCGCTCGCTCTCGGGCAGCACCAGCGGAGGCACGTGCGACACCAGCGCCGCCCCCACGATCCGCCCCATCCTCAGACCCCCTGCCCACTCATCGGCGTCAGGCTGCTGTGCGCGCGGGTGCAGGCGGGGTGGACGGGCTCGGCCGGCGTCGGGCCGGTATCCGTGTGGGTGCGGAAGGGGCGGATGGGCTCGGCCGGAATCGGGCCGCTGTGTGCGCGGGTGCAGGCGGGGTGGACGGGCTCGGCCGGCATCAGGCCACCACCCGCACCGGCAGGTGCTTGATCCCGGCGATGAAGTTGGAGCGCAGGTACCGGGGCTCGCCGTCGGGATCGAGCCGGTCGACCCGCTTCATCAGCTCCTCGTACACCAGCCGGGCCTCCATGCGGGCCAGCCAGGCGCCCAGGCACAGGTGCGGGCCGTTGCGCCCGAAGGCCATGTGGTCGTTGGGGTTGCGGGCCAGGTCGAAACGCCACGGGCGGGGGAACCCGTCGTCGTCGTGGTTGGCCGAGCAGAACCACATCACGACTTTGTCGCCCGCCGCGATGTCCTTGCCGCCCAACGTGACCGGCCGCGTAGCCGTGCGGCGGAAGTGCATGGTCACCGCGCTGGTGCGCAGCACCTCCTCCACCGCGCTCAGCGTGAGCGACGGGTCGGCCCGCCAGGCCCGCCACAGGCCCGGATGGCGCATCATGGTGCTGATCCCGTGGGTCATCGTGTAGCGGGTGGTGTCGTTGCCCGCTGCGATCAGCAGGGTGAAGAAGTTCTTGAACTCCAGGTCGCTGAGCGGCTCGCCGTCTCGAGTGGGGGCCAGCAGTTGGCTGATCACGTCGTGGCGGGGGCAGGCCCTGCGCTCGGCGGCCTGCTGCTCGGCGTAGCGGAACACCTCGGCCGCGGCCGGGCTGCGGAACGGCATCAGCCGGAACTCCTCGGTGTCGGCGGTGTCCACCACATGGGTGGTGAACTCCGGGTCGCTGTTGCCCAGGAAGGCGTCGCCCCACTCCACGAGCTGGTGGCCGTCGGCGTCGCTGGTGCCCAGCAGCCGGCCCAGCATCCTCATCGGCAGCTTGGCGGCCACCTCGGTCACGAAGTCGAAGGCGTCGGCGGTCAGGGCCTCGTCGAGCACCTCGGCGGCCAGTGCCCGGATGGAGTCCTCGAACGATTCGACGGTGCGGCGGGTGAAGCCCCGGTTCACCAGGCGCCGCAGCCGGGTGTGCTCGGGCGGGTCGAGTTCCATCATCGTGCGGCGGGCCACGAGCTCGTCGTCGTCCATCTCCTCGAGGCGGATGCCCCTGGTGGAAGTGAAGGTCTCCACGTCGCGGCTCACCGCCAAGGCGTCGGCGTAGCGGGTGACCGACCAGAAACCGGCCCCGTCGGCCTCAGGCGTCCAGTGCACGGGATCGTCTCGGCGCAGCCTGCTGAAGGTGGCGTGGGGCACGCCGGACGTGAACGAGTCGTGCGAGGACAGGTCGGCGTCGTCGTCGCCATGGTCGTCGAGGTAATCGTCCACGAAGGTCGTGGCGACGGAAGCGGGGCTCACCGGCGGGCCTCCGTCTCAGGAATATTCATAATTTTCGGCTATATAGCCATAAATCGCAATAATTGCGATTCGTGGCATCCTCAGAACGCCGATTCATGGCTGTGCACCTGCCTTCGGGTTGGGCGCTGCCCACAGCGTCGTGCCGCCGGCCATGGACAGGCCCACCTGCCGGTAGTAGCCGCCGATCATCTCGACCGGCTGCAAGAGGTGCAGTTCCTCGGTCGGGCATTCCGGCAGCACCAGCTCGGCGTCGCCCCAGAACACCGGGCCGAGGCCGGCGTCGTAGCTCCGCATGGTCACCAGCTCGTCGAGCGAGTCGGCGCCGTCGGCTTCGATGGCCGGCGTCTGCCGGCTGTGCAGCATCGGATGGGAGTTCACAAAGCCGGCCGTTTCGGCGGTGCCGGTGATGGTGAATCGGGCCTCGGCCACCCGTCGGCCCCAAGTGCTGAGCGTGGCCCCGAAGCGCCCGCCCGGTGCCAGCCGCGGCCCGGCCCGGCCCACGGTGACCGGTCGGGTCATGGCGATGTCGGCCAGCTTCTTGGGGTAGCCCTGGAAGTGGCCCCGGGCCATGGCGAAGTCCTTGTCCACCCAGATGTAGACCGCCCGGCTGTAGGTGGAGCCCCGGAACCGGCAGCGCACCACCGCGAACACCTCCCGGTACTGGGCCCGCACCGGGTCGAGCAGTTCCTCGAAGCCGTCGCCGCAGCTCTGCCAGTCGGCCCAGATC
>CAXXIZ010000007.1:0-9383 GCA_963667505.2 Acidimicrobiales bacterium | reverse complement strand
CCGGTCCAGCAGTAGAGGAGCACGGTCGGCGTGGCCCCGAAGTCCTGGCTGTGCACCTGCCAGGGCGCGTGGTAGACGGCGTCGCCCGGCCGGGTGGCCCGACTGGCGCGGTCGTCGCCGCTGAACGACGGCTCGCCGGCCAGTACGTGGTACAGCTCCTCGGCCTCGTGCTTGTGGGCGGGGTAGTGGAGATGCGGGCCCCACAGGCCGATCCCGACCCTCACGGCGGGGTGCTCGACGATCGAGTCCGGACCTAGCAGCGGCACGTAGCCGTAGTTGTCGAGGTAGTCCCGGCTCAGCACGTCGAGGTAGCCGACCGTCTGGTGCCACGGCAGCACCGGTGCAAGCCGGACGAACTCCTCGAGGACCGCGTCGATGGCGGCATCGCCGCTGGACTCGACCGCGTCGAGGTGACGGACCACCGGCAGGGCGGCCGGCTCGACATCGGCGGGACAGCGGGCGTTGTCGAGCGCGTCGAGCACCGGCTCGACCATCGGGAACTCCGGGACGGTCGGGCGGCTCCGGTGGAACGCGGCGATGCGCCGGAGCAGCTCGTCGATCACGGCGAGCTATTCGGTCAGAAGTCGAAGCCGTTGGCTGCTACCGGGGTGGTCATGGCCATGTCGGGGGGTCCGGCCATCAGCGACATCAGTGCGGGCATGGCCGCCTGCATGGCCTCGTTGTTGCCGTGCTGCTGGGCGGCCTCCATGCTCGACATCAGCGCGAAGAACCAGTAGGTGCCGTCCTCGCCCCGGTGGTACGAGTACGACTCCACGCCGTCGACCGACTCGCTGGCCGCCACAATGGCCCGCAGGGCTGCGTCCATCTCCTCGCCCTTGCCCTCCTGGCAGGAGAACTTCGCGAACACCGACACCTTCGACATTGTCTCGCCCTTCCTATGGCCGGTGGGCCGAGTCGGCCCAGCGCCGAGAAGCTACCGCACCGGTGGCTAGAGTCAGCGGCCCGAACGGAAGGGAGCGTCGTGGGGGAGAACCTGCGCTCGCGGATCGAGATGACCGACGGCGAGCTGGCCCGGTTCATCGAGCAGTCCCGCACCTGCACGATGGCGACTGTGGGGCCTGGCGGGATGCCCCATCTGGTGGCCATGTGGTACGCCTGGCTGGACGGCCGGATCTGGTTGGAGTCCAAGGCCAAGGCCCAGAAGATCGTCAACCTGCGGCGCGACGACCGCTTGGTGGTGATGATCGAGGCAGGCAACACCTACGAGACCCTCCGGGGGGCGTCGCTGGAGGGCCGCGGCGTGATCGTCGAGGACCCCGACGAGATCTGGCGGGTCGGGGTGGACGTGTGGGAGCGCTACACCGGCCCCTACTCCGAGGAGTTCCAGCCGTTCGTGGAGGCCATGCTGCGCAAGCGGGTGGCGGTGCGCCTCGACGTGGAGCGGGTCCGCAGCTGGGACCACCGCAAGCTGGGCATGGGCCCCACCGAGGCGGGCGGCACGACCGGCCCCTATCTGGACGGGCCCGGCCTGCCCGGCCCCGGCTGATACCCGGCTGAGCACGACCGCGCTCCGGGCGCTAGGAACACGTCCATGGAACTAGCAGACGCCATTGCCTGGGCGGCCGAGCGCACCCTCGGCGTGCTCATCACCATCCGCTCCGACGGCCGGCCCCAGTCCTCCGACATCGTCTACTTCGTGGACGACGGCGCCTTCGTGATCTCGGTCACCGACGGCCGGGCCAAGACGGCCAACCTGCGGCGCGACCGGCGGGCGGTGCTGCACGTCTCCGACGAGAAGGCATGGTCGTACGTGTCCCTCGACGGCACCGTCGAGCTGTCGCCCCCGGCGGCCGACCCCGGTGACGCCACCAGTGACGCCCTGGTCGCCTACTACGAGCGGGTCGCGGGAGGTCCGCACCCTGACTGGGACGAGTACCGCCAGGCGATGGTGGACGAGCGCCGCCTCGTCGCCCGCTTCGTCCCGACCAGCGCAGCCGGCCACATCCGAGGCTGAGGCGCCGAGCGGACCGACGCCCGCGCCATCGCCTGCCCGCGCCCGTCAGGAACCGCCATCAGGACACTACGGGGCAGAGACGGAGACGGGCGGTAGCTTCGCGGTGCCATGAGTGCCCGGCTGGTCAGCGACGATCCTTTCTCGATGCAGGGCCGGGTCGCCGTCGTCACCGGCGCCAGCGGGACCCTGGGCCAGCGCTACTGCCGGCTGCTGGCGTCGCGGGGCGCCACTGTAGTGGCCGCGGCCCGCAGGCTGGACCGGCTCGAGGCCCTGGCGGACGAGACGACCGGGGTGGTGCCGGTGGGCTGCGACGTGACCGACGACTCGCAGCTCCAGCGGCTGGTGGACGTGGCCGTCGAGCACGGCGGGCCCGACATCGTGGTCAACAACGCGGGCACCTCCGACGCGGTGGTGCGGGCCCACGAGCAGGACCCGGCGCAGTTCCGGCGGGTGCTGGACATCAACCTGACGGCCGCATTCGTGCTGTCGTCGGCCGCCGCCCGCGAGATGATCGGCCGCGGCCGGGGCGGCAGCATCGTGAACGTGGCCTCGATGCTGGGGATCGTGGCCTCGGGCGGCAACCACCAGGCCGGCTACGTGGCCTCCAAGACCGGCATGATCGGGCTGACCCGCGAGCTGGCCAAGCAGTGGGCGCCCGAAGGCATCCGGGTGAACGCCATCGCTCCCGGCTACTTCCGCAGCGAGCTGACCGAGGAGATGTTCGCCGCCGCCGACGCCCCTGGACTGCGCCACATCCAGCGCAACACCCTGATGCGCCGGGCGGGCGAGATCGACGAGTTCGACGGCGCCCTGCTGCTGCTGGCCTCCGACGCGGGCAGCTACATGACCGGCCAGACCATCGTCATAGACGGCGGCTGGACCGCCCGCTAAGAGTCCTAAGGGGAGACGTCCCGCAATGCAGCGGACTTGGCGGATTCTGCTGACCGCATTGTCCTTGAGCGTGCTCGCGATGTCGTGTACCAGTTCAGAGACCGGCGATGCCGCCGCAGCCCAGTACGACGCAGACCTGTCCGAGGCCGACCGGACCGTCACGGTGGAGGTGGTCGGGGGCGCGCCGGTGGGCGGCTATCAGAGAGTGGAGGTAGACCTCGGCTCGGTGGTCGCCCTGCGGGTGACGGCCGACACGTCCGACGAGCTCCACGTCCACGGTTACGACATCCTGAGAGAAGTCTCCGACGGCCATCCGGTCCACTTCGCGTTCACTGCCGAGATTCCCGGCGTGTGGGAGGTGGAACTGCACGGCTCGGGCCGCCTGCTCGTGCTGCTGGAGGTCTCCTGAACGGCGGCTTGGGCCGGGGCTAGCGTCGGGGCCATGTTCGACTTGCTCATCAGCGGCGGCGACGTGATCGACGGCACCGGCGGACCTCGGCGACGGGCCGACGTCGGCATCGTCGGGGACCGCATCTCGGCCATCGGCAACCTGGTGAACGGCGGGGCCGAGGCCGAGGCCACGATCGACGCCTCCGGCCTGGCGGTCACGCCCGGCTTCATCGACGTTCACACCCACCTCGACGCCCAGGTGTTCTGGGACCCGGACCTGTCGCCGTCGCCGCTGCACGGCGTGACCACCGTGATCGGCGGCAACTGCGGGTTCACCATCGCCCCGCTCGGCGACGATCCCGCCCACGGCGACTACCTGATGCGGATGCTGGCCCGGGTGGAGGGCATCCCGCTGGAGGCCCTGCAGCAGGGAGTGCCCTGGAGCTGGCGGACCACCGCCGACTACTTCGACGCCATCGACGGCAACGTGGCCGTCAACGCCGGGTTCAAGGTGGGCCACTCGGCGCTGCGACGGGTGGTGATGGGCGACGACAGCGTCCGGAGGGCCTGCACCGACGACGAACTGGAGGCGATGAAGGCGCTGCTGCGAGACGGCCTGGAGGCCGGGGCGCTGGGCTTCTCGTCCTCCTGGTCGCGCACCCACAACGACCCGATGGGCAACATGGTGCCCAGCCGCTGCGCCGAGCGCGACGAGCTGGTGGCGCTGTGCTCGGTGCTGGCCGACTACGACGGCACGTCGGTGGAGTTCATCCCCGCGCTCGGCCCGTTCGAGGACTGGGCCCTGGAGCTCATGACCGACATGTCGGTGGCGGCCCGCAGTCCGCTCAACTGGAACGTCATGACGGTCACCGCCCGGTCCATGGAGATGAACCTGTCCAAGCTGGCCGCCGGGGACCACGCCGCGGCCCAGGGCGGCAAGGTGGTGGCCCTGACCGTGCCGCAGATGCTGTCGCTGCACCTGAACTTCAACAGCGGGTTCGTGCTCGACGCCCTGCCCGGCTGGGAGGAGGTCATGCTGCTGCCCAAGGAGGACAAGCGGCGCATCCTGGCCGACCCGGCCGAGCGCCGCCGCCTCAACGATCTGGCCCAGGGCGACCATCCGCTGCGGGCTCTGGCCCACTGGGAGCGCAAGGTGGTGTTCCACTCCCCGGCGCCCGAGAACGAGGGCTGCGCGGGCCGCACCGTGGGCGAGATCGCGGAGGAGCGGGGCCAGGACCCGTGGGACGCACTGTGCGACATGGCCTTGGCCGACGACCTGGAGACGTCGTTCGGGAACCCGGCCGGGCCGGAGCCGGACGCCGACTGGGAGGCCAGGGTCGAGATCTGGCGCGACCCCAGGGCGGTGATCGGCGCATCCGACGCCGGCGCCCACCTGGACCTGTTCCTGACCGCCGACTACGCCACCACCATGCTGCAGGAGGCGGTGGTCGAGCGGCAGCTCGTCTCCCTGGAGGAGGCCGTCCACCTGCTCACCGAAGTGCAGGCCGACCTGTACGGCCTGGTGGACAGGGGAGTGCTGGCCGAGGGCGCCTGCGCCGACGTGGTCGTGCTCGACGAGGCCGCGGTCGGCTCGGGGCCGACGACGTTCCGCTCCGACCTGCCCGCGGGCGCCTCCCGCCTCTACGCCGACGCCACCGGCATCGAGCACGTCGTCTGCAACGGCGCCGAGATCGTCCGCGGCGGCCAGTTCACCGGCGCCCGCCCCGGCGCCCTGCTGCGCTCCGGCACCCACACCACCGGCCCGAGCCTCGACTAGCGCCTCCTCCGAGTTCTCGGGGCGGTTTGTGCGCACCCACGCCACACAACCATCCCGAGAACGGTTCCGTTGATGGAGGCGCCGACCGCTAGGTGAACTTCATGCCGGGTCGGGCATTTCGGCGGTGCCGTAACCGGAGTCGACGGTGCCTTCCGTGAAGAACGCCTCCCACATGACGCCGTCGGGGTCGGCGACCCAGGACTTGTGCTGGAGCTGGTAGCCGCAGACGAGGTCGTCCTGGTCGGCTCGGGCCATGCCGGCCGAGTCGATGTGCTGTCGGAGCTGCGCGAGCTCGGGGTGCGACTCGACCTGGATGCCGTAGTGGGCGGAGCCCGGCGCGCCCTCGCCGTGAGTGTCGAGCGAGAAGTTCACCCGGGGGTCCTCCAGCATCCACTTGGCGTAGTCGGGGCGTCGCAGGGTGGGCGCCACGCCGAACAGCCGGGTGTAGAACTCGACCGACTCGTCGAGGTCGTCGACCTGCAGTCCGATGTGCATCCGTCGCATGGCTGGCCGCCTTCCTACTCGTCGGATATGTCGGTTGCGAAGTCGCGGGCGTCGGGGTTGTGCTCGGCCACCTCGCCGATGGTCCTGGCTTTGGCCGTGCCGCCCCGCAGCGCGGCCAACGGGTCGGTCTGGTCGCCGACATAGCCAAGCGCGAAGGCGCCCTGGGTGTAGCCCATCATGCGAAGCAGGTCGTCGTCGAGGGTGCGGGCCACCTCGTGCGGGCAGGCCAGGTACTGGTTCTCCTCCTGGCGGACCCAGCCCGCCGCGTAGGTGATGTTCACGCCCCGGCGCACGCCGTCGGAGGTGTTGGCCCCCGCGCCGTGGAGCACCTTGCCCTCGTAGAAGAGCACGCTGCCCCGGCCCATCTCGGCCTGGGCGCCGGCTGCCTGCCGGGCCGAGT
Source organism: Acidimicrobiales bacterium (assembly GCA_963667505.2). Taxonomy (GTDB): domain Bacteria; phylum Actinomycetota; class Acidimicrobiia; order Acidimicrobiales; family Aldehydirespiratoraceae; genus Aldehydirespirator. The sequence continues at coordinate 3,446 of CAXXIZ010000007.1, read as the reverse complement.
CGTCGTCGAGGCCCGAAGTGCCGGGCAGGATCCAGGTCGCCCCGTTCTCGGCGGTGAAGTCGGTCAGGGCCCACATGGTGTTGCACTGCACGTGGTAGTCGGGGCCGAAGTCGAAGAAGTCGAAGGCCATCTCGTCGCGGTGCAGCTTCTGGCGGGTCTCGCCCGGCTCGACCGAGATGATCTGGGTGAGGTGGAGCTGCACCTGGGTGACGTGGGACAGGAAGTCCCGCACCGCGCCCACCACCAGCGGATGCATCACCAGCGGGCGGACCGACGGGCAGCGGGCCACCAGCGCCCCGGTGCGGCGGGTGAAGTGGCCGTCGTAGGTGTCCCGGCCCGCGGCCGACGCCTCGATGTAGGGCAGGGCCTCGGCCTCCAGGCGGTCGAGCAGGCCGGCGTCGGCCACGTCGTCCACGATGGCGTAGCCGAAGCGGCGCAGCTGGTCGCTGACCTCGCCCGGATCGACGTCGGGGCCGAAATGGCGCAAACCCACGGCGGCAGGGTAGGCCCGGTCTCCTAGTCTCGTCGGCATGTCTGCCCCGGAGACCACCCGGCTGGTGGTGCACGCCGACGACGTGGGCATGAACCACGGCGCCAACCGGGCCTTCGTCGAGCTGTCCCGCTTCGGCACGATCACCGCCGGATCGGTGATGGTGCCGTGCCCGTGGTTCAGCGAGATCGCCGAGGCGGCCGCGGCCGACGAACGGCTCGACTGCGGCGTCCACCTGACCCTCAACTCCGAGCAGGACCACTACCGGTGGGGGCCGATCACCCGGCCCGGTCCCGCCTCGGGGCTCCTCGACGACCACGGCTACCTCTGGCCCGACGTGGCCTCGCTGCGCCGCCACGCCCATCCCGAGGCGGTCGAGGCCGAGTGGCGGGCCCAGATCGACCGGGCGCTGGCCGCCGGCATCGACGTCACCCACCTCGACGCCCACATGGGCTCGGCGCTGGCCCCGGAGTGGTGCGACCGCTACGTGGCCGTCGGCATCGACTACGGCGTCCCGGTGCTGATCACGGCCTCCCTGGCCGCCTACGGACCGAACAAGCACCTGGCCGGCACGGACGACGGCGCCCTGCACGATGCGGTCGCCGCCGCCCGAACTGCGGGGATGCCGGTGTTCGACGAGGTGCTGGAGACCGACTTCTACCGGCCCCGCGGCCGGCCCGCCGACTACGAGGGGATGCTGGGCGGCCTCGACGCCGGCCTCGTCTACTGCGCGTTCCATCCCAACGCGCCCGGCGGCGCCGAGATCGAGGTGATCGAGCCCGACCAGTTCCACGTTCGCACCGACGAGTACGAGCTGTTCGGCACCGTCGAGTGGCGGGAATGGCTCCAGTCCCGGCCCTACGCCCTGACCGGCATGCGCGAGCTGCGCGACGCCTGGCGCACCGGAACCGCCTAGCAGAAATCCGCTTGTCGCCGCGCCGGGGCGCGTGGGTATAGTCGCCCGCCTATTGGCGGGCCCCCGCCCGAGTGCGGCGGTCGCGACCGCCGGTCGGAGCGCCTGAGAGTGCTCCATCCCTTGTTGCCTTGAGCTCTGGCTCCAAGCTTTCTCTTGATGCAAAGGAGCATGAGCATGACCTTGACCGCCCCCCTGGCCGGATCGCTTCAGATGGCGGCCGCTCTGGTGTTCCACCTGCCCGGCGCCCGGCTCGAGCTGACCGGCCCCGGCGGCCGCCGCTGCTCGGTCGGGCCGATGACCGATCCCCGCTGCACGCTGCACCCCGCCGAGTTCCGCGAGATGGTCCTGGCCTCCGGCAGCGGCCGGCTGCTCGGCACACTGCTGGGATTCGCCCTGGTGGACGAGCCCACCATGACCCTCACGTCCTCCGGCGTGGACACGGACCACCTCGGCGGCGGGCTGTACCGGGTGGTGGGCCGCGAGTTCACCTCGTTCGCGTTCACCACGCCGCTGGAGGCCCGCCTGGTGGACAGCCTGCTGTCGACCCTTCCGGCGATTCCGGCCGTCGCCAGCCGGCAGGACGGCGCCGAAGACGCCTGCGAGGACGAGGTGGCGATGTGTGTGAGCCTCGTCCGCGACGACGGCCTGGGCGTGACCCTGGTGGTGATCAGCCCGTTCGACGCCGACGAGGTCGAACGGTGCGAGGCCGTCGCCAGAGCCACCGTCTCAGCGTGCCTGGTCGCCGAGATGGAGCACTTCAGCGCCTGCCTGGACGAGGCCCCGCCCAATGCGCTCGACTCTGCCTGACAGCCGAGCGGAGGCCCCCTCCTGACCTCCGGCTGACCTCCGGCGGTCGGACTGCGGTCCGACCGTCGGACTAGCCGTTGGGGAGCAGGACGGTGCGGGCCTCGGCGCCCGTCTGGAGGGCGTCGAAGGCGCCCTGCAGGCCGTCGAGGCCGGCGGTGCGGGAGATCATCTCGTCGAGCTTGAGGCGGCCCCGCAGGTACAGGTCGGCCAGCATTGCGAAGTCCTTGCGGGGCCGGGCGCCGCCGGCCCGGATGCCGAGCAGGCTCTTGTTCTGGTGCAGGTCCAGGAACGGGTAGGTGACCTTGGCGCCCAGGTCCGGCACGCCCACCGCGCACACGTTGCCGCCGGGGCGGGTCATCGAGATGGCCTGGGCCAGCAGGGCGGTGCTGCCCACCACCTCGAAGGCGTGGTGCACACCCGAGCGGCACAGCGACTTCACCGCGGCCACCGGGTCGAAGTCGTCGCCTTCGGCCAGCACGAAGTCGGTGGCGCCGAACTCGCGGGCCAGGGCCTCCTTGGCCGGCACCCGGTCGATGGCGATGATGGCGGAGGCGCCCGACAGCCGGGCGGCCTGGATCACGTTGAGGCCCACGCCGCCGGCGCCGATCACAGCCACGGTGTCGCCGATCTGGACTTTGGCCCGGTTGAACACTGCCCCGGCGCCGGTCACCACCCCGCAGCCGATCAGCGCGGCCGCCGCCAACGGCATCTCCGCGGGGATCGGGATGCACTGGTTCTCGCTGACCACCGTCTGCTGGGCGAACGCACCGATGTTGGCGAAGTTGTAGATCGGCTGCCCGTTCTCGGCGAAGGGCTGGCTGAGCGCGCCCAGCGCCACGTTGGTGCAGTTCCCCGGATCGCCGCCCTCGCAGTCGCCGCAGTGGCCGCAGTTGCCGAAGGTGGACAGGATCACGTGGTCGCCGACCGAGCAGTAGGTGACCGCCGAACCGACCTCCAGCACCACTCCGGCGGCCTCGTGGCCGGGCACCAGCGGCGTGGGCATGTAGTACTTGCCCAGCACGCAGCTCAGGTCGCTGCCGCACACCCCGGCGGCCCGGACCTCCACCCGCACCTGGCGGGGCGCCAGCGACCCGACCAGCTCCAGATCGTCGGACAGCCGGACGCTGTCGGTGGTGGTGCCCTCCAGTATCAGTCCTTGCACGGCGATTCCTCCTCCGTCTGGTCGCGTGTCTGGCTGCGTTCCGGCGTCGGCGGCTGCCGGGTCAGAAGTGG
>CAXXIZ010000006.1:0-1365 GCA_963667505.2 Acidimicrobiales bacterium | reverse complement strand
GCACCTTCTTCTCGCTCGCCGGCCTCAACGCCGCCATCGCCGAGCTCCTCGAGCGGCTCAACGCGCGCCCCTTCCGCAAGCTCCCGGGCTCGCGGCGGTCCCAGTTCGAGCAGCTCGACCGGCCGGCGCTGCGTCCCCTGCCCGCCACCCCCTACGTCTTCGCCGAGTGGAAGACCGTCCGCGTCCACATCGACTACCACGTCGAGGTCGACCGCCACTACTACTCCGTCCCCCACGCGCTGGTCCGACGGCAGCTCGACGTCCGACTCACCGCCCGCACCGTCGAGTGCTTCTACCGCGGCCGGCGCGTCGCCAGCCACGTCCGGTCCTCGCGCCGGGGGCGCCACACCACCGCGGCCGAGCACATGCCGGAGAAGCACCGCCGGATGGGCGATTGGACGCCCGAGCGCTTCGTCCGTTGGGCCGAGAAGGTCGGGCCGGCCACCGCCGCCCTGATCGCCACCGTGCTCGAGCGGCGTCGCCACCCCCAGCAGGCCTACCGCTCCTGCCTCGGGATCCTGCGGCTGGCCAAGTGCTACGGCGATGCCCGCCTGGAGGCGGCCGCCGAGCGCGCCATCGCCATCGGCAGCTCCAGCTATCGCAGCGTCGAGTCGATTCTCCAGCACCGCCTCGACGAGACCTGCGCCCGCCTCGCCGAGGCCGCCGACCCCGTCCACCACGACAACATCCGTGGCCCCGGCTACTACCAGTGACCCTGAAAGGAACCCCGACGATGCTGACGCATCCGACCGTCGACAAGCTCCAGCAGCTACGATGCGCCGGGATGGCCCAGGCCCTCGCCGAGCAGCTCGACTCGTCCGAGGTCGTCGCCCTGTCGTTCGAAGAACGGCTCGGGCTGCTCGTCGACCGCGAGATCACCGAGCGCCACTCCCGGCAGCTCACCAACCGTCTGCGCCGCGCCCGGCTCAAGCACGACGCCTGTATCGAGGACGTCGACTTCCGGCACCGCCGCGGCCTCGACAAGCCGCTCGTCCTCTCGCTCGCCGATGGGCGCTGGGTCCGCGAGCACCTCAACGTCCTCATCTGCGGGCCGACCGGCGTCGGAAAGAGCTGGATCGCTTGCGCGCTCGCCCACAGCGCTTGCCGCCACGGCCACAGCGCGCTCTACCTGCGGCTGTCCCGGCTGCTCAGCTCGCTCGCCATCGCCCGCGCCGACGGGCGTTATCCGAAGCTGCTCGAATCGCTCGCCAAGACCCAGGTCCTCGTGCTCGACGACTGGGGGCTCTCCCCGCTCAGCGCCGAGCACCGGCACGACCTGCTCGAAGTCCTCGAGGACCGGCACGGCGTCCGCTCGACCATCGTCACCAGCCAGCTCCCGGTCGAGAAGTGGCACGACGTCATCGG
>CAXXIZ010000005.1:0-38232 GCA_963667505.2 Acidimicrobiales bacterium | reverse complement strand
CCGCGGAGGCGCCCACGCCGTCGACGGCCGCCGAGGCGGCCGGGGCCCGGGCGGCGGTGTCGGTGACCGTCATCGGCCGTCGCCTGCGCTCGTGGCCGCTTCGGCCCGTTTTCTGCGGCCAGATTCACGGCGTCGAGGATCTTCTGGTAGCCGGTGCAGCGGCACAGGTTGCCCGACAGCTCCTCGCGCACGGTCAGGTCGTCGGGAGCGGGGTCTTCGGCCAGCAGGCAGTGGGCGGCGACGACCATGCCCGGCGTGCAGAACCCGCACTGCACGGCGCCCGCGTCGAGGAACGCCTGCTGCACCGGATGCAGGCCGTCGCCGGGGGCGAGCCCCTCCACGGTCACCACGGAGCGGCCCTCCACCTGGCCGGCGGCCACCAGGCACGAGCAGACCAGCACGTCGTCGACGTACACCGAGCACGAGCCGCACTCGCCCTGCTCGCACGCGTTCTTGGTGCCCCGGAGGCCGACCCGCTCCCGCAGGAAGTCCAACAGGCTCTCCAGCGGCCACACATGGTCGACGCGGTGGGCCACCCCGTTCACGGTGACGTTCACTCTCATGCAGACACGCTCATGCAAGCACCCTCATGCCGCTGCGGCGCCTTCCAGGTCGGCCAGCGCCCAGCTCAGACACCGCCGGCCCAGCACCGACAGCGCGTGGCGCCGGTACTCGGCACTGCCGCGCACGTCGTCGATAGGGGCCGCGGCCTCGGCCACCAGGGCGCCGAACTCGTCGGCCACGGCCGCGCCGACGCTTCCGGCTGCGTCCCAGCGGCCGGCCAGCGCCTCGGTGAGCATCTGCTCGGCCGCCCGGGCCCGCAGCGGGGTCGGACCGGCCGAGCCGATCCCGGTGCCCACCCGCCGGCCGGCGGCGTCCAGGTTCAGCGCGAACGAGGTCGTGGCGATGACCATGGCGTTGCGGGGCCCGACCTTGGCGAACTGCTGCGGGCCGGTCGCCGCCGGGACCCGGACCGCTCGGATCAGCTCGTCGGGCGCCAGCGCGCTGCGCTTGGGTCCGACGAAGAAATCGTCGATGCCGATCATGCGGGGACCTCGCACCGACTCGACCTCCACCGCCGCCCAGGACGCCAGCAGCACAGGATGGGAGTCGCCGGCCGGCGAGGCGGTGGCGAGGTTGCCGGCCACCGTCCCTCGGTTGCGGATCTGGGGCGAGCCGACGGTGCGGGCCGCCTGGGCCAGCGCGGGGCACAGGCCCGAGAGCTCGTCGATGATCGTGGTGAAGCAGACTCCGGCGCCGATGCGCACCGTCCGCCCGTCCTCCATCAGCTCCCAGGAGTCGATCCCCTCGACGGCGGTCAGGTCCAGCAGCGCGGCCGGCCGGGCCCGGCCGAAGTTGATGTCAACCATGATGTCGGTGCCGCCGCTGATGGGGGCGGCGTCGGGGTACTCCGAGCGCAGCAGCAGCGCCCCCCGCCACGACGAGGGCCGCAGCACCGGCCCCGATCCGGCGGAGTCGGCCGTCGTCACGTCGAGCGGGCCTGGCGCCGCGCGTCCGTCCCGCAGCTCTCCAGGCGGCGGGCCAGGTCGTCGCGGTCCAGGTTCTTGCCGATGAAGACCGCCCGGCTGTCGCGGTGCGGGCCCTCCCAGCGGTCGAGGTCGTGCATCTCGAAGATCCGGTGCACGCCCTGCAGCGCGACCCGCCGGTCGTTCCCCGCGATGGCGAGCACCCCTTTCCAGCGAAGCAGGTCGGCGCCGTAGTCGGCCGCGATGGCGCGGGCGGCCGCCTCCACCAGGTCCCGGTCCAGCTCCCCGCCGACCCTCACCGAGCAGGTCTCCACCTCGGGATCGTGACTGTGAACGTAGTGGTTGTCCAGGAACGAGGGCTCGGCCGCGGCCCGCTGGGAGACCTCGAACGCCTGGATGCCCAGGATGGCGTCGAGGTTCACCTCGGCGTAGCTCGACCGGTCGATCTCGGACCGCTGGTTCAGCTTCCTGATGCGGCCCTCGATCCGCTCCACGGTCGCCTCGTCCACCAGGTCGATCTTGTTCAGGATGATCCGGTCGGCGCTGACGATCTGGTCGACGGCCTGGCTGCTGATGCCGTCGTAGCGGACCTCGTCGAGGTGCTGCTCGATGTGCTTGGAGTCGATCAGCGTGACGATGGCGTCGAGGGCGACCTCGTCGAGGACGGCATCGTCCGCGAAGAAGGCCGCCGCCACCGGCATCGGGTCGGCGAGGCCGCTGGTCTCGATGAGGATGTAGTCGATGCGGTCGCGGCGGGCCATCAGCTTGCGGACGACCTCCAGTAGGTCGCCCCGGACCGCCGCCACACAGCAGATGCAGCCGTTGCTCATCTCGTAGATCTCCTCCTCGGAGGAGACCACCAGGTCGGAGTCGATGCTGATCTCGCCGAACTCGTTCTCGACGACGGCGATGCGCTTGCCGTGCCTCTCGCGCAGGATGTAGTTGAGCAGCGTCGTCTTTCCCGAGCCCAGGAAGCCGGTCAGGATGGTGACCGGCAGCTTCGCCGTGCGACCGGCGACGCCAGTCATCGACCGGCTGTCGCCCCGGTTCGGGCGACAGTCATGGACCGGCTAGCGCCCCGGGTCGGGCGGCCAGTCCTGGACCTCCTGGTCTATGCGGTTCCAGAAGGCCTGGCGGACCGCCCTCCGCAGGCGGTCCTGGCCGCGCAGGCTCCCGCCGATCACGTTCTCGACCGCGTAGAGCAGGTCGCCGTCCAGCGACTCCGGTATGCGGGGCCGCTGGTCCAGCAGCGCGTCGAACTCGTCGTCGCTGGCCCGGTAGAGCCAGCTCTCCGCGAACTCGGTGGCCGCCGCGCCCACCGAGTCGACCGGGTCGTAGGTGTCGGAGGCGGCGTCGTCGGGGGCGCGCCGGCGGCGAATGAACCTCGACAGGTCGTCCTTGGTGAGCTTGACCACGAAGTCGGCCTCGTTGGCCAGGCGGGACGGCCGATTCTCCCTGGTGTCGCGCGACGCGATGGTGAGCAGCGTCACCCGCAGCCCGGCGTCCTGGGCCTCGCTCACGCAATCGATCAGATCGTCGTCGGCCGACAGCAGGAAGGCGTCGCAGACGGCCCGGCCGCGGGCCAGCGTGGTGAGGTCGCGCCTGATCGCGTCGCTCACCGGGGACTGCGACCGCCGCGGCCCGCCCTGCTGGAGGCGGAGCTTCATGTTGGGAAGGCTGGCGACCAGTTGCTGGGCCGAGGTGGGCGCCCCGTCCTGGGAAACGTCGTACCAGTAGGTGCGAAGCGGCTGAAGGTCGCAGACGTCGGCGGCGAGGCCGGTCAGGAACTCGTTGGCGCCGGGGCCGTACAGGAGGATCTCCTGGCGGTCGGGGCTGTTGCAGCAGAGCATGCCGCCCTCCGCGTAGAGGTACTCGGCGTCAACAAATGTGGCGAAACGGTCCATGGCAGTGCCACCCGGAAGAGCTGTCAGGTTGAGGCCAGTCTAGGGCAAAAGTCCGGCGTCGTCCTGCATTCGATTGGTACGCCCCCTGGGACTCGAACCCAGAACCTGCGGATTAAGAGTCCGTTGCTCTGCCAAATTGAGCTAGAGGCGCAGTGCAGCCCCAACAATAGCGTGCCGGGGATGCTCCCGGGCCCGCCCCTGGGAGGGCAGGAACGAGGCGGGTGACCGAGGGGAGTCGAACCCCCGACCTCCGGGACCACAACCCGGCGCTCTAACCGACTGAGCTACGGCCACCACGACCGCCGAAGCGGACGGCCCCACAGCCTAGCGACGAGCGGCCGCCGCTGAACGTCCAGGGCCGCCAGCGTCCGAGCCCGGCGGTAGCCTTGGCCCGCCCCCGTAGCTCAACTGGATAGAGCGGAGGGTTTCTACCCCTCAGGTTGCGGGTTCGAGTCCTGTCGGGGGCGCCGCCTGTCGTGTAGTCTGGCGGTGACACCGCGCATGCCCGAGACCGCCGCCACCATCCGCGTCCCCGCCAACCACCTGCTGGGGCCTCTAGTGGGCGAGCACGACGCCAACCTCCGCCAGTTGGAGAGCGCCTTCCCCGGCAGCCGCATCCACCTGAGGGGCAACGAGGTGAGCGTCCTCGGCGACGAGGCCGAGACCGTCGCCCGCCTGTTCGAGGAGCTGATCCTGCTGCTGGAGCACGGCCAGCGCCTCGACGGCCGCACCATCGACCGGACCATCGACATGGTGCGCAGCAACGTCCGCGCCTCGGAGGTGCTGACCCACGACGTGTTCCGCACCGCCGGCGGCCGGGTCGTGCGACCCAAGTCGGCCGGGCAGAAGCGCTACGTGGACGTGATGGGCCAGAGCATCATCACCTTCGGGATCGGGCCGGCCGGCACGGGCAAGAGCTGGCTGGCGGTGGCCATGGCCGTCCGGGCGCTGCACCGCGACGAGGTCAGCCGGATCATCCTCACCCGGCCCGCGGTGGAGGCGGGGGAGAGGCTCGGGTTCCTCCCCGGCGACCTCATGGCCAAAGTCGACCCGTACCTGCGGCCCCTCTACGACGCGCTGTACGACATGGTCGGCAGCGAGGGGATGGAGCGCCTGCTGGAGCGGGGCGCGGTGGAGGTCGCCCCGCTGGCCTTCATGCGGGGGCGCACCCTCAACTCGAGCTTCATCATCCTCGACGAGGCCCAGAACACCACCCCCGAGCAGATGAAGATGTTCCTGACCCGCATCGGCTTCGGCTCCCGGGCGGTGGTCACCGGCGACGTCACCCAGGTGGACGTGGACGGCGGACGCAGCGGCCTGACCGGCATCGAGAAGCTGCTCGGAGAAATCGACGGCATCGGGTTCGTCCACCTGAGCAGCCGCGACGTGGTGCGCCATCGCATCGTCGCCGACATCGTCACCGCCTACGACCGCGCCGGCCTGAAGCCCGGAGGCGGCGGCTAGATGGCGACGGCAGCCTCCGACGAGCCCCCGCCGGCCGTCTTGTCGGTCGCGGCCGGGGCGGTGGTCGAGGCGTCCGACGAGACGACCCGGGCGACGGCCGGACGCGACGGTCTGAGCACTGAGCGCTGGGCCGCGCTGGCCGCCGCGGTGCTGCGGGACGAGGGGATCGCGTCGGGCGAGCTGGGACTGCGCTTCGTGGACGCCGAACCCATGGCCGAGCTCAACCGGGCCCACATGGGCGCTTCGGGGCCCACCGACGTCCTCGCCTTCCCCATCGACGCCATCGACGACGCCGACCCCAGCGGCGGCGTCCGCGCTCGCGCCTTCCCGATCGACGCCAGCAACGGCGCCGACGGCGGGCCGCAGCCGCCCGGGCCGGTGCGGCTGCTGGGCGACGTGGTCGTCTGCCCGGAGTACGCCGCCGTGCAGGCCGCCGACCACGCGGGCGCCGGCCACGACGGCGGACTCGACGACGAGTTGGCGCTGCTGGTGGTTCACGGCGTGCTGCACGTCCTGGGCTACGACCATGCCTGCGACGAGGACGCGGCGGTGATGCGCGACCGAGAGCGGCGGCTGCTGGCCGCCCACCACCGAGCGCCGTGATAGGCGGGAGCGAAGCCGGCGCCGGTCGGGAGGCCAGGCGACTGCGCCGCCGGGTGGGACGGGGCCGCGACGGTGCGCCGCCGGTGAGCGAGGACGAGCTGATCGCGCTGACCGACGCGGCCGCGGAGGCCGACGCCATCGAGGACACCGAACGCGACATGATCGCCTCCGCGCTGGCGCTGGACCGCACCGTGGTCCGCGAGGTCATGGCGCCCCGGGCCGACATGGTGACCGTGGACGCGGACGACACGGTGACCGACGCGCTGGAGGTGGCCATCGACCGGGGCCTGAGCCGCCTGCCGGTCTGCCGGGCCGACATCGACGACGTCGTCGGGGTGGTGCTGCTCAAGGACCTGGCCCGGGCCGAGCGCTCCGGCGGGGGAGAGCAGCCGGTGCGCGAGTCGATGCGCCGGGCGATGTTCGTGCCCGAGACCAAGCGGGTGGACGAGCTCCTCTCGGAGATGCGCACCGCTGGCGGCCACCTGGCCGTGGTGGTCGACGAGTACGGGGGCACCGCCGGCCTGGTCACCCTCGAGGACCTGGTGGAGGAGCTGGTGGGCGAGATCGTCGACGAGTTCGACCGGCCCGAGCCGCTGATGGAACCGCTGGCGGGAGGCGAGGCGCTGGTGCACGGCCGCATGCCCGTGGACCAGCTCAACACGCTCGTCGGGGCGACGCTGCCCGACGACGACTGGGACACCGTGGGCGGTCTGATATTCAGCACGCTGGGCCACGTCCCCGAAGTGGGCGAGACCGTCGAGGTGGACGGCCTGAGGCTGCGGGTGGAGCACATGGAGGGCCGCCGCATCACCCGGGTGAGGCTCACCCGCAAGTGACCGCCGAACAGCCGGGCGAGGCGAACCCGCAGACGACGGCCGCCCCGTCCGGGTCCGGCCCGCATCGCTGCGGGGTCGTGGCGGTGGCCGGCCGCCCCAACGCGGGCAAATCGACCCTCATCAACCGGATCGTGGGCCAGAAGGTGTCGATCACCTCTGACAAGCCCCAGACCACCCGAGCGCTGCTGAGGGGGGTGCTGACCCGGCCCGGCGCCCAGATGGTGCTGGTGGACACGCCCGGCATCCACAAGCCCCGCACCGCCCTGGGGCGGCGGCTCAACGCCAACGCGTCCGAGGCGCTGCACGACGCCGACGTCTCGTGCCTGGTCATCGACGCGTCCGCGCCCTTCGGCCGGGGCGACGCCTTCGTAGCCGGTTCGCTGCCGGCCGACTCGGTGGTGGTGGTCACCAAGTCCGACCTCGTGCGGCCCGCGGCGATGCTGTCGCAGCTGGCAGCCGCGGGGGAGCTGGACTTCGAGGCGTACTTCCCGGTGAGCGGACGCACCGGCGAGGGCGTCGAGGCCTTGGTGGAGCACCTGGTCGGTCGCCTGCCCGAGGGGCCGGCGCTGTTCCCGCCCGACGCCGTCTCGGACGCCTCGGAGGCCTTCCGGGTGGCCGAACTGGTCCGCGAGCGGCTCCTCGAGACGGCCCGCGACGAGCTGCCCCACTCGATCGCCACCCGGGTGACCGACTGGGACTGGCCGCTGATCCGCTGCGAGATAATCGTCGAGCGCCCGTCCCAGAAGGCGATAGTGATCGGCAAGGGCGGCTCGCAGCTGGCGGCGGTGGGCAAGGCCGTGCGGACCCAGCTTCCCGACGGCGCCTTCCTCCAGCTGGCCGTGAGGGTGGACAAGAACTGGCAGCAGCGGCCCAAATCCGGCCCCATGACGGCGCAATAGCGGATGCGAGCCGACACCGCCGCCCCGCGGCGACTCAGCGGCCCTGGAGGCTGCGGCCCGCTGAGGGCGGGATTGGGTGCCGCCGCTGCGAGCGGCGCGGTAGCGTCACGGTGATGATCACAGCCGACCTGGACCTGGGCAGCGTGCCCGTGCACGTCGCGTGCGTCATGGACGGCAACGGGCGCTGGGCCCAGTCTCGGGGCCTGCCCCGCACCGAGGGCCACCGAGCCGGCGAGGAGGCCCTGTTCGACGTGGTGGAGGGTGCCCTCGACATCGGCGTCGAGTGGCTCACCGTGTACGCGTTCAGCACCGAGAACTGGCGGCGGCCCGCCGACGAGGTCCGCTTCCTGCTCGAGTTCAACGAGGAGATCCTGCTGCGCCGGCGCGACGAGCTCCACGAGCGGGGGGTGCGCGTCCGGTTCGTGGGCCGCCGCGACCGCCGCGTGCCCCGCAGGCTCCTGAACCTCATGGACGACGCCGTGGAGCTGACCAGGCACAACCGCCGCATGACCCTCACCATCGCCTTCAACTACGGGGGGCGGGCCGAGATCGTGGACGCGGTGCGGGCCGTGGTGAACGCCGGGATCTCGGCCGACCGGATCACCGAGAGCACCATCGCCCGCCGGCTGTACGACCCCGAGATGCCCGAGCCCGACCTGATGATCCGCACCTCCGGGGAGTGCCGCACCTCCAACTTCCTGCTGTGGGAGCTGGCCTACAGCGAGCTGTACTTCACCGACACGGCCTGGCCGGACTTCCGCCGCGGCCACCTCTACGAGGCGATCCGGGACTTCCAGGAGCGCGAGCGGCGCTTCGGCCGGCTGTCGCCCAACGGAGCAGGCCGGACAGGCGCCAACGGAGGCAGCCCGCGGAGCGCGGCCAACGGGGCTAGCCCGCCGAGCACCCTCAACGGCGACAGCTAGGACGCCGACGATGGGGAGGCCCGCGCGCCGGTCGGCCGCGGCCCGGACCCGCGTGTCGGCCGGAGGGCGGCTGTGAGCCTCTACCGCGACGAGGCGGTGGTGCTGCGCACCTGGAAGCTGGGCGAGGCCGACCGGATAGTCAGCCTGCACACCCGGGCCCACGGCAAGGTCCGGGCCGTCGCCAAGGGAGTTCGCCGCACCCGCTCGAAGTTCGGCGCCCGCGTGGAACCGGCCTGCCATGTCGCCGTCCAGCTCTACCGGGGCCGCGGCGACCTGGACACGCTCACGCAGGCGGAGGTCATCGACCGGTTCGCCAGCCTCAGGTCTGAGCCCGAGAGGTTCGCCCGGGCCTCGGCCATGCTGGAGGCCGTCGACCAGCTCGCGCCCGAGGCCAGCGAGGATCCCGACCGTCACACGATGCTGGTGCGGGCCCTGGCCACCCTGGACCGCGTCGACAACCCCCTAGTGGTGGCCGGCTTCTTCCTGAAGCTGCTCGCGTTGGAGGGAATGCAGCCCGAACTCGAGAACTGCGTGGCCTGCGGGGCCGACGGACCCATCGAGGCCATCGATGTTCACGCCGGCGGCGTGCTGTGCGCCCGCTGCCGCCAGGGCCGGCCGATCAGCGGCGAGGCCCTCGACATTCTGCGTCAGATCCTCGGCGGGCAGCTCGCCGCGGTGCTGCGGCGGCCGGCCGACGAGGCCGGCGCCGAGGTGTCGGAGGTGGCCACTGCGGCCATGGAGGCCCACCTGGAGCGCCGTCTGCGGTCGGTGACGGTGCTGGGCCGCAGTTGACTCCTAGCCTTCCCCCCATGGCTGACCCGGCTGCCGACCCCGAGCCGACGGACTCCGATCTGGTCGATCCCGAGCTGTTCGACAAGATCGTCAACCTGTGCGTGCGGCGCGGCTTCGTGTTCCGCTCCGCGGAGATCTACGGCGGGTTCCGCTCCGCCTACGACTACGGGCCGCTGGGTGTGCTGCTGCTGCGCAACGTCAAGGAGCAGTGGTGGCGGTCGATGGTGCAGCTGCGCCACGACGTGGTCGGCCTCGACGCCTCGATCCTGTCGCCGCCCGCGGTGTGGGAGGCGTCGGGCCATCTGGAGAACTTCACCGACCCGATGGTGGACTGCCGCGCCTGCGGCACCCGCCACCGCTTCGACAAGCTCGAGGACCCCGAGGTCTGCCCGGCCTGCGGCGCCAGGGGGACCCTCACCGAGCCGCGGCAGTTCAACCTGATGTTCTCCACCCACGCCGGGCCGGTGGCCGACTCCGCCGCGCAGGTCTACCTGCGGCCCGAGACGGCCCAGGGGATGTTCATCAACTTCGCCAACGTGCAGCGGGCCAGCCGCAAGAGCCCGCCCTTCGGCATCGCCCAGATCGGCAAGTCGTTCCGCAACGAGATCACGCCGGGCAACTTCGTGTTCCGCACCCGCGAGTTCGAGCAGATGGAGATGGAGTACTTCGTTCCGCCCGACGACGCGGGCCGCTGGTTCGACTACTGGTGCGAGGCCCGCTACCAGTGGTACCTCGACCTCGGCATCGATCCCGGGCTGCTGAGGCTCAAGCCTCACGGCGCCGACGAGCTGAGCCACTACTCGTCGGCCACCTCCGACGTGGAGTTCCGGTTCCCGTGGGGCTGGGACGAGCTCGAGGGCATCGCCAACCGGGGCGACTACGACCTGCGCTGCCACTCGGAGCGCTCCGGCGAGCGCCTCGACTTCTTCGACCAGGCCAGCGGCGAGCGCTACGTGCCCCACGTGATCGAGCCGGCCGCGGGCGCGACCCGGGCGGCCATGGCCTTCCTCATGGCCGCCTACCGCACCGAGGAGGTCAACGACGCCGAGCGGGTGGTGCTGCGGCTCGACCGCCGGCTGGCGCCCTACCAGGTGGCGGTGCTGCCGCTGTCGCGCAAGGACGTGCTGGTGCCCTCCGCCCGCCGGGTGTTCGACCTGCTCAAGGGCAGCTGGAACTGCGACTACGACGAGACCCAGGCCATCGGGCGCCGCTACCGCCGCCAGGACGAGATCGGCACCCCGCTGTGCGTGACCATCGACTTCGACACCCTCGAAGACGACGCAGTAACAGTCCGCGACCGCGACACCATGGCCCAAGACCGAATCCCCATAGACCGCCTAGTCGGCTACCTAGAGGACCGGCTCGCCTGACCGGGGTTGATTGGATTGCGAGCACCTGTGATACGGTGATGTGTGGAGGTGAGGGGACTCGAACCCCCTGCGAACGGATTTAGAGGCCATCGCAGCCACCTGGCCACCCCCATCGAAGCTTCGACGGAGAGCCGGAGGTCAGTCCTCCGGCTCTCCCGCGTCGCTACGCCGGGTTGAAGTCCGCCCGTGTGTGCGGCACGCCGCCCGACCTGAGGCCCGGCGACTGGTACCTGGGGGAGTCGTTCAAGACCAAAATGAGGTGTCGTCCACGCTATCGCGGGCATCCTCGACACGGCTGGTAGGTTCGGCCGCGATGGGGATCTTGGCGGACGACATCGCGAAGGTTCGGGCGGCCACGGACATCGTCGCCATCATCGGCGAGCACACCGAGATCAAGCGCTCCGGGCGGCAGTGGATGGCCCGCTGCCCGCTGCACGGCGAGCGGACGCCGTCGCTGTCGGTGGCGCCCGACAAGGGCGTCTACTACTGCTTCGGCTGCCAGCGCAGCGGCGACGTGATCACCTTCGTGCAGGAGATCGAGGGGCTCGACTTCGCGGGCGCGGTCGAGATGCTGGCCGGGCGGGCCGGGATCCGGCTGCGCTACACGAGCAAGGACGAGAGCGCGGCCCGCAGCCGACGGCAGCGGCTCCTGGAGGCGGTGGCCAAGGCCGGGGACTTCTACCACCAGCGCCTGCTCGACGGCCGCGACGCCGGACCGGCCCGCACCTATCTGCGGTCGCGGGGCTACGACGGCGACCTCGTGCGCCGCTGGAGGCTGGGATGGGCGCCCGACGGATGGGACCATCTGGTCCGCCACCTGGGGCTCTCCGACGACGACCTGCGCGACTCCGGGCTCGGGTTCGTGAACCGGGGCGGCCGCCAGCAGGACTTCTTCCGGGGGCGCATCCTGTTCCCGATCACCGACGAGCGAGGCGACACCGTCGGCTTCGGCGGCCGGGTGATGCCGGACGCGGAGGGCCCCAAGTACATGAACACATCGGCTGACGCCAGGACCTACGACAAGAGCAAGGTCCTCTACGGGCTGCACGAGCACCGCCGCCAGATCGTCAAGGCGGGCCGGGCGGTGGTGTGCGAGGGCTACACCGACGTGATCGGCTGCGCGGAGGCCGGGATCGAGCTGGCCGTGGCCACCTGCGGCACCGCCCTCACCTCCGACCATGTGCGGCTCCTGAAGCGCTTCTCGGCCAATCGCCTGGTGCTGGCCTTCGACGCCGACGCGGCCGGCGCGGCCGCGGCCGGCCGGGTGTACGCCTGGGAGCGCCAGTTCGAGCTGGAGGTGCTGGTGGCCGACCTTCCCGAGGGCAAGGACCCCGGCGACCTGGCCCGCTCCGACCCGGCGGAGCTGGAACGGGCGGTCCGCGACTCGGTGCCGCTGCTGCAGTTCCGGGTGGACCGTGCGCTGGCCGGCGCCGACCTGTCAACCATCGAGAGCCGGGCCCGCAGCGCCGAGCGTGCGGTGGCGGTGGTCAACGAGCATCCCGACCCGATGGTGCGCGACCCCCATGTGGTGGCCATCGCCGACCGCTGCCATGTGGACCCCGACCACCTGCGCCGCTTCGCCGCGGGCGGCGCCGGCCTCTCGCGGGCCCGCCCGGCGAACGGCGAGTGGGACCGGACCTCCTCGTCCGACGGTCGCCTGACCCCCGAGGACGAGGCGCTGCAGCTGGCCATCCACCGGCCCGAGGAGGTGGAGGGCCGCCTGCACGCCACCCTGTTCGGCGACCCGGTGCACCGCGAGGCCTTCGAGGCTCTGGCCGGCGAGGGGGGAGTGGTCGCCGCGTCGGACCGGGTGTCGCAGCCGGCCGCCCAGTTGCTGCACCGGCTGGCCGTCGACGCCGGACGGGCAACGGTGGAGGACGTGCTCGCCCGGGTGGCCCGACTCAGCGCGGCCCGGGCCATGAACGCTCTGCGCCGCACGGCTGCCTCCGCGGCCGACGCCGCGGTGCGCCAGCAGTGCAGCGCCAGCGTCGTGTGGCTCAAGTCGCAGTCCGAGCGGCTCGACGAGAAGACCACCCGCGCCGAGGCGCTGGCGGGCCTGCTCCCCTGGCTGATCGACTACGGGCGCCGCACCGAGGGGGCTGCACCCGCTTCGGTGGTAGCCTCACGGCCCGATCCGGGGTAGCTCAACCGGCAGAGCAAGCGGCTGTTAACCGCTAGGTTGTGGGTTCGAGTCCCACCCCCGGAGCCAGCGCTGCCTATTCCCGCGCTCAAACCCGCGAATCATGCTGTAGCGAAACCCGCGAATCATGCCGCGCCCGAGCTAGCGAGACGATCCTGGCCAGTTCGGCCGGCCTGGCAAGCCCGATCCTTGTCCTCCAGGCGGCACCGCCTCACCGGTGCTGACCAGCGACGCCGCGCCGGCGCGGCGGTAGGGTCGGGGCGGGCTCGTAGCTCAGTGGTCAGAGCAGGGGACTCATAATCCCTTGGTCGTGGGTTCGATCCCCACCGAGCCCACGGGCGGCGCAGGCGCAGGCAAGGACCAGGAGTTGGGGTGGATCTGAACTGGGGCGCGGCGCAGGACGAGAGCCGTCTGGAGTTGCGGGACTGGATGGCGCGCAGCCTGGCGGAGTGGCGGGCCGAGATCGGGGCGGAGCTCTCGGGCGACACCCGTGAGGGGTTCGCCCAGCAGCTGCTCTGGGAGGAGCGCCTGTACGAGGCGGGATGGTCGGCGGTGTCGTGGCCGCGCGCCTACGGCGGGCGCGACGGCACGCTCTGGGACTGGCTGATCTTCGAGGAGGAGTACTGGCGGGCCGGCGCTCCCCAGCGGGTCACCCAGAACGGGCTGCAGATCCTGGCGCCGTCGATATTCGAGCACGGCACCCAGGCCCAGAAGGACCTGTTGCTGCCCCGCATCGCGGCCGCCCAGGACCTGTGGTGCCAGGGTTGGTCCGAGCCCGACGCGGGCAGCGACCTCGCCGGGGTGTCCAGCCGGGCCCGGCGGGAAGCCGGCGGCTGGGTGCTCGACGGGCAGAAGACTTGGACCACCCGGGGCGCGTTCTGCACCCACCTGTTCGGCCTGTTCCGCTCCGATCCCGACTCGCAGCGCCACCGCGGCCTGACCTACCTGCTGGTGCCGCTCGACCTGGACGGGATCACGGTGCGGGGGTTCGGCCGGCTCGACGGCGACGAGGGCTTCGCCGAGGTGTTCTTCGACGGGGCGTTCCTGCCCGACGACGCCGTCGGCGGCGGGGTGGCGCTCGGCGAGGTCGGCCAGGGCTGGCGGGTCGCGGTGTCGGCCGCGAGCACCGAGCGGGGGCTGCTGCGCTCGCCGGGCCGCTACCAGGCCACCGTGGCCGACCTGCTGGAGCTGTGCGCCCAGCGCGGCGCCGACGCGTCCATGCGACGGCGGGTCGCGGCGGCCTGGATGCGGGTCGACGCCTACCGCCTGCAGACGCTGCAGACGGTGACGACCCTGCTCGACGGCGGCGACATCGGCTCGGAGGCGAGCCTGGCCAAGGTGTGGTGGTCCGAGCTCGACATCGAACTCCACGAGATCGCTCTCGACCTGCTCGGCCCGGACGCCGAACTCGAGGGGCCGTGGAGCAAGGGCCACCAGTTCTCGCTGGCCGGCCCCATCTACGCCGGCACCAACGAGGTGCAGCGCAACATCGTGGCCGAGCGAGTCCTGGGCCTGCCGCGATGAGGTTCGGGCTCGACGACGACCGGGAGGCGCTGCGCTCCACGGCCCGGGACCTGCTGGCCGAGCTGTGCCCGGCCTCGGTCGTGAGGGCGGCATGGGGGCAGGCGCCAGACCCGGCGGTGTGGCAGGCCCTGGCCGATGCGGGCGCGCTGACGATGCTCGTGCCGCCGGACGAGGGCGGGCTGGGACTCGACGAGACCTACCTTGTGCCGGTGGTGGAGGAGGCCGGCCGGGCAGCCCTGCCCCATCCGCTGACGGCCACGGCCCTCGTGGCCGCGCCCCTAGGCGTCACAGGCCACACAGTGACCACCAACCTCAGCTCTGGCCCGGCCCACGCGGCAGATGCCGGACCTAACGCCGCGGGCCCGGCCGTCACCACCGCCGCGACCGGCCCGAACGCCGCTGGCCTGGCCGTTCCTGCCGCCACGTTCGCCGAGGCCTTCCTGCTGCGCTCCGGTCAGGGACTGCGCCTGTACGAGGCTGACGAGGTCGACGTCGAGCCGGTCGAGACCGTCGATGCTTCCCGGCACTGCGGGCGCGTCACGCCACGGGCCGCGGGCCAGCCGGTCACCGACAATCCCGAGACCGTAGCCGCAGCCTTCGACAGGGGAGTGCTCGGCACTGCGGCCGAGCTGCTGGGGCTGAGCCGGGCCATGCTGGACCTGACCGTGGCGTACACGCGGCAGCGCCACCAGTTCGGCAAGCCGGTCGGCAGCTTCCAGGCGGTCAAGCACCATCTGGCCAGCGCCCGGATCCAGATCGAGTTCGCCGGCCCGGCGGTGCTGTACGCCGCCTACGCGGTCGCCCACGGCCAGCCCGACGCCAGCCGCAGCGTGTCGCAGGCCAAGTGGCTGGCCGGGACCGCGGCCGCCGTCACCGGCCGGGCCGCCCTGCAGTGCCACGGCGCCATCGGCTACACCACCGAGCACGACCTGCACCTCTACCTGAAGCGCTCGTGGGCGCTGTCCCGCTCCTGGGGCGCTGCCGACTTCCACGCCGACCGCGTCGCAGCCTCCGTCGGGATCTGACCTGCCGACGACGGCCGCCGCCCGGCCGCCGCCAGCAGCGTCTCTAGAGCTCTCCCAACCAGGCCGGGGCGCGGTCGAGGAGGAACTCGCAGACGCTGCGGGCCCGGTCGAGCATCTCGCAGAGCATCTCGAGGTCCTGGCCCAGGTAGATCCGGCTCAGGGACAGCTCGAGGCGGGCCTCGATGTTCACCGTCCGCTCGGCGGCGTCGGTCACGGCCGCCACCCGGTCCACGGCCGACACCTGCAAAGGCAGGTCGGCGCCTCCGACGGCGGCCAGGTCGGTGGCCAGCACGAGCAGGTCCGGGCCCAGGTGCAGCGGCGGCAGCACGAAGCTCAGGATCATCGGCACGGTGATCGCGTCGTCGGGCTCGTCGTCCTCGGGGCGGCTGTTGACGTCGTCCTCGAAGGTCAGCAGGGTGCGGGCCTCGGCCTCGACGCACAGCACCATGTCCAACGGCCCGCCGCAGGCGTGGTCGGGATGGAGGTCGACCTCCCACGTCTGTCGGTTGGAGTACGTCTCCACGAAGTGCCGGTCGCCGTGAACGTGGAAGCCGTGCTCGGACACGTGGTCCTTGAGGTTGGCGACGAACCCGTGCAGATCGATCAGCGACACGCGGACCCCTTTGTATCGGACGATTGCTCCGGCAACAGCGTGCCGCGACGAGACTACTCCCGCTCCGGTGGAGTATGCACGATCCGCGGGGCGGCGCGGCCCGGACTCTTGCGATTCGCCTCATGGCGCTCGGACACGTCCATACCGGAGGTGTGACCGGGGCGGCGGGCCTGGTTCACTGGCATCGATGACAGACGAGCTCCTCGGCGTGCTCAACGCGTCCGCCGACGCCGCGGTGGCTGCGCTGGCCGAGTGCGACGACTGGGGTCCGACCGGCCGCAAGCCGGGCCAGTACGGCTTCGACATGGCCGCCGACGAGGCCGCCACGGCCGTGTTGCGGGCCGGGGGACTGCGGGTGCTCAGCGAGGAGAGCGGCTTGGAGCCCGGCCGCGGCCCGGTGGCGGTGCTGGACCCGGTGGACGGCTCGACCAACGCCTCGCGGGGCATCCGCTACTTCGCCACCAGCATCTGCGTGGTGGACGGCGAGGGGCCGTCGGCCGCGGTGGTGCACGACCACGGCAGCGGCGAGCGCTTCGATGCGCAGCGGGGCGGCGGGGCCCGCTGCGACGGGGCGCCGATGGATCCGCCGACGCCGACCCGGCTGGAGCACGCCGTGGTGGGCGTGAACGGCCAGGCGCCCGGATGGGGCGGCTGGGCCCAGGTGAGGACGCTGGGGGCGGCCGCGCTGGAGCTGTGCGCGGTGGCGGCCGGGCGCCTCGACGGCTACGTCGACTTCTCGGCCGGCGGCCTGGGATCGTGGGACTACCTGGGCGGCCTGCTGGTGTGCACCGAGGTCGGCGTCGAAGTGGTGGACGGCCTCGGACGCCAGTTGGTCACCACCGACCACGACGCCCGCAGAGCGCCCATGGCCGCGACGCCGCGCCTGCTCGAAGACCTGAGGGACGCCTACCGCAGACTCACCGCGACCGAGCCGCGCCGGACAGACGGCGCCGGTAGAACGGCGCTCCGCTCGGTGAGGATCAGTCGATCGAGAACGGCGGGTACTCGTCGGTCAGCAGCATCGAGTAGGCCCACAGCCGCGCATCGACGCGCACCCAGCCGGCCGCCATCCGGAACAGCCCGTCGGGCCAGCGGCCGGTGAAGATGACCGCCAGGAGGCCGAAGACGGACGCGACGTTGGCGATGACCCACGCCACGCCCGAGAAGACGGCGCCGGGGATCAGCACCGCGCCGAGCACGAGCTGCACGATCCAGAGCCACGCGGGCAGGGACGCGAACCCGAACATCGCGCCGAGCATGCCGATAAGGGTCAGCCACGCGAAGGGCACGATGAACCGGAACAGCACGCTGAGCCGGTTCCGTCCCTCCAGCTTGGGGGAGACGCTCACCGAGATCCCCGCGCCGCCCGGATCCTCGATCGAGGGCCCGAAGTCGAACGGCGGGTACTTGTCCGTGAGGAACGTCATGTAGGAGAAGGTGCGGGCCCGGTAGCGCACGTAGGTCGCGTGGAAAGCGGCGACGCCCGCCGGGAGCCTGCCCGTGGCCAGGACCGCGAACCATGCGTAGATCGCGGTGAGGCTGGCCACGACATTGAGCACCGTGTGCAGAATGACCCAGTGCGGCAGCACCAGGATCAGTTGGCCGATGGGACGCCAGTTGGCCATCCGCTCGGGTCGGTCGATGGTGATTGTCGCAGGAAAGCTCATGGGGCAAGGTTACGCGGCGGGGCGGGCTGCAAGCAAGGACCCGAGCCCCGAGCCGCGGCCCGGGCCGGGGTTAGGCTCAAGACGGCGGGCGCGTAGCTCAGGCGGTTCAGAGCGCTTCCCTTACAAGGAAGAGGCCGGGGGTTCGAGTCCCTCCGCGCCCACCATGACCAAGCCTTTCAGGATCGAAGTCGCCGACGGCATCGCCGAGTTGGAGCTGTGCAATCCGCCGGTGAACGCGTTCGGCGTGGACGCCCAGTTCGCCCTGGCCGCCGAGATCGAGGCGCTCGGGCGGCGCGACGACGTGCGGGTGATCGTCATCGCGGCCGTGGGCAAGGGCTTCTTCGCCGGGCTCGACATCAAGGAGATGGCCGCCGACCCGAGCCTGATCGTGCCCGCCAACCGGGCCAACTACGACACCTTCGCGGCCATCCACCGCAACCCGAAGCCGGTGATCGCGGCGGTGCACGGCTACGTGCTGGGCGGCGGCATCGGCATCGCGGGCTCCGCCGACCTGGTAGTGGCCGCCGACGACGCCTACTTCGGCGTGCCCGAGATCGACCGGGGCGGAATGGGGATGGGCGCGCACCTGCAGCGCATGTTCAGCCTGCAGAAGGTGCGCTACATGTACTTCACCGGCGACACCATCGACGCGGCCGAGGCGCACCGGCTCGGGGCGGTCGAGCGGGTGGTGCAGCGGGCCGAACTGCGGCCCGTCGCCCGGGCGATCGCCGGCCGGATCGCGGCCAAGTCGCCCCAGATGGTCGGCATCGCCAAGCGGTCGCTCAACGGCGTGGAGGACGGCAGCCTCGAGGACAAGTACCGCTGGGAGCAGGGCTTCACCTTCGAGGCCTACCTGCAGGCCGACTCCGCCGAGGCCCGCAACGCCTTCGCGGAGGGTCGGGAAGCGGACTTCGGCCGTCCGGCGGAGGACTGAGCTGCCGGTCGCCGCTATTGTCGGCGCCCACCATCCAGGCCCGAACGATCCAGGCCCGAACGAAAGGACCCAGGCGATGGCCGACGACTACTACCGCGTGAATCTGCCCGAGTCGGAGATGCCGACCCAGTGGTACAACGTGATCCCCGACCTGCCC
The DNA here is from genome assembly GCA_963667505.2 of Acidimicrobiales bacterium. GTDB lineage: Bacteria > Actinomycetota > Acidimicrobiia > Acidimicrobiales > Aldehydirespiratoraceae > Aldehydirespirator. Next base: position 19,894 of record CAXXIZ010000005.1, on the reverse strand, counting down.
GCACCCCCTCCGCCTCCGCTGCATCCCGGCACCCTCGAGCCGGCCGGGCCCGACGACCTGGCCCCGCTGTTCCCGATGGGGCTGATCCTGCAGGAGGTGAGCGGCGACTCCTTCATCGACATCCCCGGCGGCGTGATCGACGTGCTGCGCCTGTGGAGGCCCAGCCCGCTGTTCCGGGCCCGCCGCCTGGAGAAGGCCCTCGACACGCCGGCCAAGATCTTCTACAAGTACGAGGGGGTCAGCCCGGCCGGGTCCCACAAGCCCAACACCGCGGTGGCGCAGGCCTTCTACAACCACTCCGAGGGCGTCAACAAGCTCACCACCGAGACCGGCGCGGGCCAGTGGGGCAGCGCCCTGGCCTTCGCCTGCGCCCAGTACGGCATGGAGTGCGAGGTGTGGCAGGTGGCCGCCTCATACCGCCAGAAGCCCTACCGCAAGACGATGATGGAGGTGTGGGGGGCCACCGTGCATCCCAGCCCGTCGCAGGTCACCGAGTACGGCCGCAGCCTCCTGGCCGACGACCCCGACCATCCCGGCTCGCTGGGCATCGCCATCTCCGAGGCCATCTCGGTGGCGGCCGCCGACCCGGCGGTGCGCTACTCGCTGGGCAGCGTGCTCAACCACGTGATCCTGCACCAGACGATCATCGGCGAGGAGGCCCTGCGCCAGCTGGCCATGGTGGGGGAGACCCCCGACCTGCTGGTGGGCTGCACCGGCGGCGGCTCCAACTTCGGCGGGCTGGCCATGCCGTTCCTGCGCGAGAAGCTGGCCGGCAACATGTCGCCGACGATCCGCTGCGTCGAGCCGGCCGCGTGCCCGTCGCTCACCCGGGGCGAGTACCGCTACGACTTCGGCGACACCGCCCGCACCACGCCGCTGCTGAAGATGCACACCCTCGGCCACGGGTTCATCCCCGAGCCGATCCACGCGGGCGGCCTGCGCTACCACGGCATGTCGCCGCTCGTCTCCCACATCTACGAGCTGGGCCTGACCGAGGCGGTGGCCATCGGCCAGAACGAGTGCTTCGCGGCGGCGCTGCAGTTCGCCCGCACCGAGGGCATCGTGCCCGCGCCCGAGCCCACCCACGCGCTGGCGGCGGCCGTCCGCGAGGCGCTGGCGTGCAAGGAGTCGGGCGAGTCCAAGACGATCCTCACCGCGCTGTGCGGCCACGGCCATCTCGACTTGGCCGCCTACGAGGACTACATCGCGGGCGCCATGGCCGACCTCGACCTGTCCGACGAGGCCCTGGCCCAGTCGATGGAAGCCGTCCCCGCCCTGGCCTGAGCCTCCCTGCCGGCTGGACGGCCGGTCAGATCTGCTGGAGCGACTTGGTGATGTCGACCACGGCCTCGCGGCCGTCGCCGAAGAGCATCAGCGCGTTGTCGGCCGCGAACAACGGGTTGGGGATGCCGGCGAAGCCGGGGCTGAGGCTGCGCTTGATGACCACCACCACGTCGCTCTTGTCGACGTCGAGGATCGGCATTCCCGCTATGGGGCTGGACGGGTCGGTGCGGGCCACCGGGTTCACCACGTCGTTGGCGCCCAGCACGATGGTCACGTCGGTCTGCTCGAAGGTGGGGTTGATGTCGTCCATCTCCACCAGGCGCTCGTAGGAGATCTCCGCCTCGGCCAGCAGCACGTTCATGTGGCCCGGCATCCGGCCCGCCACCGGATGGATGCCGAACACCACCTCGACGCCGCGGTCGGTCAGGCGCCGGGCCAGGTCGCGCACCGCGTGCTGGGCCTGGGCCACCGCCAGGCCGTAGCCGGGCACGATGGCCACTCGCTCGGCCGACTCCAGCAGCATGGCCACGTCGTCGGGGGACGTGGAGCGGACCTTGCCCGCATAGACGTCGTCGGCGTTGGGGCCGCCCGCCCCCGACGGCGCAGGGCTGAACATCACCGCCAGCAGCGACCGGTTCATGGCGGTGCACATGATCTGGGTGAGGATCAGCCCACTGGCGCCGACCAGCGACCCGGCGATGATCAGCAGCGAATTGTCGAGCACGAACCCGGCGGCCACCGCGGCCATGCCCGACAGCGAGTTGAGCAGGGCGATGACCACCGGCATGTCGGCCCCGCCGATGGGCGACACCACCAGCACGCCCAGCACCGCCCCGACGGCCACCAGCAGCCAAAGCCACAGCAGGCTCTGAGCGTCGGCGACCGTCAGCGCCCCGAAGACGGCGGCCGCGGCCGCGCCGAGGACGCTGACCATGCCCATGCCGGGGAACCCCGACCAGCGCAGCCTCTCCTGGAGCTTGCCGAAGGCCACCAGGCTTCCGGTGAAGGTCACCGCGCCGATCAGCGACGCCAGCGCGGCCGCGGCGGACAGCCGGGTTGTGTCCGCGGCCAGGTCGGCCGCCTCGATGTAGGACGCCGTCGCCACCAGCACCGAGGCCCCGCCGCCGAAGCCGTTGAACAGCGCCACCAGCTCGGGCATGGCCGTCATCCGCACCCGCACAGCCAGCAGCGCACCCACCGCCGCTCCCAGCACCAGGCCGGCGACGATCCACTCGAACCTCAAGATGGCGTTGTCGGTGAGGGTCACCACCACCGCGATGAGCATCCCGGCCGCGCCGAACTGGTTGCCCCTGACCGCGGTGCGGGGCCGGCTCAGCCGCTTGAGCCCCAGGATGAACAGCACCGCGGCGACCAGGTAGCCGAGCGTGGTCCAGTCGTCCATCACAAGCCGTCCGTCACGGGTCGTGCGCCGCCGTCGTCCATCAGCGTTCCTTGCCGGCTTTGCCCGTCGGGGGCTGGTCGTCGGTGGACGCCTTGCGGCGTCGCTTCGGGCTGAACATGTGCAGCATCCGGTGGGTGACCAGGAAGCCGCCCACCACGTTGATCATGGCCATGGTCACCGCCACGAAGCCGAGCACCGCGGTGAAGGTGCTGTGGTCGGCGCCGGCGGCCACCAGGGCGCCGACGATGGTGATGCCCGAGATGGCGTTGGATCCCGACATCAGCGGCGTGTGCAGCGTCGGCGGGACCTTGGTGATCAGCTCCACGCCGAGGAACACCGCCAGCGCGAACAGGGTGACGGCGACGAGCAGGTCCACCGCTCAGCCCTCTTCCGCCGACTCGGCCGCGCCGTCGGCCGCGTCGTCGGTGTCGGTCTCGGCACCTAGGGCGGCAGCCACGCCCGGATGCACCACGGCCCCGCCGTGGGACACGAGCATGGCCGAGATGATCTCGTCGTCGAGGCGGACGTCGACGGTGCCTTCGGGCGCGAGGTGGCCGAGGAAGGTGACCAGGTTGCGGGAGAACATCTGGCTGGCGTGGCGGGCGCAGCGCGACACCAGGTCGGTGGGCCCGAGCACGGTGACGCCGTTGCGGGTCACCTCCTCGCCTGGCCGGGTCAGCGCGCAGTTGCCGCCCCGCTCCGACGCCAGGTCGATGACGATGGAGCCGGGGGCCATGGCCTCCACCATCTCGGCGGTGACCAGCAGCGGCGAGGCCCGGCCCGGGATGGCGGCGGTGGTGATGACCACGTCGGCCTCGGCGACGTGGGGGGCGAGCAGCTCTCGCTGGCGGTCGGCGGCCAGGTCGCTCTGGGCCCGGGCGTAGCCGCCGGCGTCCTCGGCGTCAGCCGCGTCTCCGCCCTCCTCGGACAGGTCGAGTTCCACCGCCCGGGCGCCCATCGAGCGGATCTGCTCGACGGCGGCGGGACGCACGTCGTAGGCCTCTACCACCGCGCCGAGGCGCCGGGACGTGGCGATGGCCTGAAGCCCGGCCACCCCCGCGCCGAGCACCAGCACCCGGGCCGGCGCCAGCGTGCCTGCCGCGGTCATCATCAGCGGGAACATCTGGGGCAGCCGGCCGGCCGCCAGCAGCACGGCCTCGTAGCCCGCGATGGTGCCCATCGACGACAGCACGTCCATCGTCTGGGCCCGGGTGATGCGGGGGACGAGGTCCATGGAGAACGCGGTCGTGCCGTCGGCGGCGTGGCGCTCGGCCCGCTCCGGCATCCACAGCGGGTCGAACACGCCCACGAACACCAGCGGCGAGCCCGTGTCGCCGCGGCGGGCGACGAAGCCGTCGGCGAGGTTGCCGACCGAGACGACCACGTCGGCCTCGCCCGTCTCGCCGGGGCCGACCATCGAGGCGCCCGCGGTTGCGTAGGCGTCGTCTTCGAGGTCGAAGCCCGATCCGGCGCCCCGCTCGACGAGCACGTCGCAGCCGTCGCGCACCAGCGCAGCCACGCCGTCGGGGACGAGCGCCACCCGTCTCTCACGCGGTTCGGGCTCCCGCAGCAATCCCAGGCGCACGAAACACGAAGGCTACCGACCTGAGCGGCTGTCCGCGGTCGGGCTCGGACTCGCCCCCGGCGCGGAGCCGTCGTAGTCTCGGGCCGTCCGCATCCTGCGACTCCATGAGAGGTCATCCATGAGCGCCACCGGCGACAGCACGATCATCCACACCAGCCCGTTGCCCGACGTGGAGATTCCCGACCAGTCGATCACCGACTGCGTGTTCGCGTCGGCCGCCGACCGCGCCGACGAGGTGGCCATCACCGACGGAGCGGCCTCGTCCTACACGTTCTCGCAGCTGCACGGCGCGGTGCGCAGCCTCGGCGGCGGGCTGAGCGCCCAGGGCGTGGGCCCCGGCACCACCGTCGCCATCCTCGCCCCCAACGTCCCCGAGTACGCCATCGTCTTCCACGGCATCGCGCTGGCCGGCGCCACCGTGACGACGATCAACCCGACCTACAGCGCCGAGGAGGTCCGGTTCCAGCTCAACGACGCCGCCGCGTCGTGGCTGGTGACCATCCCGATGTTCCTGGAGACGGCCAGGGCCGCGGCGGCCGGCACCGGCGTGGAGCAGATCGTGGTGATGGGCGAGGCCGAGGGGGCCGTGCCGCTCGGATCGCTGTTCGGCGCGCCCATCGACCAGGTGCCGCTGGACTACGCCGAGCACGTGGTGGTCCTGCCGTACTCGTCGGGCACGACCGGGCTGCCCAAGGGCGTGATGCTCACCCACCGCAACCTGGTGGCCAACATCGCCCAGATGGAGCACACGTTCACGCCCGCCGACGACGAGGTGGCCCTGGCTGTGCTGCCGTTCTTCCACATCTACGGCATGCAGGTGCTGATGAACCTGCTGCTGGCGTTCGGGGTGCGGGTGGTGACCATGCCCCGCTTCGACATGGTGCAGGCCCTGGAACTGGTGCAGAGCCAGCGGATCACCCGCTTCTTCGCGGTGCCGCCGATGGTGCTGGGGCTGGCCAAGCACCCGGTGGTGGACGACTACGACCTGTCGTCGATCAAGCAGATCTTCTCGGGCGCGGCGCCTCTGGGCGCGGACTGGCCGCGGCGGCGGCCGCCCGGGTGGGCTGCGAGGTGGTGCAGGGCTACGGCATGACCGAGCTGAGCCCGGTCAGCCACTGCACCCCCGAGGGCCAGTTCCGGCCCGGGACCAGCGGCGTGACCGTCTCCAACACCGAGATCCGCATCATCGATCCTTCCTCGGGCGAGGACCTCGGCGTGGGCGGTCGGGGCGAGCTGCTGGTGCGGGGGCCGCAGGTGATGAAGGGCTACCTCAACAATCCCGAGGCCACCGCCGAGACCCTCGACGCCGACGGCTGGCTGCACACCGGCGACGTGGCCGTCCTCGACGACGAGGACCACGTGTCGATCGTCGACCGCATCAAGGAGCTGATCAAGTACAAGGCGTTCCAGGTGCCCCCGGCGGAGCTGGAGGCGGTGCTGGTCACCCATCCGGCCGTGGCCGACGCGGCCGTGATCGGCGTGCCCGACGAGGAGGCGGGGGAGCTGCCCAAGGCGTTCATCACGCTGGCCCCGGGCGCCGAGGCGCCGTCTCTGGAGGACATCCAGGGCCATGTGGCCGAGCACCTGGCCACCTACAAGCAGGTGCGGGTGCTGGAGGTGCTCGAGGCCATCCCCAAGAGCGCCTCGGGCAAGATCCTGCGCCGGGAGCTGCGCGACCGCTGACGGCGCGGCGCGAATCCTGGCCCGGCGTGCATGGTTGTCGCAGCGGTCGTCTAGGGTGCTAGCGCCGATGTCAGACGCCGGCGCCCGGCCGGCCCCCACGAGTTGAGAGGACAACCGATGGCAACACCGCAGGCCGCGATTCTCACCGATCTGCAGAAGTACCAGTGGTACACCCACATGAGCCGAGTCGACGGCGCCGATCTCGGCGTGATCCGACAGGCGCTCAGCGACTGCCGCGCCGACGCCGACGCGCAGGGCGTGAACCTGTGCATCCTGCTCGGCCCGACCCTGGCCGCCGACCTCGGCATCGAGACCGGCGACGACTTCCAGCCCTACCCCGGCTACACGTCCCCCGACGGGTCCCGGACGGCCAAGGGAACCCAGGAGGAGCTGCTCATCTGGGTCCACCACGCCGAAAAGGACCTGATCTGGGAGGTGCAGCACACGTTCCGGCGCGCCGTGGCCGGCCACATGGCCGTGGCCCGCGAGACCCCGACCTTCATCTACAAGAACAGCCTCGACCTCACCGGCCACATCGACGGAACCGGCAACCCCGAGCCCTTCCGACGAGCCGGACCGGGCCATCATCGACGACGGCGACGCCGGCGCGGGAGGCTCGTTCTGCATCGCCCAGCGCTGGGTCCACGACCTCGACTACTGGGCCACGCTGTCGCTGGAGCAGGAGGAGAACACCTTCGGCCGCACCAAGGCCGACTCGACCAAGCTCGAGGTGCAGGTGCCGAGGTCGCACCTCTCGCACGTGGAGCTGCGCGAGGGCGCGACCGCCGACGAGGCCACCCCGAAGCGGGGCGAGATGGTGCGCCGCTCGACGCCGTACGCCTTCCACGACGGCACGGTCGGGCTGTACTTCATGGGCTTCTGCAAGACGCAGGCCCCGATGAGGGAGCGCATGGAGGCCATGTACGGCATCAACGGGCAGGAGCCCGACTTCATCACGGACTACTCGACGCCTGCGTCGGGCTCGTTCTACTTCGCGCCGTCGGTGGAGGCACTCGACGCCGCCCTGCCCTAGCAGTCCGCGGGCCCCGGCCCGCTCGGCCTGTTCACCCGGCGTGCTCGCCGTGCGGGCTCTCCCGACGCAGTTCGGCGCGGCTGGGCACGAGGCCAGCGGCGGCGGCGTGACATCGCGCCGAGTGACATCGCGATGACTGCGCAGTTCGTGTTCGGAGTGGACCTCGACGGGGTAGTCGCCGACTACACCGCTGGGTTCGCGGCTTACGTCGGGGAGTTGCGGGGCGTCGATCCGGCCACGCTGCCCACCGAGCGCTCCTACGACTTCACCGAGTGGGGGCTGAGCCGCGACGAGTACGAGCGGCTCCATCACGCGGCCGTCACCGAGCACCGGATGCTGGCCAAGCTGCCCGCCATCGACGGCGCGGCCGAGGCGCTGTGGCGGCTGTCCGACGCGGGCGTCTGGATCCGGGTCATCACCCATCGCCTCTATGTCAACTGGAGCCACGCCGAGGCGGTGGCCGACACCGTCCGGTGGCTCGACGCCGAGCGCATCCCGTACCGCGACATCTGCTTCCTGGGCCGCAAGCCCGAGGTGGAGGCCGACTGCTACGTGGACGACGCCCCCCACAACATCGCCGCACTGCGGGCCGGCGGAAACCAGGTGATCGTGTTCGACCAGCCCTACAACCGCGACGCGGCCGATCCCAGGGCCTGCACCTGGGCGGAGGTGGAGCACTTGGTGATGGCGCAGTTCACCGAGTGGCGAGGCGCCGCCGGGGTCCAGCCGCAGTTCCCCGGCATCGACGCCGGCACAGACCGACTGGCCATGAGACGCTCGACGGGCGCCGCAGGCCCGTCGCACGACGACGACTAGGACCGTCTATGGGCGGACGCTGAAGCGTCCTGTTCTCCCCGGTCGCCGACGTTGGGGGCCGTATCCGCAGGCTCAGGCCGCCTCAGCGTCGGCACCACTGTTCCCGTCACCTTGTCGGGGCGGGGGCGAGACGCCTAAGGAGCCCTCGATTCGGGCTAGCCGCTCACGCGTGTCTGCGAGGCTCCGGCCGAGCTCCTTGCCGGTCCGCTCGATCAACTTGCGGTTCTGCTCGATCAGTTCCCGATTCTCCTTGCGGGACTGCTCGATCAGCTCACGGTTCTCCTTGCGGGACTGCTCGATCAGCTCACGGTTCTCCTTGGCGGACCGCTCGATCAGCTCGCGGTTCTTGGTGCTGTCGACATGCTGGTACCGCATGGACGCGACAACGAACAACAACATCGGCCCGAGCACCGCAGCGATGATCGGACCCAGATCTGAAAGGGTGACAGTTTCCATAGCAGAACTCTAAGTCAGCTATAGGAAAGGATGCAACCTCAAACATCGTGAAATTATGCTCAACCAGACGAGATCTGGAACGGTGAGGCGTGGCGGGGCACGTCTCGGACGTCGACCGGCACGCCTCCGCGCTGCACCGACATCGCAGCTGCGGCCGCAATGCTCACCGCCGCCGCGGCCGCGGCCAGGTCCGGCCAGGGGCTGGCGTCGCCGTTGGCGACCCGGGCCAGCCGCTCGATCTGGGCCACAAATCCCAGAGCAGCAAGGGGATGCTGGCCCTCTTGAGGCGGACCGGCGGGCGCGCCGTCGATCTCAACGACGGGCGCCGGCCAGACGTCCACCCGGGCCACATGGTTGGCGTCCGCTGCCTCGACGGCCGCTTGGGCCACCTCGGCGCCCCAGCGCAGCGATGCCCGAACGGTGCGCCCGTCGGCGGCCCGGAGCACGATCTCCGCGGCGCGGTCGAGACCGTCGATCACTTCGGCTCGGGGTGCGGCCACGGACTCGACCGCGGCTCCCAGCGCGGCCAGCACGACGGGCCAGAATCCGGCCGCAGGGTCGACGGTCACGCCGCCGCCGAAGCCTCGGCCCGCGTCGGGTCCGCGAGCGGGGTCGGGCACGGCCAGCCTCAACTCCAGGTGATGGGGGTCCATGGCCGCCACCGCCTCCAGCATCCGGCGCACCGCCGGGGCGTGCAGCAGGTTCACAGCCGCCATGACAGCCCGGCCCGGCAGCGCGGTGGCGAGCTCGGCGACGCCGTCGAGGGTGGTGGCCGCGGGCGACTCGACCAGCACGGCCCGCAGCCGGCTCGACGCGGCCAACTCGGCCGCCGCGTCGAGGCGCGAAGCCGGGGGAGTGGCGATCACGGCCGCGTCGCAGGCGCGGGACAGCTCGGCCGTCGTCAGCACCGGGCAGTCGAGCGCCTCCGACAGCGCGGCGGCCCGCGGCGAGTCGGACGAGAGGGCGCTCACGCCCGCCAGCTCGGCGCCTCGGGCTGCCCGCACCGCCTCGGCGTGAAGCGTCGCCGCCCGGCCCGCTCCCACGATGCCCACCGAAGTCATGCGGGAATAGTTCCACACCCCTCGCCGTAATCGGCCACGGGGAGTCCGTGAGCGCAGCGAACAGGAGCGGGAGACACGCCGCTGCCAGGTGACCCGCTTGCGCCTACCCGCGCACGTTCTTAGTGTCTCGCCGTGGCCGGAGCCGAGGATCACGACGCGGAGACCGACGAGGAGACCGAAGGCGAGGGCGCGCATCCGCTGCTGGAGATCCAGCAATTCGACACCGAGACCGAGCAGCTCCAGCACAGACGAACCCATCTTCCTCAGCGCCAAGACCTGCAAGCAGCCCAAGCCGAGCGCAGCGAGATTCAGCAGCAGATCGACACCGTGGGCCTGCAGCGCATCGAGGTGCTCACCCGGCAGAAGCGCTTGGAGGACGAGGCGGCCATCATCCAGGCCAGGGCCGACAAGGACGACAACCGCCTGTATTCCGGCGAGATCACCGCCATCAGGGACCTGCAGGCGCTGCAGGACGAGATCGCAGGGCTGCGCTCACGGCAGGGGCTGCTGGAGGAGCGGGCCATCGAGGCCCTGGTCGAGGCCGAGGACTTGACCGAGCAGGCCGAGTCGTTGGACGCGCAGAGGGCTGCCAGCGACGAGCGGACAACCGTGCTGGAGGCCGAACTGGCCGCCGCCGAAGCGACCATCGACAAGCAGCTCGCCGCGCTCGCAGAGGCCCGCGCCCGAGCCGCCGCCCAGGCCGAGGCCGAGGCTGTCGCCAAGTACGACCGCCTTCGCCAGACCTTCGGGCCGAGCACGGCCGTGGCCTTCGACCCGTCGTCGGGCTGCGGATGCCCCCATCAGATGCCCGCGGTCGAGGTGGCCCGCATCAAGCGCTGCGCCGAGGGGGAGGTGCTCGACTGCGCCGAGTGCGGCCGGCTGGTGCTGCGCTGAGGTGAGGCGCCGGTCCCGTCGGCGCGTCGGGCCGCGAGCCTGAAGACCATGTTGCTGTGGTTCGCAGCCTGCGGCGTGCTGGTTGTGGCGCTGGTGTTCGGCAGCAGCGGTGTCGACTACCGCATCGTGGCGCTGGGCTCGGTGCTGCCCCTGGCCGAGAACGTGACCGGCTCGCCGTGGATGCTGCACACGCTGGCCGGCAGCGCGGTGCTGCTGGTGGGCGTGATGGCCCTCACTGCGGGCCGGGGCCGGCGGCTGCGCCGACGACGCTGGATCGGACTGCCCATAGGCACCCTGGTGTTCCTGGTCGCCAGCGGCGCCTGGTCCCGCACAGACCTGTTCTGGTGGCCGTTCGCAGGCGGCGGGGGAGTGGGCCAGGGCCCGCCCCCAGAGTTCGACCGGCCGCTGGCCGTCCTGATCCTGCTGGAGCTAGCCGGAATCGCAGCCCTGGCCTGGACCGCCCGCCGCTTCAACCTGTCAGATCCCCACCACCGCCGAGCGTTCCTAACCACCGGCCGCCTGACCCGCCCAACCACCTGACCCGCCAAGCGAGCGCGGCCCTTATGGGGTGGTGGCGGGGAGTTGGCCTGTAGGCGGGATTCTGTCCGGGAGCCCGTTGCCGGGGTCTCCTTGGATGACCATCCATCTTTGCGGTCTACCCGGGAGTGTCTGCGGGCGGGCCGCCCTCTCCCTGCTCGACCTTGCTCCGGGTGGGGTTTGCCTAGCCGCCCCGGTCGCCCGGAGCGCTGGTGCGCTCTTACCGCACCGTTTCACCCTTGCCGGCCCTCGGAGCCGGCGGTCTGTTCTCTGTGGCACTTTCCTGCGAGTCGCCTCGACTGGCCGTTAGCCAGCACCCTGCCCTGCGGAGTCCCGACCTTCCTCGATCCGCCTCAGCGGACCGCGGCCATCCAGCCGGCTCCCCGCCACCGCTTCCAAGACTAGAGGCCGAGCGCCCCGCGGGCACTTCGTCACCCTCCGCGTAGCCCTCAGTTAGCCTGAGACGGACACGCCGGGACCCACAGCAGCGCCCACAAGCGGCCGGAGGGAAGCCATGACCACGCTCGACGACTACGGCGGCTGGCCCGGCGTGCTGGCCACCCTCGCCGACGGCCGCGACATCGGCCCCGGCGAGGCCCAGGCCGCGCTCGGGGCGATCCTGGCCGGCGAGGCGACCGACGCCCAGGTCGCCGCGTTCATCGTGGCCCTGCGGCTCAAGGGACCCGCAGTGGGGGAGCTGTTGGGGCTGGTGGGCGCCATGCGCGACGCGGCCACCCCGCTGGACATCCCGGCCGATGCCATCGACATAGTCGGCACCGGCGGCACCGCCGGGCGCAAGGCCCATGCGCTCAACATCTCGACGATGGCCTGCTTCGTGGCCGCCGGGGCGGGCGCGACGGTGTGCAAGCACGGCAGCGTCAAGGCGTCGTCCACCTCGGGGGCCTTCGACCTGCTGGAGGTGATCGGCGTGCCCATCGGCGCGTCGCCGCAGCAGGTGGCCGACGCGGTGCGCTCGACCGGGCTGGGATTCGCCTTCGCCAAGACGTTCCATCCCGCCATGCGCCACGTGGCCGGCGTGCGGACCGAGGTGGGCATCTCCACCATCTTCAACCTGCTCGGGCCGCTGTCGCATCCGGGCCACGTGCAGCGCCAGGTGCTCGGCGTGCTGGAGCGGTCTCTGGCCCCGACCATGGCCGCGGTCCTGCAGGCCACCGGCTCGGTGCGGTCGCTGGTGGTGCACGGAGACGGCCGCTTCGACGAGCTCACCACCACCGGGCCGAACCTGGTGGTCGACCTGAACGAGGGCATGGTGACCGAGCACCGCGTCGAGGCCGCCGACGTCGGGCTGGACCCGGCCACCCCCGACGAGCTGCGGGGCGGCGACCCGGTGGCCAACGCCCGCATCCTCGCGGGCGTGCTGGCGGGCGAGCCCGGCCCCAAGCGCGACATCGTGGTGCTGAACGCCGCGGCCGGGCTAGTGGTGGCGGGCCTCGCCGACGACCTCGCCCAGGGCGTAGAGGCGGCTGCGGCCGCCATAGACGACGGTCGGGCCGCCGCCAAGTTCGACGAGGTGACCGCGCGCCCGTCGTCCTGACGCCATGGCAGTCCTCAGCGCCCACGGTCGGGGCGAACCGGTGCCAGCCGAGCCGACCCGAAGCCACGAGGCCGTGAGCGTCGACGTCGGCGCCTTGGCCGACATCGGCCGGCGGGCCGGACTGTGCGCGGTCGGCTTCTGCCGGGCGACGCCGTTCACCCGTACCGCCGAGGCCCTGCGACACCGCAAGGAGGCCGGGCTGCACGGCGGGATGCAGTTCACCTACCGCAATCCGGACCGCTCCACGGACCCGTCCCGGCTGCTGCCCGGCGCGGCCTCGCTGGTGGTGGGAGCGCTCGAGTTCGGCGCCGAGGACGACGATCCGCCCGACGACGACCGGCCCTACGCACGGGTGGCCGCCTACGCCCGCCGCGACTACTACGGCCCGCTGCGAACCGCCCTCGAGGCCGTGGCGGAGGCGCTGCGGGCCGAGGGCCACCGGGCGGCGGTGTCGGCCGACGCCAACGGCCTCGTCGACCGGGCCGCGGCATACCGGTCCGGCATCGGCTGGTGGGGCAAGAACTCCAACGTCCTGGTGCCGGGCTCGGGGAGCCTGGTGGTGCTCGGCGCGGTGGTCACCGACGCGCCGCTCGTCGATGCCGACCCTACGGCCGTGGCCGACGGCTGCGGCTCGTGTCGCCGGTGCCTGGACGGCTGCCCGACCGGGGCCATAGTCGCGCCCGGCACGGTGGACGCCCGCCGCTGCCTGGCCTGGCTGGTGCAGGCCGACGGCGTGTTCGACCCCGACTACCGGGTCGTCCTCGGAGACCGCATCTACGGCTGCGACGACTGCTCCGACGTGTGTCCGCCCAACCGGGTCAGAGTCCGCCTCACCGAGCGCACTCGGTCCAGAGACGAACCGCCCGAACACGAACAGCCCCACCATCGCCAGTCCGAGCACGGACAGTCCCACAACCAGGCTCCAGAGCACGACCAACCCCAGCACGGACAGCCCATAGACCAACTGCCCGAGCCACATCGACCGGCTCGGCGCGAGTCCAAGAACGACCAGTGGGTGTCGATCCTGGAACTGCTCGACGCCTCCGACGACGAGCTGCTGGCCGACTTCGGACGCTGGTACATACCGAGGCGCCAGCCCCGCTACCTGCGCCGCAACGCGCTGGTGGTGCTGGCCAACGTGGGCGAGCCCTCCGACCCCCGGACCAGGGCCGCAGTCGAGCGGGCCCTCGCAGACCCCGACCCTCTCGTCAAGGCCCACGCAGTGTGGTGCGCCCGCCGCCTGGGGCTGGGGCTCGACGCCCTCGACGGCCGCGACGACCCGCTGGTGCAAGCCGAACTGCAGCGACCGGTGCCGCCGCGCCGTCCCTCGTCGTGACCCGGCATCTGCTGGTCACCAACGACTTCCCGCCCAAGGTGGGAGGCATCCAGAACTACCTGTGGGAGCTGTGGCGGCGGCTGCCGCCCGACGACGTCGTCGTCCACACCACCCCGCATCCGGGCGCGTCCGCCTTCGACGAGCAGCAGCCGTTCACGGTGGTCCGCTCCCGCGAGCCGTGGCTGCTGCCGGGGCCGCACCTGGCCCGCCGGGTGAGGCGCCTGGCCGAGCGCTACGACGTCGACCTAGTCGTGATCGACCCGGCCCTGCCGGCGGGACTGGTCGGAAGGCGCCTTGACCGTCCCTACGCGGTGGTCGTGCACGGCGCCGAGACGGCCATCCCGGGCCGGCTGCCCGGCACTCGGAGGCTGCTGCGCGGCGTGCTCGGCGCCGCGGCCGGGGTGATCGCCGCCGGCGGCTACGTCGCCCGCGAGTGCGAGCGGGCCCTCGGCCGGCCGTTGCGGACGTTCGTGGTCCCGCCGGGGGTGGACGTGGACCGGTTCAGGCCCGCCAGCGAAGCCGACCGGGCCCGGACCCGCCGCAGCCTCGGGCTGCAGCCCGACGCGCCAACGGTGGTGAGCGTGTCGAGGCTGGTGCCCCGCAAGGGGATGGACACCCTGGTGCGGGCGGCCGCGCTGCTGTCGAAGGAGCGCCCGGACCTTCAGGTGGCCATAGCCGGGTCGGGCCGGGACCGCCGCCGCCTGGGCCGCCTGGCCGCCCGGCTCGAAGCTCCGGCGAGGCTCCTGGGACGCATCGACGACGACCAGGTGGCCGCCCTGCACGGCTGCGCGGACGTGTTCGCCATGCTGTGCCGCACCCGCTGGCGGGGCTTGGAGCAGGAGGGGTTCGGGATCGTGTTCCTCGAGGCCGCCGCGGCCGGGGTGCCCCAGGTGGCCGGGCGCAGCGGAGGCGCCCACGAGGCGGTCGTCCACGGCGAGACGGGGATCGTGCTGGACCCGGCCACTCCCGAGGACGCCGCCGCGGCGATCGGCGCCCTGCTCGACGACCGCGACCGCCGCCGCGAGATGGGCGCCGCCGCCCGGCGCCGCGCCGAGGCCTCGTTCTCCTACGACGTCCTGGCCGAGAGGCTCCGCCGGGCCCTGGCCGACATGGCCGGCTGACCGCCGAAGCAGGGCGGGGCCGGCACGGCCGCCACGCGGGCACAGCCGCCACGCCGGCACGGCCGCCACGCCGCAACCGGAGGCAACGTTGTTATTGTCAGTCGCCGCGCGGCGCTCCGGGGCGCCGCAGCCACCGACAGCCACTTCGGGGGACGGAAACGCCGTGGTCGATCAGGCAACCGAGCGCACCACGATCATGGCCTCGCCCGAGCGATGCTTCGACGCGGCCACCGACTTCGAGCAGTATCCCCGCTGGGCCCGCGACATCAAGAGCGCCCGCATCCTGGCCCGCGACCGCGACGGCCGAGCCGTCGACGTGGAGTACCAGGTGACCGCCATGGGCCGGTCCACCACCTACACCCTCAGGTACTTCTACGGATCGGACCCGCTGCGGCTGGCCTGGCGGCTCCAGCGGGGCGACGCCACCAGCCGGCTCGACGGCGAGTACACCTTCGTGCCGGTCCCCGGCGAGGCCGACACCACCGAGGTCTCCTACCAGCTGGCCGTCGAGCTGGCCGTCCCGCTGCCCGGCTTCGTGAAGCGGCGGGCCGAGTCGCGCATCATGAGCACCGCGCTGGACGAGCTGAAGGCCTACGTGGAAGCCGCCGGAGCCTGAGCCGGAGTCCGGGGCGACAGCACACGTGTACTGCGGCTTGGACATCGGCGGCACCAAGGTGCTGGGCGTCGCCGTTCATCCCGACGACCCCGTCACCGGCGTGGCGACCCGGCGATCCGCCACCGTCGCCGACAGCGAGGCGCTGATGGCCACCATGAGCGAGATGATCGCCGACCTCGAGGCCGACTGCGGCGAGGTGTTCTCGGCGGTCGGGGTGGGCATCGCCGGCCTGGTCGACGCCGACGGCGTGCTCAAGTACTCGCCCAACATCGACGGCGTGACCGACCTGGACATCCGCCGCCGCCTCGGGACCGGGCTCCGCCGGCCGGTGGTCGTGGAGAACGAGGCCACCGCGGCCGCCTGGGCGGAGTCGCTGCACGGCGCGGCCCGCGGCTGCCGCCATGTGGCCCTGGTGGCGCTGGGCACCGGGCTGGGCACCGGGTTCGTGCTCGACGGGCGGGTCTACCGGGGCTGGAACGGCTTCGCGGGCGAGTCGGGCCACATGACGGTCGAGATGTCGGGCCCCGAGCACGTCACCGGGGCCCGGGGCCCGTGGGAGTACTACGCGTCGGGCACCGGCCTGGGCCGCCTGGCCCGCCTGGCCGCCGCCCGGGGCGACCTCGACGGCGCGGTGGCGGCGGCCGGCTCGGTCGAGGCCATCAGAGGCGAGCACGTCCACACGCTGGTGGCCGCGGGCGATCCCGACGCCCTGGCCGTGCTCGACGAGTTCTGCAGCTACACCGCCGTCGGAGTGGCCAACCTGGTGCATGTGCTCGACCCGGAGATGGTGGTGATCGCGGGCGGCCTTATCGACATCGGCGAGCCGCTGGTGCGGGGCATCGAGGCGTGGACGCAGCGGATGGTGCTCGGCGGCGACCAGCGCAGGCGGGTGCAGGTCGTTCCGGCCCAGCTCGGCAGCCGGGCCAGCGCCATCGGGGCGGCCCTGCTCGCCGCCGAGGCCGCCGGGGCGGGCCGCGACGCCGTGCCGCGCCCGTTGTCGGAGGCGGGCCGATGAGGGTGGGGATCCTCACCGGCGGCGGCGACTGCCCCGGCCTGAACGCGGTGATCCGGGCGGTGGTGCGCAAGGCCGAGAGGCATTACGGCGACGAGGTGATCGGGTTCCTCGACGGCTGGCGGGGCGTGGTGGAGGACGACTGGGTCCGGCTCGACGTGGAGGCCTGCCGGGGCCTGCTGCCGAAGGGGGGCACGGTGCTGGGCACGTCGCGCCACACGCCCTTCAACCTGCCGGAGGGCATGCCGCGGGCCACCGAGACGATCAGGGGCCTGGACATGGACGCGCTCATCGCGGTCGGGGGCGAGGGCACCCTGTCGTGCGCTGCGGAGATGTCGGCCCGGGGCTTCGAGGTCGTCGGGGTGCCCAAGACGATCGACAACGACGTGGGCATCACCGAGCGGACCTTCGGCTTCGACACTGCGGTGGCGGTCGCCACCGAGGCCATCGACCGGCTCCACACCACCGCCGAGAGCCACGACCGCGTCATCTTCGTGGAGGTGATGGGCCGCAACGTGGGCCACATCGCCACCTGGGCCGGGATCGCGGGGGGCGCGTCGTACACGCTGGTGCCCGAGGAGCCCTTCGACCTCGACGACCTGTGCGCGGCCCTGCTGCGCCGCCACGCCCGGGGCCGCTACGCCTCCATTGTGGTGGTGGCCGAGGGCGCCCGGCCCCGGCCCGGCACGCTGGAGGTGGCCGAGCCCCCGGTGGACGCCTACGGGCACAAGCGCCTGGGCGGCATCGCCAACGTCATCGCGGCCGAGGTGGAGGCCCGCACCGGGCTCGAGACCAGGGTCACGATCCTGGGGCATGTGCAGCGGGGCGGCTCGCCCACCGCGCCGGACCGGGTGCTGGCCACCCGCTTCGGCGTGGCCGCCATCGACGCGGTCCACGACGGCGCCTTCGGGCAGATGGTGGCGCTGCGCGGCGGCGCGGTCGAGCTGGTGTCCCTGCACGAGGCCACCGCCCGCCTCAAGCCGGTGAGCCCCGGCCTGCTGGAGGTCGCCCACACGTTCTTCGCCTGAGACGCGCGGCCAGCGGGCTCGGTCAGGCGTCGGCGTCGTCGGGGGCGCTGGTCGTGGTCGTGGTCGGGGCGAAGTCGGGCTGGAACTGCTCGTAGGCGCTGGTGCGCAGCACCGACCCCGGCTCGGCGTCGGCGTCGCTGGTGGGGACCGACACCTCCTCGCCGTCGAGCAGGATGCGCACCCCGTCGATGCCGTCGGCCGCCGACGCGGTGAACACGATCTGGGCCGCCGCGAACTCCAGCTCGTCGGCGGACGGGGGCACGCCCTCGGGCGACAGGTGGACGATGTCGACGGTGGCCACCCCGTCGGCCACGGTGGCGCCCAGGATCTCGAACAGCTCCAGGGTGTTGAAGTACCCGGCGTCGGACTCCTCGACCGACGCGGCCTCGCCGAACAGCGTGGCCAGCACCTCGGCCAGGCTGGCGCTGCGGTTCACCTGGCGCTCGACCTCCACCACGATGGTGCGCTCGATGTCCTGGGGGTTGGTCAGCAGATAGACGGTGCGGGCCTCGGTGAGGGGGGCGGGAACGGTTGTGGTGGTCGAGGCCACGAAGCCGGGCCTGAGGCTCTCGGGCAGCTCCTCGGGGTCGATGTCCTGCGCGGTGGCGTCGGTGGGCAGTCCGCAGCCGGAGACCGCGGCCGCGGCGATGAGCAGTCCGCCGAGGCCGACGGCGGCGCCGCGGCAGCGCCCGAACCGGCGACGCCTCACGGCTTCCGCCGCCTCATGGCCCGGGCGGCGCCAGTCCTCTCAACGTCGGCCATCTCAACGTCCGCCATCTCGACGTCGGCCATCTCGGGGTCCAGCTCCGGCACGGGCAGCTCGACCACGAAGCGGGCCCCGCCGGTCGGCCCAGCGCGGTCCTCCACCCAGACCCGGCCGCCGTGAAGCCCGACGTGCTCGGCCACTAGGGCCAGGCCCAGGCCCGAGCCCGAGTCGCGGCCGCGGCGGCCCCCGGCCCGGCCGCGGTGGAAACGGTCGAAGATCAGCTTGCGCTCCGAGGGCACCACCCCGGGCCCGTTGTCCTCCACGCCGAGCTGCACCAGGCCGTCGACCCGGTCGAGGCTGACCCGGACCTCGCCGTCGCCGTACTTGGAGGCGTTCTCCACCAGGTTCGACACCACCCGGCCGAGGCGGCGCTTGTCGGCCATGAGCACGGTGTCGTCCATGCCGGGGGCGGCCTCGAAGTCGACCACCGCGGTCGAGTCGAGCCCGAACTGGAAGATGGCGTGCTGCACGAACTCGACGATGTGGACCTCCTCGGCCTCCAGGTCGGCGGTGCCGACGTCGTAGCGGTTGATCTCCAGCAGGTCCTCCACCAGCCGCCGGAAGCGGGCGATGTCGTCGCTGAGGAGGTCCAGCGCGGTGCGGCCCCGCTCGCCCAGCTCGTCGGCCATGTTGTAGAGCACCTCCACCGAGGCGGTGAGGGTCATAAGCGGCGACCGCAGCTCGTGGCTGACCTCGGACGCGAAGCGGGCGTCGCGGGCGATCCTCTCCTCCAGCGCCCGGGCCATCTCGTTGAACGAGGCGGTGAGGGAGGCCAGGTCGGCGTCCTCGGGCGGCGTCAGGCGGGTGTCCAGCGCGCCGGCGGCCAGCGCCTCGGCCGCGGTGCGCACCCTCACCAGCGGGTTGAGCAGCCGTCCCGCGGCCCACCACCCGAAGGCGGCCGCGAACAGGGTGGCCACCGCGGCGACGCCGAACAGGATGATGGCCAGCGTGTCCAGCGTCTCCTCGATGTCGTCGAGGGGGGCGGCCTCGAAGTAGATGGCGTCGGTGGGGGAGCCGGGGATCGGGACGGCCGACACGATGGCGGTGCTGTCGCCGATGATCGTCCGCATCTTGGCGGGGGTGCCCGCCTCCACCTTCTGGAGCAGCGAGGCCGGCACGGTCTGCTGGTTGAACACCAGCGGGTCGGCCGAGGTCCATTCGTCGCCCACCCGCAGCAGCGGGAACGTGTTCGAGGTCTGCCTGAGCCGCTCGACGATGGCCCGGCGGCCCTCGTCGTCGGTCTCGGCGGTGAGCTCGTTGCGGACGCGCCGCCCGTTGTTGGCGAACACCGAGAAGGCCGTCTCGTCGCGCTCGTTGAGGAGGTTCTGGCGGGCCAGGGCGAGCGAGGCGAACGAGATGGTGGAGGCCAGCAGCAGCCCCCCGACCGCGAAGGCCGAGGTGATGCGGGTGCGCAGCCCCCGCCGGTAGAAGACGGGCAGGGACGGGGTGCGCACGGGCCGCTAGGGCTGGAGCTTGTAGCCGAGCCCGCGCACGGTCACCACATGGCGGGGGTTGGCCGGGTCGGGCTCGATCTTGGTGCGGAGCCGGCGCACGTGAACGTCGACCAGCCGGCCGTCGCCGAAGTAGCCGAGCCCCCACACCCGCTCCAGCAGCACCTCCCGGCTGAAGATGCGCCCGGGGCTGGAGGCGAGCTCCACCAGCAGCCGGAACTCGGTCTTGGTGAGGTGGGCCTCGCTACCGGAGACCCG
>CAXXIZ010000004.1:0-2757 GCA_963667505.2 Acidimicrobiales bacterium | reverse complement strand
AAGAAAGAGGCCCGCGCGGGCTTGAACCCCGCCGGGCCATGGCCGGTGCAGCTTCGCTACGAAACGGGGCTTACCGGCGAGGAATACGTTAGGGCGGAGGCGTGGCGCGACGCAAGGCTTGAGCGCTGCCCGAATCACCCGCACGGCGGATGTTCCGTGGGAAGCCACGGCACCTACGGGCGGAAGACCCCGCCCGGCGCGAAGGTTCCTCGCTGGTATTGCCGCGAGAGCCATACGACGATCAGCCTTCTGGCCGACTGCCTGGCGGCGCGGCTGCCGGGCACGCTCGACGATCTGGAGGCGGTTGTCGTCGCGGCCGAGGGCGCGAAGAGCCAGGAGGAGGCGGCGAACGAGGTGCGCCGCCCCGAGGACGATGACGCCATCGAGCTTCCCGGCGCCCTGCGCTGGCTGCGCCGGCGGGTGGATCTCGTCCACGACGTCCTTTCCCGGGTTATCGGCCTGATCCCCGACAAGCTCGCGGGCTGCGCCGCCACCATGAGCGCGGTGCGCGAGCAAGCTGAAGAGCAACCGCGCATTGATGGCGCTGCGCGGCCTGGTCGCCGGGCAGCTGCAGGCGCTGCCCGCGCCTTTGGGCTTCCGACCCCACGGAACCGGCGCGAGGAGTCGCAAGCCGGGCCTCCAACACTCGATGGGGCCTGATCCGCCCCCGCCAGGCGCCTAGCGTCATGGTCCCGGGCCCGAGGGGCCGCGAACGAGGACCGTGACATGAAGGAATCGGACGACGACCTCCGCCAGGCGATCGCGCTCTTCCGATACGGCGTGATCGCCGATCTGGTGCATCTGCCGCTGGGCACGAAGGGCGTCGGCGACAGGCTTCGCGAGAAGGCCAGCCAGCCCTATGCCATCCCCGGAACCGACCGGACCCGGGTTGCCGCCGACACCATGCGGGAGTGGATCAGGCACTACCGCGATGGCGGCTTCGAGGCGCTCTACCCCAAGCCGCGCACCGACCGGGGCAAGCCCCGGCGGCTGCCGCCCGAGGTCGCCGAGCGCCTGGTCGCGCTGAAGGCCGACAACCCGGCCTGGCCGGTGCGCGCGATCATCCGCGCGGCCGCCGAGGAGGGCATCGATCACCCGCTCGCGCCCTCGACCGTGCACCGGCTGCTGAGCCGCGAGGGGCTGTTCGACAGGAAGCCGCCGGACGGCGCCGACCGCCGCCGCTTCGCCTTCCGCGAGGCCGGCGAGCTGTGGATGAGCGACGTCATGCACGGGCCCAAGGTCCGCTTCGGCCGGAGCCGGCGCAAGACCTACCTCATCGCGTTCATCGACGACGCCACCCGGGTCGTGCCCTTCGCCGCCTTCGCCACGGCCGAGAACGTCCAGGCCTTCCTGCCCGTGTTCAAGAATGCGCTGATCCGCCGCGGGCTGCCGCAGCGCCTTTATGTCGACAACGGCGCCGCCTACCGCTCCCGCCATCTCGCCCTGATCTGCGCAAGGCTTGGCGTCGTGCTGGTGCACGCGAGGCCGTATCAGCCAGCCGGAAAGGGCAAGATCGAACGCTGGTTCAGAACGCTTCGCGCCGGCTGGCTCGCCCATCTCGATGCGCCGGTCCTGGACAGCCTCCAGACGCTCAACCGCAGCCTCTGGGCGTGGATCGAGGGCGAGTATCACGACACCCCGCATCGCGGCCTCGAGGGACGCACGCCGCTCGAGCAGTGGGCGCTGGCCTCGGCCGCGGTCCGCTACCCCGACGCCACGCTCGACCTCGACGACATCTTCCTCTTCGAGGCCAAGCGGCTGGTCCACAAGGACCGCACCGTCAGCCTCAACGGCCGCGTCTACGAGGTCGACGCCATCCTGGTCGGGGAAAGGGTCGTGCTGCGCTACGACCCGGAGGCACCGCCCGGCCGGCCGCTCGACGTGGTCTGCGACGGAAAGCCCGCCGGCCAGGCAACCCGCCTCGACGCCTATGCCAACACCGCGGTGAAGCGCGGCCACTACTCCAAGAAGATCGAACCCGACGACCCGGCGCCCGAGCCGCCGCCCTCGCCGCTCAAGATGCGCAAGTTCAAGGAGGACGACTGATGTACCAGCGCCACTTCGCCCTGACCGGCATGCCCTTCGAGACCCCGGCACAGACCGACGAGCTGTTCGAATCCTCGGCCCGGCGCGAGGCCGAGGCCAGGCTCGGCCACCTCATCGAGCTCAAGGGCATCGGCATGCTCACCGGCGAGGTCGGCGCCGGCAAGACCACCGTCTGCCGCCACCTCACCGACCAGCTCCACCCGGGGCTGTATCGCGTCCATTACGTCTCGCTCACCACCGGCAACGTGCTCGACACCTACAAGGCCATCGGATGGGAGCTCGGCCTCAGCGTCGAGCGATCCCGCTCCTCGGCCCATCACGCGATCAGGACCGAGATCTCCCGCCTCGCCAAGGAAGCCAGGCAGCTCCCCGTCCTCGTCGTCGACGAGGCCCACCATCTGCGCAACGACGTGTTGGAGGATCTCCGCCTGTTGACCAACTTCGCCATGGACTCCGAGAACCGCATGTGCCTGATCCTGGTCGGCCTCACCGAGCTCAGGCGGCGGCTGTCGATGGCGGTGCATGAGTCCCTCAGCCAGCGCCTCGTCGTGCGACACCACCTCACCGGCCTCGAGCGCGACGAGGTCGACGCCTATCTCACCCACCGCCTCCGGCTCGCCGGATGCGAGCTGCCGCTGTTCGAGGAGGCCGCCGTCGAGGCCCTGTTCCAGGGAACCCGCGGCCTGCCGCGCCAGATCAACCGCATCGCCC
>CAXXIZ010000003.1:0-15538 GCA_963667505.2 Acidimicrobiales bacterium | reverse complement strand
CCGCTACCAGGAGGTGTTCGCCGGCTTCCTCGAGCACACCGACGCCCAGATCGGGCGGCTCATGGACGCCTTGGAGCGGCTCGGCTGTGCGCAGGACACCCTCACTGTCGTCCTCTCCGACAACGGGGCGGCCGGAGCGGCCGGCGGGACCGGCAGCTGGAACGAGCTGATCCACATGAACGCGGTGCACGAGACCATCGACGACTCGATCGGCCGGATCGACGACCTCGGCGCGTCCGGCACCTATCCGCACTACCCGGCCGGATGGGCCCAGGTCGGCAACACGCCTTGCAAGTGGTACAAGAACCACACCTTCGGCGGCGGCGTGCGGGCCCCGCTGGTGGTGCACTGGCCGGGCCGGACAGCCGACCGGGGCGGCTTCAGGCACGGCTTCCGGCACGCGATCGACATCGTGCCGACGATCCTGGAGGCCTGCCGGATCGAGGCGCCCGCCGAGATCGGCGGGGTTGCCCAGCTTCCTATGCACGGCGAGAGCTTCCTCGCGGAGCTGACCGGCCCCGAGGGCGGGCCCGCCCCCCGAACGCAGTACTTCGAGATGACCGGTCACCGCGGGCTGTACCACGACGGCTACAAGGCGGTCACCTTCCACCGGCCCGGCACCGACTTCGAGGACGACGTCTGGGAGCTGTACCGGCTCGACGAGGACTTCTCGGAGCTGATCGATCTGGCCGACCGAGAGCCCGACGTCCTCCGCCGCATGAAGGAGCGCTGGTGGTCCGAGGCCGGCAAGTACGGGGTGCTGCCCCTCGACGACCGGTTCCTGGAGCGGGCCCTGGACCGCACCGGGACGGCCTCCGACGGCGTCTCGCGGTTCGTCTACCACCGGGGCACGCCCCGCATCCACGAGTCCGCGGCCGCGGACCTGCGGGCGCCCTGGTTCAGAATCACCGCCCGCCTCGAGGCGCGGGCCGCCGACGACGAGGGCGTGATCGTCTCCTTCGGAGGCCGCTTCGGCGGAATGGTGCTGTACGTGCAGCAGGAGAGGCTGGTCTTCGAGCACAACTCCTTCGGCGACGTCACCCGCCTCGAGAGCTCCGAGCGACTGCCCGTCGGCGACGCGACGGTCTCGGTCGAATGGACACGGCAGGGCGGCGGCGCCGACGTCGGGGTGGCCGTCGGTGGGGCACCAGTGGCGGCCGGGCGGATCGATCAGGTCGTTCCCTACTACTCGGGCGGCAACGGCATAGAGGTCGGAGGCAACTGGCTGTCGGCGGTCACTTCCTCCTATCGGCGTCCCTTCGCCTACACCGGGAGGCTCGACAACGTGGTCGTCGAAATCGACGCCACCGACACCGGCCACGCCCGAGGAGCGGCCCGCGCCCATCTCAGCGCGGACTGACAGCGGCTCAGACCGCTCGCCCTTGGGGCCGAGCGTGCCGACGGTGAAGGTCCTCCCCAAGCTCACCGAGGCCCTCGAGAGCCGCTAGGCCGGCAGCACATCCGGCCGATTCAGGTCCGCAGCTGGGAGGCGCTCACCTCCCGCATGCGGGCTAGCACATCGACGCCCAGCTGGTGCCAGACGTGCAGCAGGTCCACCAGCACCCAGTTCTCACGGATCAGCAGCCGCTCGGTGCCGGTTGACGCGTCACGGCACCGCTCCACCCGCCAGAAGTCGAGGCTGCGCATGTCGATCCGTCGGCCTGCGGGAGCGATCCCGAGCCAGCCGTCGCCGCTGACGGTCATGTGCATGCCCGGCCACGCCGTGACCGCGACGTAGTCGCCGTCGGCGAAGTAGCTGTGCTCGCCGTGGTAGCCCCCGCCCCGGTCGGGCATGGCGGCCAGGAACGGGATCTGGTGCCAGCGCCGGAATCCGTCGATGCCGCGAGCCGTCCCGATTCCGGCCGGTCCGTACCAGCTGAACTTGGGATGCCACCAGCGCTCCAGGTTCATCGCCTCGACCGGCTCGGACGGGTGCTTCACCATGTCGCCGAGCATCCCGACGACGTGTCGCAGGCTTGCCTCCGACCTGGCGCCGTCGCGGGGGCCCGCCACGATCCCGTCGCTGGGGGCCGGACCCGGGACGTGCCACTCGCGGCCGAGCGACGGGCCCATCGGCCATGTTCCCGACTGCTTCATCAGCTCGGGGAGGTCCCAGAGGGCCTGCATCTCGACCACCCGGCCGCCGGCCACCCGGTAGTACTCGTGGAACCTCATAGCGGCCTGCTGGCCGGAGGGCGGGATGTCACAGAACGCCTCGACGAAGGTTCCGGTGTAGTGCCCGCAGCATCCCACCCAGGCGTTGTCGTAGGGGTCGGGTCCGGACATCACGATGGTGTCGCGCCGCTCCAGATCGGGCATGGCCCGGTGCAGGGGTTCGAGCGCCTCGCCCAGCAGTCCCTCGAAGCCGTCCAGATCCTCGAAGGGATGGGCCAGATGCACCTCGGCGCCGGGGGCGAAGACCGATTCGAATGCGGATCTCACGCTCTCGGGTTCGTAGTCGTACAGCGCGGCGCGCAGGGGGGCCAGCAAGGCCTTGTTGCTGTTGTGGGCGTCGCTCACCGTCGGCCCTGCTTCACCGGGGACGCTTGCCGGCCAGTTCGGTGGCCTCGGACAGCGCGGCCGGCTTCGTGTCGGACTCCCTGATTGCCAGGTGCGTCTGGCGGTCGAAGAAGTGCAGGTTCTGCGCCTCCACGTTCACTCGTATCCGGTCGCCGACCTGCGCCCTGGAGGAGGCCGAGAGCCGGGCGGTGCAGCGACCTGTGTCCCGCAGATCGTCCAGGGCGTCCGGATCCCCGCTGTCCACGCTCTGGGCGTTGAGGCTGAAGTGGACCAGCGTCTCCGCTCCCAGCGCCTCCCGCACGTCCACCGTCGCGTCGAGGCGCTGGTCGTCGGGGTGGTCACCGGCGACCGCGGCGTCCTCGAGGTGCTCGGGACGGATGCCCACGACGACGGGCCGGTCCTGATATGACGCCAGGGCGGGCAGGGCCGCGACGACCTCGGCCGGAACGGCCAGGCGCTGATCGCCGAGCATCAGCGAGTAGCCCCCGTCCGGCCCGTCGCTGCCGGTCAGGGATGCCTCATAGAGGTTCATCGATGGCGAGCCGATGAACGCGGCGACGAACACGTTGTCGGGCCTTCCGTAGATGCTCTCGGGTGTGGCGACCTGTTGCAGAACCCCGTCCTTGATGACGGCCACCCGGTCGCCCATCGTCATGGCTTCCACCTGGTCGTGAGTCACGTAGAACGTGGTGACGCCCAACTCGCGCTGGATCCCGGCGATGTCGGCCCGCATCTGCACCCGCAGCTTGGCGTCCAGGTTCGACAGGGGCTCGTCCATCAGGAAGAGCGCGGGGTGCCGCACTATGGCCCGCCCCATGGCCACCCGCTGACGCTGGCCGCCGGACAGGTGCGCCGGCTTCTTGTCGAGCTGCTCGGTCAGCTCCAGGATCTCGGCCGCCTGGCGGACCTGCGCTTGGCGCTCGGCCTTGGGAACCCGCCGCAGCTTCAGCGGGAAGGCGATGTTCTCGGCCACGGTCATCTGCGGGTAGAGGGCGTAGTTCTGGAACACCATGGCCATGTCGCGGTCCTTGGGAGGAACGTCGTTGAGGCGCCGGTCGCCGACGTAGAGGTCGCCGCTGGTGATGTCCTCGAGTCCGGCGATCATGCGCAGCGCGGTGGACTTGCCGCAGCCGGAGGGCCCGACGAGCACCAGGAACTCGCCGTCGTCGAGGTGCAGGCTCAGGTCCGTGATGGCGCGGAAGCCGTTGGGGTAGTCCTTGGTGAGGTTCTTGAGGGTGACTGTGGACATTCAGAACTCCTTGATTCCCAGCAGGTGACGCATGCGCTCCAACGGGTCCAGCCCCTGCTGGGACAGCCAGTGGAGCAGGTCGATGAACACCCAGTTGTCGGCGAGCTTGTCGCCGTCGCGGCGGTACACGTCCACAACCCGCATTTCTGCAGGGCCGCTGGCCGGCAGGCCGAGGAAGCCGCCGCGGGGCCGGTGGGACACGTTGGCCCATCCGAACCACGCCGCGTAGCGGCCTTCGGCCAGGCGGGCCACATGGCCGTGGAACTCCTTGTCGGTAAGGCCGAAGCGGAACGGGAGCGAGTGCTGCTGCCGGTAGCGCTCGATCGTGTAGCTGGAGCCGATGCCGTCCGGGCCGATCCAGAGCATGTCCTCATGCCAGCAGCGGGCCAGGACGTCGTGGGGCAACCGGTCGTCGCCGGACTCTTTGGCGATGCGGTTGGCCTCGCTGAGGTCCGCCGCCATTCGCCGGGCCACCGAGAGCGTGGCCCGGCCCTCGGCGGGGTCCTGCTCGTCATGGAGCAGGCCGTCGCCGGTGCGGGGACCGACGTAGAACCCGGGCTGGCCGGTGGGAGGCGGCAACGGGAACTGGCCGGCTTGGCGCATCACGCTCAGCAGGTCCAGGAACATCGCCGTCTCGGTGATCCGGCCGTCGGAGACCCGGCTGAACTCGGCGAAGCGGAGCTGCACCACCCGCCGCGTCGGAGGGATGTCGAGCCACGGTCCGTCGAACCGGCCGATCAGGTTTCCCATCGAGCACACCCAGGTAGTGGCCCCCTCGTCGACGTCGTTGTCGCCAGCGAGGAACACGTCGCAGCGGCGCTGCAGCGGGGCCATGGCCCGCACCAGCGGTCGCCAGAAGACCCCGGTCACATCATGTGCGCCCTGCTGTTCGTAGAAGGGGTGCATTCCGCGCCAGAGGTAGTCGTCGGACACGCAGCTCCCCAGCGCCTTGGCGATGTCCTCGGCCGCGGCGTCCCTGGCTGCGCAGACGGAGCCGAGCGCGTCGTGGTAGTCCAGCACCACCCGCTTCGCCTCCTGCAGGTGCGGTGGCATGCCTCAGCCCTTGACCGCGCCGGCGCCGAGGCCCCTGACAAGGTGCTTCTGGAACAGGATGATCACGATCACGATCGGCAGGGTGATCGACACCGACGCGGCCGCGGCCTCGGTGATCGTGCGCGAGCTCTCGCCGCCGGTCAACGAGACGATCGCCACCGGCAGCGTCCACTCCGTCGGGGCCAGCACCCGGACGAACAGGTACTCGTTGTAGGCGAGCAGCATCGTGAACAGGCCCGTCGCGATGATCGCGGGCCACATGATGGGGATGATCACCTTGCGGAACGCCTGCAGCCGGGTGGCGCCGTCCATCATGGCGGCCTCCTCCATCTCCTTGGGCACTTCGATGAAGAAGCTGCGGAGCATCCAGATCGTGAATGGCTGGTTCACGGCCACGAGGGCGAGCACGATGGCCAGCCGCGTGTCCAGGATCTGGAGGGTGTCGATTCCGGGGAAGTCGATCAGGGGGAAGTTCCAGGAGCCGACGCCGGTGCTTGTGAGCCAGTCGTCGATCTCCTTGGCGCCGAAGAAGTACGGAAGTACGAACGCTGTCCGGGGCAGCGCCCGGAAACCAAGCGCGACGATCAGGATGACCGCGCCGGAGATGCCGGTGTAGCGGGCGAGGCCGTATCCGGCCAGCAGCCCTATGGACAGCGAGATGAGCATCGTCAGGAGGGTGACGACGACGCTGTTGACCAGGAAGTCGTACTCGTCGTTGGCCTCCCAGATCCGGGGGAAGCGCCACAGGGCCACGCAGATCACCCCGGTGGCCCCCACGAACCAGGGCCAGCCATGGCGGGCACGGCGCCCGATCAGGCCCAGCGCAGTGGCCAGGGCCGCGACGACCAGTATGAACGACAGCACGCCCCACATGTTCAGGTCGTCGGAGTCGAGCCAGAAGTTGCGGTAGGCGTTGGCGGTGGTCTCGTAACCCCACAGCACCGGGGTCTTCGAGGCCACGTCCCGGGTGAACTTGATCGAGGTCTGAGCGGTCCACAGGAACGGCGTGACGCTCCACACCACCAGCAGGATCATGACGGCGTGGAGGGCAACCCGGGAGGGCCGGATGGAGGGCCGGGAGAGCTGCACCGGTCAGGTCCTCTCCGCGATCTGGTCGCGGTAGCTTCGCCACAGGAACGGTATGAGCACCACGAAGATGCCGATGACGGTGAGCACCGCGATGGCGTTGCCCTTGCCCAGCCGGCCGATGTCGAAGGCGGTGGCGACCCGGACGTTGTACACCGACAGCGTGTGGGCCTCGGTGAACCGGTTGCCGGTCCACACGAACACGCTGTCGTAGACGCGGTAGGCGTCCATGACCGAGATGAGCCCCACGAACACGACCAGCAGCCGAAGGTGCGGCAGCGTCACGTGCCAGAGGTTCCGCCAGAAGCCGGCCCCGTCGAGGGCCGCGGCCTCGACCCGCTCCTCCGGCAGCGTCTGCAGGCCCGCGAAGAAGGTGATCATGGCGAAGGGCATGACGTACCAGATGTATTGGACCAGGATCAGCACCTTGACGTTGGAAGCACTGACCGCGAAGGCGTCATCGGTGAACACCTCCCACAGCCAGGAGACGAGTCCGCCCCGTTCGAAGAGGTCCTCGTAGATGAGCGTCCCCACTACTGGGGTGACTATGAACGGGAGCAGCAGCGCCGCCATGTAGAAGGCGCGGCCCCGCCCGATCCGGTCGAGCAGCAACGCGACGGCGAGGCCGAACACCATCGACACCGGCACGGTCACCGCGACGAACACGAGCGTGAATCGCACCGCGGCCCAGAACTCCGGGTCCGACAGCACGTCGCGATAGTTGTCCCAACCCACCCACTCGGGGTTGTTGAGGTCGCGGAGGAGCAGCTTCTGGAAGCCCAGCCAGACAGTGGTGATCAGCGGGAAGACCATGAGGGCCAGCATCACGACCACGCTCGGGATCGTGAACCACCAGAAGGTGCGTCGATTCACGGTCGTGTCCTCCCGCCTCAGGTCAGGGTGTCGGAGAGTTCACCTCGGGCGCACCGGGGAACCCTACGCGTTGGTGAGACTGGGGGTAGGCGGCGCGGGAGTGCGCCGCCTACCCCCAGTCGTGAAAGCGCTAGAGCAGTCCCTGCTCGGACGCCTCGGCCAGATAGGCCGCCTCGGCGGCCGCCAGGGCCTCCTCGACGGGCGTACCGTCGAGGATCGTCACGAGCGCCTCGCCGAGCTTGGCCCGGGCCAGGCCGGCGGCCGGGTGGGTCAGGTCGGCGCCCCGACCCCTCACCAGGCTCGCCTCGGCCGCGGCTGCATCGCGCGGGCCGTTGGGATGGGACACGCCGGTGCGGGTCACCAGGCCGAACTCGGCCGCGGCCTCCTGGCTCTCGAGGTCGGTCGCGGCCAGCATCACCAGGAAGATCTTCTCGACCATGTCGTCCGGCGTGCCCGCCGGGATCATCCAGCCGTCGATGTAGGCCGGCGCGGCGACGGTGTCGCCTCCGGTGCTCAGTGCGGGCGCGAACTGGATCTCGCCCACCACCGTCGATGCCTCGGGGTCGTCCATCGCTCCGGCCCGGGAGGCCCAGGTGTGGCCGAGGATGGCCTCGCCGGTCTGGAAGGCGGCCTGCACGTCGTCGGTGCTGTACGACCCGGCGGCATCGGGCGCGCACCGCTGCCACATGTCGCGCAGCAGCGTCGCGGCCGCGACACCCTCAGGGCTGTTGAAGTTGGGCTGTCCGGTGGCCGGATCGATCGGCGTGACGCCCATGGATCCGAGCACGCTGTCGAACTCGATCTGCCAGGCCCAGCCGGCGGAGAGCATGTACAGGAAGCCGATGTCGTAGCCGCCCGCGATGACCTGCTCGCACGCCGCGAAGGCCTCATCGAAGGTCGTCGGCACCGACACCCCCAGCTCAGCGAGTTGGGCCTCGTTGTAGAAGATGTGCATGGTGTTGGAGATCATCGGGATCGAGTAGATGTTCCCGTCGATCGAAGCCATGTCCCAGAAGGCCTGGTCGATCTGGTCGAGATTGAACTCGTCGCGGTACTTGTCGACCAGGTCGTTGAGGGGCAGCACGAAGCCCTGGTTGGCCAGCTCGCCGATGAACGCGTTCGAGCCCTGGTAGACCTCGAAGGTCGGAGCACCCGTGGAGGCGTCCAGCGTCATGGCGTTGCGGGCCTCGACCGAGTCGAGGAACTGGTAGTTGAACGAGTAGTTCCCTGCCTCGCAGTCGGCGATCTCCTCGGCGTACTGCGACACGATCGGGAACTCCCATCCCATCAGGTCGATCTCGATGCTCGAGTCGGGGTTGGGGATCGGGCACTCATCGGAGATCAGCTCCATGGCCGGTTCCTCTTCGGCCATGTCGGCGTCGTCGGCGGCCGGTTCCTCTTCGGCCATGTCGGCGTCGTCTTCGGCCGGTTCCTCTTCGGCCATGTCGGCGTCGTCTTCGGCCATGTCGGTGTCGTCGGCGGCCGGTTCCTCTTCGGCCATGTCGGTGTCGGCCGAGCCGTCCGTGGACGAGTCAGCGTCGGCCGATGGGGCCGGCGCTTCGTCATCGTCGTCGCCGCATGATGCGGCCACCAGGGTCAGGGCACAGCAGGCGGCGAGGATCCGCCACCAACGGTGCGATGTTGCTTTCATTGTCTTCCCTCCTGTTGGGATTGTTGTAGGGACACCATCGGCGCCTCTCGGGGCGCCACAGATCGTGTAGAGGGGGAGGCTCATGGCACTGCTCCCGATGCGCCTGCCACCAGCGCTGCGGGAGCCAGGTAACCGGACGCGTCGCGGCTCCAGCCGCTCTCGGCAGCCGTCCGCTCGTGAGCCCCGTCCCACAGGACTCGCGGCCGCTCCTGGGAGTTGCACACCATGAGAGCGCAGGCCTCCGACTCGCCGACGTTGAGGAAGTCACGCCACACGCCGGGAGGCACCGACACCACCGAACCCTCCTGGGGGCGGGCCGTGAGCTCGGAAGAGCCGCGGTTGACGGAGACCTCCCAGCTGCCCTCCGTCAGGATCGCTGCCTGGTGACGGGCCAGCCGGTGCAGGCCGAAGCTCGCCCCCGGAGCGGCCCTCAGCCACTCGATGGTGAAGCCGTGGGGGATCGTGATGGGCGGCTGGTGATGGCGGTCCTCGGTCATGCCGTAGCCGATCACGGGCGCCAGTTCGACGGCAGCGCCGGCGCGGTCCTTGCCGGCGACGCTCGACAGCAGCGAGCGACGGGACCAGACCAGGTCTTCGAACCTCACAGTACGAGCGACGAGCTCGGCGTCGCTGTAGCTGTCCAGCGACGCGAGCTGCGATTCCTCCAGAGGCTCGATGCAGCCGTTGACGCTGTCGCCGGCGGAGGCGTCGATCACCGTGCCGTCCGCACCGAGGAACAGCCCGGTCTCAGCCGCCGCCCTCAGAACGTCCGGGGCCCACACGATCCCTCCGGTCTCGTTGCCGCCGAGCACCGCGAAGAGCCAGCCGTCGTCGGAGCCGATGTTCTCGAAGCCTCGGAACACCCAGGTCGGCACGGAGAACACCGTGCCTGGGGAGATGTCCAGGGTCTGTTGCCCGTGCTCGCCGATCCTCATCCGCCACCGGCCTCTGGTGCAGACGAACACCTCCGCGGTGAAGTGCATGTGCTGGTTGTTGACGACGCCGTGATCCATGGAGGCCGCACCCAGATGGAACCCGTGCGCCTCGGTCAGGTTCACTGCCTGACCGGGGTTCTGGGACACCCCCGGACCTATGAGCGAGTAGCTCGCCTTGCCGGCCGAGCGGGGGAGCCGCACGTCCACGAAGGCGGACCGGTCCGCCACGAACTCGCCGGGTTGGATCACACGGCGGGCGAACTCGGACGGTCCCATTGTCACGTCGCCGGACGAGCTCATCAGCGGCCCGCCCTCGGCCGGGCGCCGCAGCCTCGCCCGGGCCTCGACCGCGGTTGGGCCGACGGTTCCTCGCCGCGGTGGGTGGTCCGGCCCCGGCGAAGGGTTCCGGCCACGACCACCGACGGAGTCACGACGTTGGAGGGGGTGTCCGCCCCTCTGGCCGCGAGTTCGACTGCGTGCTCGGCGAGCTGCTCGGCCGGCTGCACCAGGGTGGTGAGGTCGTAGCCCGCCCAGCTTGCCTGGGGCAGTCCGTCGAACCCGGTGATCAGCAGATCGGTGGGAGCGGTGATCCCGTACTGGCGCAGACCGTCGAGCATTCCGAAGGCCACCTCGTCGCCGCCGACCATGATGGCGTGGGGGAGCCTGTCCAGTTGGCTGACCCGGTCGGCGGCCTTGTAGCCGGCCTCGTAGGTGAAGGCGCCGGCCTCCATGTAGTTGCAGGTCGCACCGGACGAGGCGAGCGTGCGGGCTGCGCCCCGGAAGCGGGCCCGGTCGGTGGAGGCAGCCGCCACACCGCCGACGTAGAGGACCCGGGTGCATCCGAGATCAGCGAGGTGGCGGGCCAGTTCGGCTGAGCCTGCCTCGTTGTCCACCGTCACCGAGGGGACGATGCCGGCCGCGTCGGGATGGTTGAAGGCCACCAGCGACAGACCCGTCTGCGTCATCCTGGACAGTTGCGCCTCGGCGATGTTCGCTGAGGCCAGAATCAGGCCGTCGAGGCGGTACTGCGCCACCGCTTCCAGCGTCTCGTCCACGTCGGCTTGGTCGAGGAAGCTGAACAGCAGCAACTGTCGGCCCCGAGCGGTGAGGCAGCGCGAGAAGCACGTCACCACGTTCTGCCAGTACTCGCCGACTGCGGGGACGACCGCGCCGACGATGTTGGTGCGCTGGGACTTGAGGCTGCGGGCAATGGCGTTGGGCACGTAGCCGAGCTGGTCGGCGGCCGCCTCGATCCGCTGGCGGGTGGCAGGCGCCACGACATTCGGGGTGGTGAAGCATCTGGCGACCGTGGCCTGTGATACGCCCGCGGCCGCGGCGACGTCTACTGAGGTGACTGGGCGCCCGCGACCCGACCGAGCCATCCGACCATCTTATGCATACGTATTCATCCTTGCAAATCAAGGGTTATTCGAACGGGCTCGTCGACACCGCCGCGGGCCTCCTAACCGGTGTGCAGCAGAATCTGCTTCCAGACGGCCGTCTCGTCGATGAGTACCCACTCGCGCCGCAGCCCCCGGGGACCGAACTCGGCGTGGCTGATTCCCATGACGTGGACCTCTGCCCCGCTCGGCCGGCCGAATGCGCCCCAGCCGTCGTGGGTCCCGGTGAGGGACCAGCGCAGAGCGGATCTGGGTGGCATTCCGGGGTCGTCGCGCCCGATGCGGTGGTGGATCTCGAAGAGGGCCCCCGGGAAGGAGCTTCGCAGCCCGAGCCAGAAGCGGTCGGCCTCGGCCCGCCCGTGGGCGGTCCGGCCGCCGGGCAACTCGACCTGCACAGCCCTGTCGTAGTGCTCGGCGACCGCGTCGAGCCCGCCGCCCATGACTCGCTCGAGCATGCCTGCGTACCGTTCGCCCGTCGCGTGGCCGTTGCCCGTGCCGGCGTACGCGGGTCCCGCGTCGAGTGAGGGCTGGAAGGGGCGCGGGCAGGTCTCGGGCCCGCCCTCGGCGTCGATCTGATCCGCCGCGTACCGCATGGGGTCCATCCCGAGTTGGCGCACGATGGCGCCCTGATCGCGTACGAGCCACTCGTCGTAGATCTGATTGTCCCGGGCCGCGCAGTCGGCGATGATCCGGTATCGAAGCTGCGCGCCGGTGGCTGGTCCGTAGCTCCCGTCGCCGCTGTGCGTCGCCAGTGACATGATCCGGTGCGAGGAGAGGAAGCCCGTCTCGTCATCACCGCTCCAGATGACGTCCTCTCCCAGGAGTTGGCGGTCACCGAAGGCCGCGAGGGTGGCCAGAGTGGCTGCGATCACGCTCTCGTTGCCCTTGACGACTCCCTCCGGTGACCGCACGATGATGTCGGGCGCGTAGAGCTCTCTGAGTGCGTCCACTTCCCGGCCTTCCCAGATCCTGTAGGTGATGCCGAGGATGTAGTCGGGCAGGTCCTTGTAGCGGGGGTCGAAGCCCTTCACGTCAGCCTCTCCGTTCGGCCTGGGAGTGTCGAGCCCGGCGGCCCGGCGCCGGAACGCAGCAGGCTACCTAGACCAGCGGCCAGGGCCAGCGGTGGCCGTGGCCGTCCGACGGGAACCGGCCGGAGGCCAGCAGCGTCTCGGTGCGGGCCAGGGTGGCGTCGTGCTCGGCGGGGGTGAGCGTGGCGGCCAGCGGCTCGGGCAGGCCAGCGTCGAGCAGCCGCTGAAGGCCTTGGCGCACGCCGTCGGGCAGTTCTTCGCCCGCGAAGTCCCAGATCACGGTGCGCAGCTTGAACTCGGAGTGGAACGACAGCCCGTTGTCGATGGCCCAGATCGTGCCGTCGGTGCCGAGCAGGCAGTGGCCCGACTTGCGGTCGGTGTTGTTGATCACGATGTCCAGCGCGCAGATGCGCTCGAACTCGAGCCTCAGCGGATGGCGCGACACCAGCGTGAAGTAGTGCTCCTCGAAGTCGGCGGGCATGAACAGCTGCAGCGATCCCTCGTCGAAGGGCAGGTCGTCGCGGACCACGGTGGGGGGCACCGAGTCCCACCCCAGGGCCTGGTCGATCAGGAAGGCGCCCGCCTCGCGGTGGGCCAGGCCCGAGGGGAAGTCCCACAGCGGCCGCTCGCCCCGGACCGGCTTGTAGATGGCCTGGGCGTCGAGCCCGTCGTGGGACACGTCCACTAGGAACGTCATGTTGGAGCTGTACGGCATCCGTCCCCGCAGCTCCAGTTCCCCCTCGGCCAGCAGGGCCAGGGCCCGGCCGGTCTCGATCGGCGGACGGTCGAGGATGGGCGACTGGCGGGCCGCCTCGCCCTCTAGTTGTGGCACGGGCACCAGTCTCGGTTGGACGGCTCCAGGGGACGCAGGCAGAACGGGCACGGCGGCCGGCCCGCGGCCACCACGGCCCGGGCCCGCTCCACCAGCGCCTTGACCTGCGGGCGGGTCAGCCCGAAACGGGCCGAGGCCGCGGCGGTGTCCTCGTCCTCGACCAGCTCCTCGGCCACGAGGATCACCCGGTCGCCGTGCTGGTCGTAGGCGATGCCGAGCGTGCCGATCGTCCAGGCCTCGACCACCGGCTCGCGCATTCCCAGATCCTCGGGAGGGGCCCCCTCTTCGCCGGAGGGCAGCTCGCGCAGCACCCGGTCGAGGTACTCGGCCAGCGCGGAGGCTTGGCGCTTCTCGAACTTCAGCGACACCAGCTCGCCCTCGGCCAGGCACTGCAGGTAGAAGACCCGCTCGCCCTTGGGGCCGAGCGTGCCGACGGTGAGCATCTCGACCGCCTCGAAGTGGAACGACTCGCTCATCGCGCTCGGCCTCTTGGCGGGTGCCGTGCTCATGAGGGCTTCAGCGCGGCGAGGTCGTCGCCGGTGTTGTTCACGGTGAGCAGGATCGGGCCGGCGGCGTCGTAGGCGATGGCGGTGACCGAGCACGGCGAGACCACGATCCGCTGGAACAGGTCCAATGGCGTGCCGGCCGCCGCGGCGGCGACCGCCTTGATCACGTCGGCGTGGGACACGGCCACCACGGTCTCGCCGGCGTGGCGGGAGCAGATGGCGGCCACCGCGTCGAGCGCCCGGGCCTGCATCTCCGCGAACGACTCGCCGCCGGGGAAGCGGAACCCGCTCGGGTGGCGCTGCACGGTGGTCCACTCCTTGCGCCGGCGCAGACTGGCCAGCTTGCGGCCCGTCCAGCGGCCGAAGTCGCACTCGATGAGGCCCGGGCTGCGGCGCACCCGCAGCTTGCAGGCCCGGGCGATGGGCGCAGCCGTCTCGACGGTGCGCTCCATGGGCGAGGCGTACACCGCCTTGACCCGCCCCAGCCCGGCCAGGCGCTCGGCCGCCCGCTGGGCCTGCTCGGCGCCTTCGGGCGACAGGTGCAGACCCGGCGCCCGTCCTGGCAGCACCGATCCCGTGGTGGGCGTCTGCCCATGCCGCACGAACAGCACCACCGCGGGTGCTGTCCTTTGTTTGGCGTCCGCCCCACGTCTGGCTCTCGCCCCATGCTTGGTGCCTGCCGCACGCTTGGAGGCGGACTTGGCCGCAGCGGAGGCAGTGCTCGTGGTCGGGGCGGAATCGGCGGCCATGATGCTTGTCAACGTAGCCTGCTCGCCTGTGGAGTCCGCCGGTGCTCGCCGTGTCCTCGCCGAGGTGGAGGCGGAGGTGACCGCCTGCCGGGCGTGTCCCCGGCTGGTGGAGTGGCGCGAGCGGATCGGGCGCGACAAGCGGGCCGCCTACCGCCACGAGGAGTACTGGGCTCGGGGCGTGCCCGGGTTCGGCGACCCCGACGCCCGCCTCGTGGTGGTGGGTCTGGCGCCCGCAGCCCACGGGGCCAACCGCACCGGGCGGATGTTCACCGGCGACCGCTCCGGCGACTGGCTGTACCGGGCGCTGCATCGGGCCGGTTACGCCAGCCAGCCCCAGTCCACCGGCCTCCACGACGGGCTGGTCCTCACCGGAGCGTGGATCACCGCGCCGGTGAAGTGCGCGCCGCCGGCCAACAAGCCCCAGCCCGCTGAGCGCGACGCCTGCATGCCGTTCATGAGGCGCGAGCTGGAGGCGCTCGCCGGGCTGCGGGTGGTGGTCGTGCTGGGCGGCTTCGCCCACCAGGTGGTGTGGCGCGAGCTCGGGTCGGGACCCCGCCCCCGCTTCGGCCATGGCGCCGAGGCACCGCTGCCGGGCGGCCGCACCCTGCTGTGCAGCTACCACCCCAGCCAGCAGAACACCTTCACCGGCCGCCTCACCGAGCCCATGCTCGACGCGGTGTTCGACCGGGCCAGGGCGTTGGGGGCGTGACACCGGGCTCTCGGCGTTCGCCTCCGATGCGAGCCGATAGCCTCAGGTCCGCTATGAGCCGTCGCCGTCCTGTCTGGGTTCTTGCCGCGGCTGTGGTCCTGGTGCTGGCCGGATGCGGGAACAGCGCCGACCCCGAGACCTGGACGGAGGCCGAGGAGGACGACCGCTTCGTCGATGCCGAGTACAGCGCCGAGTCCGCGGTGGAGCACAACTTCATGGAGTCGTGCATCCAGGCCAACACCGGGAACCTCACCGAGGCCCAGGCCCGGGTGCTGTGCTCGTGCTCTTTCGACGGGCTGCGGGCCCAGCTGACGCTGGAGGAGTTCCGCTCCCTCGACAAGGCCCTGCGCGAGACCCCCAATCCCAGCGACCTCGACGACGCGCCCGAGGACCTGTGGGACGACACCGCGGAAGATATCTTCAAGGCATGCGCCCGCAGGGTCGACGCCTGAGGGTCCGTCGAGCCCCCTTCCCGTCGGACCGGCTGAGCCGGGGCCCGTCCAGTGACGTCCACCCCTGCGGTCGAGGAGCTGCCGCTCATCATCTCCGTGGACGACCACGTGATGGAGCCCAAGGACCTCTGGCAGCAGCAGCTTCCGCCGTCGATGCGCGACCGTGGCCCGCGAGTCGTGCAGGAGAAGGTCAGGCTGCACTTCACCGGCGGCCACTACGGCTTCGAGCGCAACGACCCCGACGGCCAGTGGTGCGACGTGTGGCTGTTCGAGGACAGCGTCACCCCCACCGGGCTGCTGCACGGCCCCGCCGGGATGCCCCGGGAGGAGCAGCGCAACGTGGCCGCCCGCTACGAGGACCTTCGCCCCGGCACCTACGAGCAGACCGCCCGGCTCGCCGACATGGACCTCAACCATGTGGAGGCGGCCGTCAACTTCCCCAACATCTTCCC
Source organism: Acidimicrobiales bacterium (assembly GCA_963667505.2). Classification (GTDB taxonomy): domain Bacteria; phylum Actinomycetota; class Acidimicrobiia; order Acidimicrobiales; family Aldehydirespiratoraceae; genus Aldehydirespirator. The sequence continues at coordinate 43 of CAXXIZ010000003.1, read as the reverse complement.
CCGGTTCTGCGGCCAGGGGTTCCTCGAGCGAGACGACAAGGAT
>CAXXIZ010000002.1:0-2662 GCA_963667505.2 Acidimicrobiales bacterium | reverse complement strand
AGGTGGAGTACGAGGAGTTGCCCGCGGTGGCCGACATCGAAGAAGCCCTGGCCGACGGCGCCCCGGTGATCCACGAGCAGCTCGCCGGCTATGCCGGCGTGCCCGGCCGCCCGGAGGACCGGCCCAACGCACTGTCGCTGAAGGAGCACACGGCCGGCGACGTCGCGCGGGGAATGGCGGACGCCGAGGTGGTAGTCGAGCACACCTTCCGCACGCCGGGGGTGCACCAGGTGTACCTGGAGCCCCACGCCACCGTGGTGTCGGCCGCGGACCCGGGCCGCATCGACGTGTGGGCGTCGTGCAAGGCGCCGTTCCGGCTCAAGCAGATGCTGGCCGCGCAACTGGAACTGGAAGAGGCGAACATCCACGTGCACGGCGTGGCCCTGGGCGGCGACTTCGGCGGCAAGGGCTCACAGATGGACGTGCCGGTCTGCTACTACCTCTCCAAGGCCGCGGGCCGCCCGGTGAAGATGGTGATGAACTACACCGAGGAGCTCATGGCCGGCGACCCGCGCCACCCCTCGGTCATGCGCGTCAAGCTCGGCGCCAGGAGGGACGGAACCCTGGTGGCCCTGGACAGCGACATCTACTTCGACAGCGGCGCCTACTCGGGCTTCAAGCCTTCGGAGATCGACGGCACCTTCATCGTCAACGCCTACCGTATCCCGCACTACGCCATCCGCACCTGCAACGTGTACACCAACGGCGTTCCCGGCGGTTACATGAAGTCGCCGGGGCAGCCGCAGACGGTGTTCGCCATCGAGTCGCTGCTGGACATGCTGGCGCGGAAGCTCGGCATGGACCCGGTGACGCTGCGGCTCAGGAACCTGATGCAGGACGGCGACGAGCTGCCCAACAAGCGCGGCATGCAGAAGATCCGCTGCCGCGAGACCGTCGAGGCCGCGCTGGCGGCCGCGGGGTGGAACGACGAGCCGGCCGGCCCCGACACCGGCAGGGGCATGGCCCTCTCCTTCCGCCACACCGGCGGCAGCGGCACGGTCAACCTGGAGATCACCTGCGACGCCGGCGGCGAGGTGACGGTGCTCACCGCCATTCCCGACATCGGCACGGGCACGCACACGCTGCTGCGCCAGATCACCGCGGAGCTGCTGAGCCTGCCGGCGGAACGGGTGCAGGTGGCGCGCGGCGACACCGACACCTTCGACACCGACGCCGAGCCCGGCGGCAGCAAGATCACCGCCATGGTGGGGCGCGGCCTGGTGGAAGCGGTGGAGGAGCTGCGGGAGAAGATGACGGACGCCGCGGCCCAGGCCCTCGGCTGCAAGCCCGAGGCGGTGACCCTGGCGGACGGCCGCTTCAGCGCCGACGGCGCCGCCCTGGCGTTCGCCGACGTGGCCGGGAAGCTCATCGCCGAGGAGCGGGCGCTGTCGGTGCGCAAGTCCTACCGGCCCGAGCGCTCCCCGGTGCCGGCCTTCTTCGTGCAGGTGGCGGAGGTGGAGGTGGACCGGGAGACCGGCACCGTGGACGTGAAGAAGGTGGTGACCGCCCACGACGTCGGCACCGTCATCAACCCGCTGGGCCACCAGGGCCAGATCGACGGCGGCTTCGTGCAGGGCCTGGGCTACGCGGTGATGGAGGAGATGGTCAAGGACGGGCCGCGGGTCACCACCCTGAATCTCGGCGACTACTGCGTGCCGTGCGTGAAGGACCTGCCGCGGCTGGAGACCGTGCTGGTGGAGGACCAGACCGGACCCGGCCCCTACAACGCCAAGGCCATCGGGGAAATGAGCATCGTGCCCACGGCGCCGGCCGTCGCCAACGCGGTGGAGGCGGCGGTGGGGGTGCGCATCGCCGACCTGCCCATCACCGCGGAGAAGGTCTTCGACGCCTTGCAGAAGGAGTGACCCGCCGGCGACGCCAAGATGGCATCGTCCCCCACCCTGTGGTACTTCTCCGGCAGGGACATGATCAAAGTCGTTGGAATCGTCGCCAAGTACGGTGAGGAGAAGGCCGAGACGCTCATGAGGAGCACCATCCCGTGGCTCGAGGGCCGCGGGATGGAGGTGCTGGTGGAGGCCGAGTTCGGCTCCGCCGGCGGCCGGGTGGCCCGGAAGGCCGAGATGGCCGAGCGCGCCGACCTCGTCATCGTCCTGGGCGGCGACGGCACGCTCCTGAGCATCGCCCGCCTCGTCGAGCGCCCCGAGGTGCCCATCGTCGGCGTCAACCTGGGAGGCCTGGGCTTCATCACCGAGATTGCCGTGGACGAGCTGGAGGAGGTCCTCGCCAGCACCATCTCGGAAAACTACACCATCGAGAAGCGCATGACCCTGAACGTGAGCATCTCCGGCAAGGAGGGCGTGCGGGACCTCCGGATCCTCAACGACGCGGTCATCACCAAGGGCGCGCGCTCCAAGATCATCGACCTGGAAACCTACGTGGGCAGCGACTACCTGTGCACCTACCGGTCCGACGGTCTGATCATCTCCACGCCGACGGGCTCGACGGCGTACTCGCTGGCGGCCGGCGGCCCGATCCTCCACCCGGCCATGGGGGCCATCATCCTGTGCCCCATCTGCCCTCACACGCTCACCACCAACCGGCCCATCGTCATCGCCAGCGACGCCAGGATCCGCTCGACCCTGCGGTCCGCCGGCGACACCGTGGTGCTGATCCCGGACGGCCAGGAGGGAATCCTGCTCAA
>CAXXIZ010000001.1:0-2716 GCA_963667505.2 Acidimicrobiales bacterium | reverse complement strand
GGATGAGATTCCCGGCGCCAGCGGCGGGCGCATGATTGCGGGCGCGGCCGGGGATTGCAAGGCCCTTCGGTTTTGATTGTCGCGGCGCGACATACACACAGATTGTCGTGGTGCGCCGGCTCGGCGGTCAGCGCGATATCGCTTCTTGGGATCGCGGCCGGCGGTGGAGTCGAGCGCGGCCCGCCGGGTGTGATCCCGGCGGGCCGCAGGATGCGCACGTGAGCGCCGCCGAGGCGGCGCCTGAGCGCGTATCAGTCCTTGGCGGTGTTCTTCTCGGTGGCGATCCTGGCGGGCCGCCCAGGTCCCTTCTTCCGTCTGTCGAGGGCAGCGCGGCGGCGATAGCTCTCGACGTTCATCTCAAGGATCGTGGCATGGTGGACGAGGCGGTCGACGGCAGCCACGGCAGTGGTTTCGTCCGGGAACACCTTGTTCCAGTCGCCGAAGGGCTGGTTAGCCGTGATCAGCAGGGAGCGCCTTTCGTAGCGCGCCGAGATAAGTTCGAAGAGCACGCTGGTCTCGGCCTGATCCTTCCGCACGTAGGCGAGGTCGTCGAGGATCAGAAGGTTGTAGCGGTCGAGCCGGGCCAGCAAGCTTTCGAGAGCGAGCTCGCGCCTGGCCACCTGCATGCGCTGCACCAGATCGGTGGTCCGGGTGAAGAGGACGCGATATCCGTTCTCGACCAGGGCGAGGCCGATAGCGGACGCCAGATGGCTCTTGCCGGCGCCTGGCGGGCCGAAGATCAGGCAATTGGCGCCCTGGGTGAGCCATGCGTCGCCGGCGGCGAGCGCGCTGACCTGGGCCTTCGATATCATCGGCACGGCGTTGAAGTCGAAGGAGGCGAGGCTCTTGCCGGGCAGCAGCTTGGCCTCCCTGAGATGGCGCTCGATGCGCCGACGGTCGCGTTCGGCGAGCTCGTGCTCGGCGAGGGCTGCGAGGAAGCGCGCCGCAGTCCAGCCCTCGGCGTCGGCGCGCTTGGCGAAGCTCTGCCAGAGCTGGTTGATCGTCGGCAGCCGGAGATCGGCGAGCATCAGGGAGAGCTTGATGGCATCGACCTTGTTGGGATCGGCCGCTGCGCTGTCGTCGGAGCGGGTCATGACGCACCTCCCACGCTGAGCAGTGATCCGTAACCGGCCAGATGGGGCCTGGCGACCACGATCCTGGGCATCTCGGCCGGGTCCGGCGCGAAGTGCGCCTTGAGCCTGTCGGGGTCGGGGAGCCGCCTGGCCTTCAGCGCGCGGTCGATCTCCGCGGCCAGCTCGGCCTCGCAGTTCTCCTCGTGGGCCAGCGCCAGGAGGGTGACCGTGAGCCGGCAGGCCTCGCGCTCGGTGAGCCGCTCCAGGGCTCGCTCGAAGCAGCGCCGGTAGGCCTCGCGCGGGAACAGGGCGTCGCGGTAGACCAGGTTCTTGAGCGCCATCGGCTTCTTCTTCAGCGAGTGGATGACGTGGCGGTAGTTGACCACGTGCGCATGCGGTCCTGTGGCGCCGGCGCGCCCGCGCGGCACCGTCAGGTGATGCGTGCCGCTGAGGAAGAGCTCGAGACGGTCGTCATAGAGGCGCACGCCGAGCCGGTGGCCGATCAGGCGCGAGGGCACGGTGTAGAACACACGGCGCAGGATGAAGCCGGAGGACGAGGTGACCAGGACGCTGGTCTCCTCGTAGTCGGCGGCGCGCATCGTCGGCAGGTCCCGCAGGAGCGCCCGCTCGGCGTTGATGCGCTTGGCGCGATGGGCGTTGGCGCGACCCACGACCTCGGCGATGAAGGCGCGATAGGCGTCGAGGTCGTCGAAGTCGGCCGAGCCGCGAAGCGCAAGCGCGTCGGCGATGGTGCGCTTGAGGTGGCCGTGCGGGCTCTCGATCGATCCGTTCTCGTGGGCCAGGCCCCGATTGTTGCGCGAGACCGTCATGCCGTAATGAGCGCACAGCGCCTGGTAGCGCTCGGTCATATCCTCGACCTCGTCCTTGCGCAGGTTGCAGAACGCCGCCGACAGGCTGTCGGTGCGGTGCTCGCGGGGCGCGCCGCCGAGATGCCAGAGCGCGCCCTGCAGCCCTTCTGCCAGTGCCGTGAAGCTCTCGCCGCCGAGCACCACCTTGGCATGGGTGAAGCCCGACCAGGGCAGGCGGAAGTGGTAGAGCATGTGAGGCAGAGGCTCGCCGGCGACGCTCACGCCGAGAGGGCCCATGTGGGTGAAGTCCGAGAAGCCGCGGTGGCCCGGCTCATGCTTCTGGCGGAAGATCACTTCCTGCTCGGGGCCGTGCTCGGCGCGCCAGGCGCGGATCCGCCGCTCCAGGGTGCGCCGGACCCCGGGGTCCAGCTCCGGGTGGCGGCGCATCAGCTCCTCGAACACGCCGACAGGGCGAATGCCCGGGCTGTTCTCCAGGATCGGCACCACCTCGGTGTCGAAGATATCGGCCAGCGGGTCCGGCCGACGTCGGCCCCGTGGTGCCGCCTCCCTCGAGGGAGGGGACGGATCCGCCGCGAGACGATATCCCGTTGCGCGGCTGAAGCCCGCCTTCGCGGACGCAACTTCGATTGTGTGGGTCTTCCTCAGTTTCATGAATAGCCTCTTCTGGCGATCGGTGACGTGGCGACCGGACACCGCTGCGCTCTCCTTCGACTCGGGAAAGCACAAGCGTTGCCCGACCGGCCGCCAATGCCAGGAGGCCCGGGGAAAATCTTTCGGCGGCCTGGAACTCCGGTCGGGCTACGCCCTCCCTCC